>NZ_JBMBWH010000004.1:0-288615 GCF_048606435.1 Knoellia terrae | reverse complement strand
GAACCGGTCCTCGTCGCGCTTGGATCTCAGCGGGGCACCCACCGTAGCAGCCTTCCGGCAACCAGCCAAACCCGCGATTCCCGCGTTCCTGGCCCAGTGGGGAATGGTTCCAGCGTAGCCGCCTTGCGGCGCTACACCCGCAGCGTCGACGACGTCTCCGTCGGGTCGAGCTGCTGGGGTCTGCCGCGGGACCGGCCTGCGTCGTGCAAGGCGCTGGGCCTCACGCGGTGGTGTCCGTTCCTCCCTGTCGGGCTGACGTCGAGAAGATTAGAGGACGTTCTCCACGGAACACAAATCCGTCTCCGGACGCGCGTCTCGCGACAGGGGCCGGCATACCGGATCGTGTTGTGCCAGAGGGCAATCAGGCCTTGCGAGCAGCGGCCATGGACTTGCGGCCACGCCTGAGGATGGCCACGGCGCCGTGCAGGAAGTCTTCGTCACGCAGCGTCATCTCCGGGTCGGTGACCTTGGTGCCGTTGACGGAGGCACCGCCGTCACCGATCGCCCGGCGTGCGGCGTTGCGTGACTCGACCAGGCCGACGGCCACGAGGGCGTCGGTCATCGTCATCCCCGGGGAGACCTCTCCTCCGGGGAGCTCGGCCGTGGCGTCCCGCAGGGTCGAGGCGTCGAGGGCGCCGAGGTCCCCCTTGCCGAAGAGCGCCTCGGAGGCGGCCTGGACGGAGGCGGTCGCCGCCGCCCCGTGGACGAGGGTCGTGACGTCGGCGGCCAGGGTGCGCTGCGCAGCGCGCCGGAAGGGCTCGTCCGCGACCTGGCGCTCCAGCTCGGCGATCTCCTCCCGGGTGCGGTCGGTGAAGATCTTCAGCAGCTTGACGACGGACGCGTCCTCGACGTTGACCCAGTACTGGTAGAAGGCGTAGGGGCTCGTCATCTCGGCGGAGAGCCACACCGCGTTGCCCTCGCTCTTGCCGAACTTGTTGCCGGCCGCGTCCGTGACCAGGGGGGTGGTGAGCAGGTGCACCGACTCCCCCTCGACCTTGTGGATGAGGTCGGAACCGGCGGTGAGGTTGCCCCACTGGTCCTGGCCACCGGTCTGGAGCGTGCATCCGTGGGAGCGGTACAGCTCGAGGAAGTCCAGTCCCTGGAGGATCTGGTAGCTGAACTCCGTGTACGAGATCCCCTCGTCCGAGGCGAGCCGGGCCGCCACCGCCTCCTTCCTGACCATCTGGTTGACCCGGAAGTGCTTGCCGATGTCGCGCAGGAAGTCGAGTGCAGACAGGGGCGCCGTCCAGTCCAGGTTGTTGACCATCACCGCGGCGTTGTCGCCCTCGAAGCGGAGGAAGGGCTGCACCTGGTCCTGGATGCGGGCAACCCAGTCGGCCGTCTGCTCCTTGGTCTTGAGCACGCGCTCCGCACTGGGACGCGGGTCACCGATGAGGCCGGTCGAGCCCCCGACGAGGCAGATGACGCGGTGCCCGGCCCGCTGGAGGTGGCGCAGCACGATGAGCTGCACGAGGTTGCCGAAGTGCAGGGACGGGGCGGTCGGGTCGAAGCCGCAGTAGCCGGTGACCGGTCCGCCGGTGAGGGCGGCGCGCAGGGCGTCCTCGTCGGTCGTCTGGGCCACGAGGCCACGCCACTGGAGCTCGGCAAGGATGTCGTTCACGCGCGCCAGCCTGCCACGACGAACTCGGTGGACGCCGCACCGCGTCGCCGTGTGGGATGTGGCCCATGCCCACGCTCCTCGACGGTGACACGCCCATGACCGGCGGGCTCGTGCGATCGCTCGTGGACAGCCAGTGCCCGCAGTGGCGCACCCTCCCCCTCCGACCGATGACGACGTCGGGCACCGAGCACACCACCTGGCGCCTCGGGGAGGAGCTCGTGGTCCGACTGCCACGGAACGCAGAGGCCGAGACGGGGCTGCGCAAGGAGGTCGACTGGCTGCCCCGGCTCCGGGGCCGGCTCCCCCTCGAGGTCCCCGAGGTCGAGCACGTCGGTTCCGCGACCGAGGACTATCCCCACAGGTGGACGGTCAACCACTGGATCACGGGGACGGACGTGTCGGCCCGGGTGCTCACCGGGCCCGTGCCCGCGGCGTGGGCGGACGCCCTGGCCGCGACGCTGGTGGCCCTGCGGGACGTCGACCTCGACCGTGTGCCGCGCGACCTGTGGCCCGTGGGCTCCCGCGGCGGGCACCTGCGGGAGCGCGCTGCGGGGCTCGACCAGCCCGACGACGCCGTCTCCGGCCCCCTCGACGCCACGCCGGTCCGAGCGGTCGTCCACGACGCGCTGTCCGCCGGGACACCGGACGCCACCCGGGTCCTCCTGCACGCCGACCTCATCCCGGGCAACCTCGTCTCCCGCGGTGACGACCTCGTGGGCCTGCTCGACTTCGGGACGCTGACGACCGGGTATGCCGCGACCGACCTCACCCCCGCCTGGTGGGTCCTCGACCGGCCGGGCCGGAAGCGCTTCCGGGCACTCCTCGAGGTCGATGAGGTGTCGTGGGCCTGGGGCCGGGCGTGCGCGGCGATCCAGGGCCGCATCGCGCACTGGATCTACGAGCCCCGCGGCCACGCCCTCGCACCCCTCGGCGCTCGTGCCGTCACCGAGGTCCTGGCCGACTGACAGACTGCGGCACATGGGTGAGCGGACGGCATACGACGAGTTCATCGCAGGGCTGCCGAAGGCGGAGCTGCACGTGCACCACGTCGGGTCGGCACGACCCGAGACGGTGGCACGGCTGGCCGAGCGTCACCCGGATGCGGGTGTGCCGCAGGGCATCGACGCGCTGCGGGACTTCTACACCTTCTCCGACTTCGCGCACTTCATCGACGTCTACCTCGCCGTCGTCGCGCTCCTGCGCACCCCCGAGGACCTGCACCTGCTCACCTACGAGGTGGCGGAGGGCCTTGCGGCACAACAGGTGCGGTACGCCGAGCTCACCATGACTCCCTTCACGAGCGTGCGAGCGGGCATCGCCATCGAGGCGTACACCGAGGCGATCGAGGATGCGCGCCGCCTGGCGGAGCGCGACCACGGGATCGTCCTTCGCTGGATCTACGACATCCCCGGCGAGGCGGGCCTCGCGTCGGCCGACGCGACCCTGGGCTACGCCCTCGAGCACGGACCCAGCACGCTCATCGGCTTCGGTCTCGGCGGTCCGGAGGTGCCCCGGCCGCAGTTCGCGCCGCACTTCGAGCAGGCGAGGGCGGCCGGCCTGCGCTCGCTCCCGCACGCCGGCGAGTCCACCGACGCGCAGTCCGTCCGGGACGCGCTGGACGCCCTCGGCGCCGAACGCATCGGGCACGGCATCCGCGCGGTCGACGACCCCGCCCTCGTCGAGCGCCTCGTCGCCGAACGCATCCCGCTCGAGGTCTGCCCGACGTCGAACATCGCCACCCGCTGCGTCGAGCGCCTCGAGGACCACCCGATCCGCGCCCTTCGCGACGCCGGTGTCGTCGTCACCGTCAACAGCGACGACCCCCCGATGTTCGGCACGACCCTCAACCGGGAGTACGCGATCGCGGCGGACCTCCTGGACCTCGACGAGGACGGCCTGGCCGACCTCGCCCGGACGGCGGTCGAGGTGAGCTATGCGCCCGACGAGGTCAAGCGACGGGTGGACGACGAGATCACGGCCTACGTCGCCGAGCAACCGCGGGCCGGTAGGCACTGACGGTCGGCTCACCGTCGAGCCAGTAACGGTAGGGGTATGCCGTCCCGTCACCACCGGGACCGCTGACGCCGACCCGCGGGCCGGTGCGGACGGACGCGGGGTCGACCGGGTGCTCGGGCGGCGAGAAGGTCACGGCTGATGCGGGACCGCACACATCGGCCCCGTCGTGGGCGCGGTCGATGCCGAGGGTGCTGGTGAGCCGCGCCGGCCCGCGCGCCCAGTCCCGCTCCTTCACACCGTCGCGGCGGGCGGCGGCCACGTCGTGGCCGGCGACGACCGCGCCGGCTCGGAGCAGCACCGCCTGCGCCTCGCCCTCGTCCCCGCACACGACGTTCGCGCACCAGTGCATGCCGTAGCTGAAGTAGACGTAGAGGTGGCCGGCCTCGCCGAACATCACCTCGGTCCGGGGTGTGCGCCCGCGGAAGGCGTGTGACCCGGGGTCGAGCCCCTCGCCGGTGTAGGCCTCGACCTCGGTCAGCCGCAGCGTCACCTCGCCGTGGGTGATCCGGCAGCCGAGCAGCTCGGGAGCCACGACGGGTGCCGGTCGCGCGAAGAACGGTCGGACGAGGGTCACCGGACGACGAGGGTCGCCGTCGCCCAGGTCCTGGCTTCGGCGGACACGTCCGCGGCACGGGCCAGCTGCTCGGCCACCCGGACCGGTGCGGTGCCGCCCTTGGCATCCCGCGAGGACAGCGAGCCCTCCACCGTGAGCACGTCCCGCACGTCGGGGGTGAGGTGCTCGGAGATCGACGCGAGGTCGTCGTCGGAGAGGTCCCAGAGCTCGATGCCACGTGCCTCACAGGCCCGCACGCACTCCCCCGCCACCTCGTGGGCGACCCGGAAGGGCACCCCCTGGCGGACGAGCCACTCGGCGACGTCGGTGGCGAGCGAGAAGCCCTGGGGTGCCAGCGACGACAGCCGGTCGGTGTCGAAGACCATCGTGGCGACCATGCCGCTGAAGGCGGGCAGCAGGACCTCGAGGGTGTCGATCGAGTCGAACACCGGCTCCTTGTCCTCCTGCAGGTCGCGGTTGTAGGCCAGCGGCAGACCCTTGAGCGTCGTCAGCAGGCCGGTGAGGTTGCCGACGAGACGGCCGGCCTTGCCCCGGGCGAGCTCGGCCACGTCGGGGTTCTTCTTCTGGGGCATGATGCTCGACCCGGTCGAGTACGAGTCGGCCAGGGTGAGAAACCCGAACTCCTTGGTCGCCCACAGGACGACCTCCTCGGCGATGCGCGACAGGTCGACCGAGACCATGGTGGTGACGAACGCGAACTCGGCGACGACGTCGCGCGCGGCAGTGCCGTCGATCGAGTTCTCGACCGCGCCGTCGAAGCCCAGGTCGGCGGCCACGGCCTCGGGGTCGAGGCCCAGCGAGCTGCCGGCCAGCGCACCGGAGCCGTAGGGGCTCAGGGCGGCGCGGGTGTCCCAGTCGCGGAGCCGGTCGACGTCACGCAGCAGCGGCCACGCATGGGCGAGGAGGTGGTGGGCCAGCAGCACGGGCTGGGCGTGCTGCAGGTGGGTGCGGCCGGGCATCGCCACGCCCGGGTGCCGCTCGGCCTGGGCGATCAGGGCGTCGACGACGTCGAGCCCCAGGCCGGCGACGGTGCGCGCGTGCTCGCGGAGGTACATCCGGACGAGCGTGGCGACCTGGTCGTTGCGGGAGCGTCCCGCACGGAGCCGTCCGCCGACCTCCGGGCCGGCGCGCTCGATGAGACCGCGCTCCAGCGCGGTGTGGACGTCCTCGTCGTCGGGGGCGGGCACGAAGGCGCCCGACGCGACGTCGGCAGCGAGCTGCTCCAGGCCCGCCAGCATCGCCGCCAGCTCGTCGTCACCGAGCAGTCCGGCGGAGTGCAGCACCCGGGCGTGGGCGCGCGAGCCGGCGACGTCGTGCGGGGCGAGCCGCCAGTCGAAGTGGGTGGACCGGGACAGCTCCGCGAGGGCGTCGGCGGGGCCTCCGGAGAAGCGCCCTCCCCAGAGGCTGAGGCGTCCCTGCTCCGGACCGGTCGAGCCGGTGTCGCTCACACGTTCTCCTTGCGGGTGTAGGCCATGAGGCGCTCGGCCACCGTGCGGGAGGCGGCGGCGCCGGTCGTGATCACCATGATCGTGTCATCCCCCGCGATCGTCCCGACGACGCCTCGCACGCTCGTGTGGTCGATGGCCGACGCGAGGAAGTTGGCGGCGCCGGGCGGCGTCCGCAGGACGACGAGGTTGGACGAGACGTCGGCGGAGACGAGCAGCTCGTGGCAGCGCTGGGCGAGCCGGCTCGTGGTCTCCTCACCGTCCGGAGCCACCCGCACGGTCCGGTCTCCACCCTCGCCGGGAACGGCATACACGAGACTCTTGCCCACCCGCACCTTCTCCGCGCCGACGTCGACGAGGTCCCGGGAGAGCGTCGCCTGGGTGACCTCGATGCCGTCGGCGCCGAGGATGCCGAGGAGCTCGGTCTGCGAGCGGACCGCTCGGCTCGACAGGATCGACACGATCCGCTGCTGGCGCGCCGTGCGGCTCGAGGACATCGTCATCGGCGGCCGCCTCCCGACTTCTCGACGAGCCACGACAGCACGGCCTTCTGCGCGTGCAGCCGGTTCTCGGACTCGTCCCACACGACGGACTGGGGGCCGTCGATGACCGACGCGTCGACCTCGAAGCCGCGGTAGGCGGGCAGGCAGTGCAGGAAGATCGCGTCTGCGGCGGCCCGGGCCATGAGGTCGGCGCTCACCGCGTAGCGGGCGAAGGGGCTCGTCGAGCCCTGGCGCGACTCCTTCTCCTTCTCGAAGCCCATGGACACCCACGTGTCGGTCGCGACGACGTCCGCGCCCGTGACCGCCTCCACCGGGTCCTCGACGATCGTCACGGACCCCCCGGTCCCGGCGGCGAGCTCGCGTGCCCGGGCGAGCACCGTGGGGTGGGGCTGGTAGTCCGCCGGCGTCCCGATGCGCACGTGCAACCCCGACATCACCATGCCGAGCAGGTAGCTGTGGCTCATGTTGTTGGCCCCGTCACCGACGTAGGCGAAGGTCAGCCCCGCGAGCGTGCCCTTGTGCTCCTTGATGGTCAGCAGGTCGGCGAGGATCTGGCACGGGTGGAACTGGTCGGTGAGGGCGTTGACGACCGGAACGCTGGAGTGCGCCGCCATCTCCTCGATGCGCTCCTGCCCGTAGGTGCGCCACACGATCGCCGTGGCCTCGCGGGTCAGCACGCGGGCGACGTCGGCGATCGACTCGCGCACGCCGACCTGGGCGAGCTTGCCGTCGATGACGAGCGGGAAGCCGCCGAGGTGGGCGATGGCCGCGGCGAAGGAGACCTGGGTCCGCAGCGTCTGCTTGTCGAAGAGGACGGCGACGACCTGGGGACCCTCGAGCGTACGGTCGGTGAACGGGCGCGACTTGATCGCCGCAGCGCGGTCGAGGATCTCGGCCTGCTCCTGCGGCGACACGTCGTCGTCGCGGAGGAAGTGACGGACGGTCGTGGTCATGGTGCCGGCTCCTTGGCGGTGGCGATGAGTGACGGGAGGGCGGTGACGAAGAGGTCGAGCTCGTCCCGCGAGATGGTGAGCGGCGGGACGAGGCGGATCGCGTCCGGTGCCACCGGGTTGACGAGGAAGCCGGCGTCGCGGGCGGCAACGGTGACGGCGGCGGAGAGCTCCGAGCGCAGGACCACCGCACGCAGCAGGCCCCGGCCCCGCACCTCCACGACGTCGGGGTGCTCCAGCGCCGCGACCGAGGAGGCGAGGTGCTCCCCCATCTGCGTGACGTGCGCCAGCAGGCCGTCGACCTCGATCGTGGACAGCACGCTGAGGGCGGCCGCCGCGACGAGCGGGTTCCCGCCGAACGTGGAGCCGTGCTGCCCCGCGGTGAGGAGCCCGGTGACGTCAGATCCGAAGGTGACCAGTGCGCCGATGGGCAGCCCGCCGCCCAGGCCCTTGGCGAGGGTGATCGCGTCGGGCACGATCCCGCTGGCGGTGTGGCCGAACCAGTCGCCGGTGCGGCCGACACCGGACTGCACCTCGTCGATGACGAGCAGCGCACCTGCCGCTGTGGTGATCTCGCGCGCTGCCCGCAGGTATGCCGGGTCGGCGACCACCGCTCCCGCCTCACCCTGGACCGGCTCGAGGACGACCGCGGCGGTCGAGCTGCCCACGGCGGCGCGCAGGGCCTCGATGTCGTTGAACGGCACGTGGCTCACGCCGTCGAGGAGCGGCGCGAAGGGCTCGCGGTAGGCGGCCTTGTGGGTCAGGGCCAGGGCGCCGGTGGTGCGCCCGTGGAAGGCGCCCTCGGCCGCGACGATGCCGGTCCGACCGGTGCGGCGCGACAGCTTGATCGCGGCCTCGATCGCCTCGGCCCCGGAGTTGGCGAAGAAGACCCCGGACCCTTCCGGAGCCGCGGCGATCGCGAGGATTCGCTCGGCCAGCTCGACCTGCACCCGGGAGGTGAAGAAGTTGGAGATGTGCGCCATCTCGCCCACCTGCTTCGAGACGGCTGCGACGAGGGCCGGGTGGTTGTGGCCGAGGGCGTTGACGGCGATGCCGCCGACGAGGTCGAGGTAGCGCCGGCCGTCGACGTCCCAGACCCAGGCACCCTCCCCCCGCTCGAGGACGAGCTGCGGGGTCCCGAAGACGGGAATGAGGGAGCGTTCGTAGCGGTCCAGCAGGTCCTGCGACGGCGACGTGGCGTGGGTGCTCATGCGTCCTCCTCGATCAGCGTGCCAATGCCTTCGGAGGTGAAGACCTCGAGCAGCAGGGCGTGGGGTTCGCGGCCGTCGATGACGTGCGCCTGGGGCACACCTCCCTCGACGGCCCGGATGCAGGCCTCGAGCTTGGGGATCATCCCGCTGTCCACCGTGCGGAGCAGCTCGCGCGCCCGGCTGAGCGGCAGGGTCGAGAGCAGCGACGACCGGTCCGGCCACGCGGCATACACACCCTCGACGTCGGTGAGGACGACGAGCTTGCGGGCGCCGAGCGCGGACGCGAGGGCTGCGGCGGCGGTGTCGGCGTTGACGTTGAGGACCTGGCCCTCGTGGTCGAGGTCGGGGGCGACGGTGGAGACCACGGGGATGCGGCCCACATCGAGGAGGTCCTGGACCGACTGCGTGTTCACCGCGACGACGTCCCCCACGAGCCCGAGGTCCTCCTCGACGCCGTCGACGACGACGCCCCGACGACGGGCACCGAAGAGGGCGCCGTCCTCGCCCGAGAGGCCGACCGCGATGGGGCCGTGCTGGTTGAGCAGCCCGACGAGCTCACGGCCGACCTGTCCGGTCAGCACCATGCGGACGACGTCCATCACCTCGGGGGTGGTGACGCGCAGCCCACCCCTGAACTCGCTCTCGAGCCCCAGCCGGTCGAGCATCGCCTGGATCTGCGGACCGCCGCCGTGCACGACGACGGGCCGCAGGCCGGCATACCGGAGGAAGGCGACGTCCTGGGCGAAGGCGAGCTTGAGGTCGTCGTCGACCATCGCGTTGCCGCCGTACTTGACGACGACGAGCGCGCCGCGGAACCGCTCGAGCCAGGGCAGTGCCTCGACCAGCGTGCTGGCCTTGGCCCTCGTGGACTCGTCGCTCATGGCCGGCTGCCTCACGAGCTGTACGCCGAGTTCTCGTGGACGTAGTCGTGGGTGAGGTCGTTGGTCCACACGGTGGCGGTGGCCTCGCCGGCGTGGAGGTCGACGACGACGCGCACCTCACGGGGGGCGAGGTCGACGAGCGAGCGGCCCTCGCCGACGGTCGCGCCCCGGCACACCTCGACGCCGTTGATGGCGACGTCCAGCAGCGTGGGGTCGAACGCCGCGCCGGTCGTGCCGACGGCGGCGAGGACCCGGCCCCAGTTGGGGTCCCGCCCGAAGATGGCCGCCTTGAAGAGGTTGCTGCGGGTGACCGACCGCGCCACCTCGACGGCGTCCGCCTCGGTCGCCGCGGACCGCACCTCCACCGCGATCTCGTGGCTCGCACCCTCGGCATCGGCGACGAGCTGGCGGGCGAGGTCGTCACAGACGCCGGCCACGGCGGCGGTGAGGCCGGGCAGGTCCACGGCCACCCCCGAGGCACCTGAGGCCAGCAGCACCACGGTGTCGTTGGTCGACATGCACCCGTCGGAGTCGACCCGGTCGAAGGTGCGCGCCGTGGCGGCCCGAAGAGCCGTGTCGAGGTCTGCCGGCTCGACGACCGCGTCCGTCGTCAGGACGCAGAGCATCGTCGCGAGGCCGGGAGCGAGCATGCCGGCGCCCTTGGCCATCCCGCCGACGGTCCAGCCGTCACCCGCGAGCACGGCCTGCTTGGGCACGGAGTCGGTCGTCATGATGGCGCTCGCGGCGGTCGGCCCGCCGTCGTCGGCCAGGGCGTCGGCGGTGAGCCGGACCCCGGTCTCGATCCGGTCCATGGGCAGGAACTCGCCGATGAGGCCGGTCGAGCAGACGACGACGTCGGTCGCGCTCGCACCGAGCGCCTCGGCCACGAGCTCGGCCGTGCGGTGGGCGTCCTGGAAGCCACGCGCTCCGGTGCAGGCGTTGGCACCGCCGGAGTTGAGGAAGACCGCGTCCGCGCGTGCGTCGGAGACGACCTGGCGTGACCACGTGACCGGCGCCGCCTCGACCCGGTTGCTCGTGAAGACCGCGGCGACGTGGTGGTCGGGACCGTCGTTGACGACGAGGGCGACGTCACTCACTCCGGAGCTCTTGAGGCCCGCAGTCGCGCCCGCGGCGCGGAATCCCTGTGCCGAGGTGACGCTCATGATCCGCTCCGTCCCGTCAGGATCGTCGGGGTGATGATGAGGCCGGCCTTGCGCCACACCGACTCGGCGACCGTGATCTCATCCTGGGGGACGAGGACCCAGTCGGTGTCGTAGGTCGAGAGGGCCAGGACGCTGATCCCGGCGGGGACGAGTGGGGTGAGGATCTCGGCCATGACGCCGACCGCGTCGAAGGCGAGCGGTCCGGCCACCTCGACCGCGCGGAACGGTCCCTCGGTGAGGGTGCCGGAGGGGACGACCTCCTCGAGGCAGACCACGGAGGTCTCCTGCGGCGAGCGGCTCAGTGACGAGAACGGCCCGGGTGTCCAGTCCCACGGGGGCTCCACGCCGGCGTCGAGGCGCGCGATGACGAGGGCCTCCGGATGGGTCATGAGGTGCAGCCGCATGGCGCTCACGGCGCCACCCCCGATCCGAGCAGGCCGGTCGGCTCGGGCAGGCCGACGGCGAGGTTGAGGCACTGGACGGCTGCGCCGGCCGTCCCCTTGGCGAGGTTGTCGACGGCGGCCACGGCCACCACGCGACCGACCCGCTCGTCGAGGGCGACCTGGACCTCGACGTGGTTGCTGCCGATCACGTGCGCGGTGGCCGGCCAGGTGCCGGGCTCGAGCAGGTGCACGAACGGCTCGTCGGCGTATGCCGTGTGCCACGCCTCCCGGACGTCGGCGGCCGTCGTGCCGGGCGCGACCCGTGCGGTGGTCGTGGCGAGGATGCCCCGAGGCATCGGGGCGAGCGTGGGTGTGAACGACACCCGGACCGGGGCGCCCGACGCGGCCGACAGGTTCTGCTCGATCTCGGGGGTGTGCCGATGGGTGCCGCCGACGCCGTAGGGCGACATCGACCCCATGACCTCGGAGCCGAGCAGGTGCGGCTTGAGCGCCTTGCCCGCCCCCGAGGTGCCGGAGGCGGCGACGACGACCACGTCGTCGCCCTCGACGACACCGGCGGCGAGGCCGGGTGCCAGGGCGAGGCTCACGGCGGTGGGATAGCACCCCGGGACCGCGATGCGCTGCGTCCCATGGAGCTGGTCGCGTCCGCGCCCACCTCCGGCCAGCGGCAGCTCGGGCAGGCCGTACGCCCACGACCCGGCATACGGGGTGTCGTAGAAGGTTGTCCACGCGGACTCGCTGCGCAGCCGGAAGTCGGCGCCGCAGTCGATGACGACCGTGTCAGCATCGAGCGACTCCGTGACGGCCGCGGAGTGCCCGTGCGGCAGGGCGAGGATGACGGCATCGTGGCCGGAAAGGGTCTCGGGCGTGGTGTCGAGGAGGACCCGGTCGGCGAGGGCACGCAGGTGGGGGTGGACCGCGCCCAGCCTCGTCCCTGCGCTCCCACCAGCCGTCACGGCACCGATCTCCACCTCGGGGTGCTCGAGCAGCCAGCGCAGGGCCTCGCCCCCGGCGTAGCCGCTGGCACCGGCAACAGCGACTCTCAGCATGTGCATATTCTTGCACAGCGCGGCAACTCTATGCAATCTCGGAGGAGAGGTATCAGGCCCGCTCCCCGGGTGCTCCTCCACGTAGCGACCTCGCACAGGGCAGGGGTCTCGAGCGAGGGAGAACCATCATGTCCGGTGTCAACGAAGCCATGGCGGCCGCGACGCGGCTCAACGAGATCGGCTTCGTCGAGTTCACGACGAAGCTCGTCAGCGACGTGTTCGACACGCTGGTCGCGTCGAACCTGCGTCAGCAGCAGGCGTTCATCGAGCTGCTCCAGGCGACCAGCAGGTCGCTCAAGGACTACGTGAACGAGACCAAGGACGACATCGGGCCGGGCGAGATCATGCAGCTCCTCACGGCACTCGCCCCCCGCAACGCCGACACGCCCGACACGAGCGAGAGCCCGACCGCCGTCATCGAGGGCGGCAAGCTCACCGCGCAACAGATCGAAGCCGTCAACACGTCGGTGGCCGTCACGGACCCGAGCACCGGTGCCGTCATCTCCGACCCGAAGCCGGCCAAGGCCGCCGCGCTGAAGCCCGAGGACATCGACGCCATCCGGGACGCCGTCGCCACGCGCATCGCGGCGAACAAGTACACGCTGCTCAAGGAGATGGTCAAGCTCGGCATGCTTCGCCTCGTCGTCACCGACGGCACGATCGAGAGCGGCCTGAACTTCCACTCCTACGGGTCGGACTTCCTGCGCAACAACTCCAGCCGCTACTCGAGCCAGCAGTTCCAGCTCAAGGCCAACGCGCAGACGGGGAGCATCCTCTCCGCCTGGGTCAAGGCCTCGGCGAGCACGGCCTACACGTCGGTCAACGTCAGCACGAGCAACACCGCCAGCGGGTCCAGCTCCGGGGTCGACGTCACCATCACCGGCGGGGTGAAGATCAACTTCAAGACGGACTACCTGCCGCTCGAGACCCCCTGACCGCCTGCGCCGGAAGGAGTTCCGAGTCATGCCTGACAGCACAGTGTCCGACGTCGGGTTCGCGGAGTTCGTGGCGGTCCTCCTCGTCGAGACCCTCGACTCGATCGTGGCGTCCCACGCCAGCCAGGAGGACCGGCTGCGCGCCCTCGAAGCGGCAGCCGACTTCACCCCGGAGCAGGTCGCCGTCACCTCCATCACCGCCGGCATGGTCGACCTCACCCTCGTCGAGCTCTTCCCGGACGGGCAGGGAGGGACGACCGTGGTCGTCGGCGGCGCGATCCCGTCGGAGGACGTGCTCGCCGAGCTCGAGGCCACTGTTCCCCGGCGTGACGGCGGGCTCACGAGCGGGGACGTCGGGACGATCCGCAACGCCGTCGCGCTCCTGCTCGCCCGTCGCCACCTCGAGTCCGTGCAGCAGGTCCGTCGACGGGGCGTCCCGCGCGTCGTCGTCGACGGTGGCGTCCTGCGGGCCAAGCTCGCCTTCACCACCACTCGTCGAGCGGACACCACGCCGGTCCCCACGCCACGGGCCGGCTCCGCGCTGACGCCGGCGGTGACACGGGACGTGCTCAGCTCCCTCCCGGTCAGCCGCATCACCGACCTCCTCGGTCCTCGCGCCCAGGTGCTGCGCCCGGAGGTGCTCGACGGCATCCGCGACCTGCGCCTGCGGGTCCGCCCGCCGGAGACCGACCCGGAGCCGGGGACGCCCGCCGAGAAGGCCGACGTCTTCGGCGAGATCGAGATCCGCTTCCGGACGGAGCCGTGACGTGGGACCGCAGGAGCTGGCGGCCCTCGTCGCCCGGGAGGCCGACGCGGGTGTCGCCGGAGCCCTGCGGGCCTTCGACTCCGCCGGGGCACTGACCGTCGAGAGGGTCATCGGCCGGATCGGGTCGCGACCCAGCGAGCTCAGCACCGCGTGGGAGGACGTGGTCTGGCAGGCCGAGGTCGTCATGCGCCCCAGCGGGACGGTGCGCGACGCAGCGTCCGGGACCGCGGAGCCCGCCGTGGCGGACGTCCCCGACCTCGTGGGAAGGCTGGCCGTCTCTGCGCTGCGGGGCGTCGGCGAGCGGTGGGCGACACGGCTGGAGGCCCGGGGGGTGCGCACGATCGGGGACCTCGCGTCGACGTCGCCGGCGGCGGTGGCTGCATGGGCTCGCGAGGAGGGCGGGGGGTATGCCGTGCAGCTCGTCGCGAGGGCGCGCGAGTGTGCCGTCGCGTGGCCGCACGTCGACCCGACGGACACCCGGTCGGTGCTGGCGGTCTCGCAGTCCGACCCGGGCGATGCCGCGGGCTGGCCGCCGGGGAGCAGGGCGGGGGCCCTCGCCCTCTGGGCCGCGTGCCTGACGCTCCGCGCCGCCATCGACGACGACGTCCTCGACCGCCTCCCGGTCGTCGTCGACTGAGGGCCGCCCCCACTGGCGCGGGCTCAGCTCAGGTCAGCGGGTCGTCGTCGCCCCAGCACATCAGCCCGAGGGTGCGGTCGAGGTCCCCCAGACCTTGCTGAGCCCGCAGCAGTAGGGACTCAGGCGTGTCGACTCCGGCCCGGACGAGTCGCCCGCTCCACGCATCGAGCCTGCCCGAGGCGAGCGCCAGCAGCAGCGTGGTGACCTCGACCGGTGAGGTCCACTCGGTGCGACCACGGTGCATGACCATCGCCTCGGTCATGTCGGTGCGGACGACTCCGGGTGCGAGGTCGAAGACGAGGGCCGACCGGTCCTCGCCCAGCCCGAGCTGCGACGTGAGCCGCGCCAGGGCGCCCTTGCTGACGTTGTATGCCGTCGCGACGCCCGCGTTGCGGTAGGCGGCGCCGGAGTTGATGTTGACGATCCGACCCGTGCCCGGCGTGAGATGGGGCAGGACCGACCGCGTCATGAGGTAGGGACCGCGCACGTTGACCTCGACCGTCTCCCACCACTCGTCGGGGTCGCTGTCGGCGAGCGGAACCTCCGCGTCGATGACGCCCGCGTTGTTGACGAGCAGGTCGACGTGGCCGTGCCGTGCGACGACGTCCTCCACCCAGGACTCCACCGCCGTGCGGTCGGTCACCGGCGCGACGGATCGCGAACCGCGCTCGACGGCATACCCGGCCTGCTCCAACGCGGCGGCGACGTGCGCGCCGATGCCGCGAGACGCCCCGGTGACGATCGCGACCCGGCTCACCGCTGCACCGCGCCCGTACGACGGGCGGCCGAGGCCACCGCGGAGTCGCGCAGGCCGGACACCTCCTCGGTGGTGAGCGTGCGGTCCGCCCGGAAGGTCAGGTGGTAGGCGAGCGACTTCTGCCCCGGCTGCAGCTGGTCCCCGCGGTAGACGTCGAAGAGCGAGACCGCCTCGAGCGACTCCCCCGCTCCCTCTCGCAGGGCGCCCTCGACCTCGGCGACCGTCACGGAGTCGTCCACGACGAGGGCGACGTCGCTCTGCGCCATCGGGAAGGTCACGAGCGTCGACGCCTGGACGGTCCGCTCGGCCGCACGGATGAGGACGTCGAGGTCCAGCTCACCCGCGACCGAGCGGGCGGGCAGCCCGAGGGCCGTGACCACCTTGGGGTGCAGCTCGCCGACGTGGCCGACCACCGTGCCGTCGGCCAGCTCGACCCGGGCGCAGCGGCCCGGGTGGTACGGCGCGACGGTGTCGGCCACGACGGTCACCCCCACCGAGAGCGCCTCGCCGAGGATCCGGACGAGGTCCACGGCGTCGGTGACGTCCACAGGGCGACCGGGTCCCCACCAGCCGCGACGGTCGCGGTCGCCGGCGAGGGCGAACGCCACGTGCCGCGGCTGCGCGGGGACGGCTGCGCGGATCGCGGCCAGCGTGTCATCGGAGGGGCGCACTCCGACGTCCTCGGTCGGCGCCGGTCGCTGATACCCCCGGCGGTCGACGACGAGTCCGGTCTCGAAGATCCCGACGTCGCGCGCGCCGCGGGCGACGTTGCGACGCAGGGCGTCGACGAGGGTGGCGAGCAGGCGCGTGCGCATGAGCGGCTGCTCGTCGGACAACGGGTTGGCCAGTCGCACCGAGCGTGCGAGCTCGGCATCGAGGTCGAGCCCGAGGGCGGTGTAGCGGTCAGCGCCGACGAAGGGCGCGCTCCAGACCTCGAAGAGCCCCTGGACCGCCAGCACGTCGGCGACGGTGCGGCGCACCCGTTGCGCGTGGGTGAGGCCGGTCCCACCGGGCGGGGTCGGCAGGACCGAGGGGATCCGGTCGTAGCCGTGGATGCGGGCGACCTCCTCGACGAGGTCCGCGGCCGTGGTGAGGTCGGGGCGCCAGGTCGGCGGGACGACCCTGACGACGTCCCCCTCGCGAGCCACGGCGCAGCCGATGGACTCGAGGATCGAGGTGACCTCGTCGGGGGTGTAGTCGACACCGACGATCCGGGAGGGGAAGTCGAGCGGCATCGAGACCGCGTCCGGCACGGCAGGGCCGCCCACGTCGGTGACGTCGGGGTCGGCCACTCCGCCGCCGTGCTCGACGAGCAGGTCGACGGCGAGCTGGGCGGCCGCAGCAGCCAGGGCCGGGTCCACCCCACGTTCGAAGCGTCGCGAGGCCTCCGACGGCAGCCTGTGTCGGCGGGCCGAGCGGGCGATCGTCACCGGCTCGAAGTGGGCAGCCTCGACGAGGACGTCGCGGGTGCCCTCGCCCACCTCGGTCTCCGCCCCACCCATGACACCGGCGATCGCGACGGCTCGCTCCCCGCCCCGGTCGGTGATGAGCAGGTCGCCGGCGTCGAGGGCGCGGTCGGTGCCGTCGAGGGTCGTCAGGCGCTCACCCGCGCGCGCCCGGCGGACGACGACCGGCTCCTCCAGCGTGGCCAGGTCGAAGGCGTGCAGCGGCTGACCGAGCCCGAGCATGACGTAGTTGGTGACGTCGACCGGCAGGGAGATCGGCCGCATGCCCGCTTCGGTCAGGCGAGCGGCCATCCATGACGGGGTCGGCGCCGCGACGTCGATCCCGCGGACCACCCTGGCGACGTAGCGGTCGCAGCCGGGGTTGCCCCTGACCGGGTCGTCGTCGGCCAGCCGGACCGAGAACCCGCCGTCGGTGGGAGCGGGAGCGGCGGCGTCGAGCGCCAGCGCGGGGTCGGTGAAGTCCGCCCCCGTGGCGTGGGAGTACTCCCGTGCCACACCGCGCACGGAGAAGCAGTAGCCACGGTCTGGCGTGACGTTGACCTCGACCGTCTCACGGTCCAGGCCCAGCAGCGGGATGGCGTCCGCTCCCGGCACGAGGGCGTCGAGGACGTCGCCCTGTCCAACGAACTTCCGGCCGAGGACGAGGATCCCGTCGTGGTCGTCACCGATGCCGAGCTCGCGTTCGGAGCAGATCATCCCGGCCGAGACGTGACCGTAGGTCTTGCGGGCGCTGACCTCGAGGCGTCCCTGGGGCGTGGTCAGCACACCGCCGGGCAGGATGACGGCGACGAGGTCGCCGGGTGCGAAGTTGTGGGCTCCGCAGACGACGCCCTGTGGCTCGCCGGTCCCGTTGGCGTCACCGACGTCGACGGTGCACCAGTTGATCGTCTTGCCGTTCTTCTGCGGCTCGGGCTCCATGGTGAGCACGCGGCCCACGACGAGCGGTCCGGTGACCCCACCGGTGTGGAGGCCCTCCTCCTCGAGCCCCACGCGCACGAGGTCTGCTGCGATCTGCTCGCCGGTGGCGTCGTGCGGCACTGCGACGTACTCGCGCAGCCAGTCGATGGGAACGCGCATCAGATCTCCATCCCGAACTGTGCGTCGAAGCGCACGTCACCTTCGATCATGTCCCGCATGTCGCTGACGCCCGTGCGGAACATCAGCGAACGGTCGATCCCCATCCCGAACGCGAACCCCGTGTAGCGCTCGGGGTCGACCCCGCACGCCGTGAGCACGTTGCGGTTGACCATGCCGCAGCCTCCCCACTCGATCCATCCGGTCCCCTTGCAGGTCCGGCAGTCCGGGTCGGCGCCGGCACAGACGAAGCAGCGCAGGTCTACCTCGGCACTCGGCTCGGTGAAGGGGAAGAACGACGGCCGCAGCCGCGTCGTGATGCCGTCACCGAAGAGTTCGGACGCCAGCCGGTCGAGCGTGCCCTTGAGGTGGGCCATGGTGATGCCCTCGTCGACGGCGAGGCCCTCGACCTGGTGGAAGGCGGGCATGTGCGTCGCGTCGAGCTCGTCGGTGCGGAAGACCCGTCCGATGGCCGCGACGTAGACCGGCACGCCCCGGTCGAGGAGCGTGCGCGCCTGCACCGGCGAGGTGTGGGTCCGAAGGACCAGGCCGTCCTCGGGCGGGTCGACGTAGAAGGTGTCCTGCATCTGCCGGGCCGGGTGGTCGGCGTCGAAGTTGAGCGCGTCGAAGTTGAACCACTCCGCCTCGATCTCGGGGCCCTCGGCGATCTCCCAGCCCATCCCGACGAAGAGGTCGGCGATGCGCTGCGACATGAGCTCGATCGGATGACGCCGCCCGAGGGGGCGACGGCCGGTGGGCAGGGTGACGTCGACGGCCTCCTCGGTGAGGATCCGCTCGTCCCGCTCGGTCTCGAGCTCGGCCTGGCGGGCGGCGAACCCCTGGTTCACCCGGCCCCGGGCCTGGCCGACACGCTTGCCGGCCTCCGCCTTGGCGGTCGGAGGCAGGGCGCCGATCTCGCGGTTGGCCAGCGCCAGCGGTGACCGGTCACCGGCGTGCGTCGAGCGCACCGCCTTGAGCTCGTCGAACGACCCGGCCGCGGCGATGTCGGCCAGCGCGGCCGCGACCGCGGCGTCGATGGCCTCCGGGTCGAGCACGGCGACCTCCACGGGGTCGAAGTTCGTGTTCGGTCCTGACATGGTTCTTCACTCTCGTCGCGGGCGCGATTCCGTCGCGCTGCGGGCCTGGGGCGTCGGTGGATTCGTCATGACGCGCCCCCGGGCGAAGCATGGACGTCGGGCGTCCGATCCGTGCGAGGGATCAGGCCTGCCACGTCACCGCACCCGAGGGCACCGTAAATCGGCGCACGGCACGGGGAGTGCGGGGGTCGGAGACGGGCGACATGCGGCCCAGCCTAGCGGGCGGGGGCGCGACGCCGCCGTCGGGTTTGCACGGCGACGGCACCGAGGACGGCCACCGCCAGCCCGACGAGCGCGGGGGCGACGAAGCCCCCACCCGGGCCGACCTCGTCGATGGCCAGCCCGGCGAACGGCGCACCGAGCGCCCCGCCGAGCGTGAGCGCGGACCCGTGCCACCCCATGGCCTCCCCGCGCGCCGACGCCGGGACGATCCGGCTCGCCTGGTCCACGCTCGCGGTGATGGTCGGGGCGCACAGGAGGCCGGCGACGAACCCGAGCGCCGCCAGCGAGATCGTGCCGTGGGCCAGCGCCATGGGCAGCGTGACGAGCGCCAGCGCGCCGAGCAGCCAGAACGTCGAGATGGACCGGCTCAGGCCGCCGTAGACCAGCGCCCCGACGAGCGAGCCCAGCCCCCAGAGCGCGAGCACCACCCCGATCGCGGTCGGCTCGCCGAGCTCACGCATCCGGGCCACGATGCCGAGGTCGGTGCCGGAGAGGACGAAGGTCGCGCTGGCCGCGGCGAGGCAGACCGCGACGAACGGCAACCCGAACCAGTCCGAGACGCCGGGGCGCGGCACATCGTCCTCGGCCTCAACCTCGGAGCGGAGCACGGGGTTCGCCACCCAGAGGGCCGCACCGCCGACCACACCGAGCATCTGCACGGCGAAGAGGACCCACCTCGTGTCCCAGCGCGAGGCCGCCCAGATGGCGGTGGCCGGCCCCACGATGAAGGACAGCTCCACGGCGACGGCGTCCAGAGAGATCGCCGTGCGCCGCTCCGTCGACGGAACGGCGGCGATGACGGCCTGTCGGATGATCGAGAACGTGGGCACGACGAAGAGCCCGGCGACCCCCGCGAGGACGAGCAGCGGGAGGTAGCCCACGAACGGCGCCACGGACCAGCAGAGCAGCGCGACGAGGGTCGAGGGCAGCACCACACGGCGCAGCCCGATCCGGTCGAGCAGGCGCCCGCGCCACGGCCCGCTGACCGCGATGGCCACGGTGGCGACGGCAGCGAGGAGCCCGGCCGCGGCATACGTCCCGCCGAGCGTCGTGACGACGTGCACGGTGAGCAGGACGCCCGCCGAGAAGACGGGGATCCGGACCAGGGTCCCGAGCAGCAGGGCCGACCTGAGGCCGGGGGCGGCGAGGACCACGCGGTAGGGCGCGAGCGACATCGCGGGCACGCAGCACCATCCTCCTCGTCTCCCCCGGGCAGCCCGGTTCCGTCCGAGCGCCCGTGCAGGCTACGCGGCGCCGGCCCGGCGGCCCAACCAGTCCGCCGCTAGGCCGGCTCTCCCGGGAAGAAGACGCGCACGACCGCGCCTCCCGCGGGGGCGTCGTCGATCTCGGCCCAGCCCCCGTGGGCCTCGACGATTCCTTTGACGATGTAGAGGCCGAGGCCGGTGCCACTGCCGCTCGGCCCGTGCCAGAAGCGGCTGAAGACGGCGCGCCGCTGCTCCGCGGGGATGCCGGCACCGTCGTCGCGCACGCTGATGAGCACCCCGCGGCCGGTCGGTCCCTCGTGGATGCTCGCGGAGAGGTCGACCTTGCCGCTGCCGTGTCGCACGGCGTTGTCGACGAGGTTGGCAAGCACCTGGTCGAGACGGTCGGCGTCGGCATAGATCTCGTCGGCGTCGTCGTCGACGGCGATGGTGAAGTCGCCCTCGTCGCGGTCGGAGGCCACGGCGCGGTCGACGTGGCGCCGCAGGATCTCCCGCACCGAGAGCGGAACCTCGTGGATCCGCAGCCGTCCCGCGTCGATGCGCGAGACGTCGAGCAGGTCGGTGATGAGACGGGTCAACCGGTCGGCGTCCGCGTCGACGGCGGCGAGCATGGTGAGCCGCTGCTCCTCGGTGAAGAGGTCCCAGCGTCGCAGCAGCGTCGACGAGAAGCCCTTGATCCCGGTGAGCGGTGAGCGCAGCTCGTGGGCGATGGTCGAGATGAGGGCGGCGTGGTCGAGCTCCGTGCGACGCCGGCCCTCGGCGTCGCGCAGGCCGACGACGACGGCGGTCAGCGGGCCGGCCTTGAAGGCCCGCAGGTAGCTGGCGGTGACGAGCAGCTCACGGCCGTCGGGAAGTTGCAGCAGCTTCTCGCGGTGGCCGGTGCGGATACGCAGCCCGCTCCACGGGTCGGCCACGTCCCACCACGACTCTCCGTTGCGCGTCTCGAGTGGCAGGGCCTCGCGCAGGTGCCGGCCCTCCATCTGCGCGGAGGCCGACCCCAGGATCTGCTCGGCCCGTCGGTTCACCGACGCGACGGTGCCGTCGGGTCCGGCCGTGACGAGGCCGTCAGGGAGGAGGTCCGCCGCCGCGAAGGCGGCCGAGACGGGGAACGTGTGGGCGTCGGCATCGAACGTCTGCGAGTCAGCCATGCGCCAATCCCACCACGGTCGGGCCGGTCACGTCAGGAGCGCCGCGTCGCGCCTGCCGAGGTCGCGAGGCAGATCGTGGCGGCCATGGCGAGGTTCAGCGACTCCACCCGCTCGGAGATCGGGACGCGAACGACGTCGCTGCACCGCCCGCGCACCTCCGCCGGGAGCCCCCACGCCTCGTTGCCCAGGACCCAGGCATGCGGACCGCTCACGTCGACGTCGGGCAGGAGCGTCTCGCCGACCCCGTCGGCCGCGAACGTGCGTATGCCGTGTGCCGCCAACGCGTCGAGCGTCACGTCGACATCGAGACCGGTGACGACCGGGAGGTGGAACAGCGAGCCGGCGGTCGAGCGGACGACCTTGGGCGAGTGCACGTCGACGGAGCCGTCGGTGAGAAGGACGGCGTCGGCGCCGAAGGCGTCGGCACCCCGGACGACCGTGCCGGCGTTCCCGGGATCCCGGACGGAGGTGAGCAGCACGACGAGCCGCGGCGACGAGGCGAGCACCTCGTCGAGGGTGGAGGTGCGGGTCTCGACCACCGCGAGGAGCCCCTGGGGCGACTCGGTGTCGGACATCGCCTCGAGCACGGCGTCGTCGGTCTCGTGCACCCGGACGCCTGCCTCGAGGGCGGACTGGACGATCACGTCGTGGCGCTCGAGGGCCACGGAGGTGACGTAGAGGTCGTCGACGCGCTCCGCGGCATACCGGATCGCCTCGCGCACACCCTGCGGGCCGTCGACGACGAACCGACCGGTCCGCTCACGCACCGAGCGCCGGGAGAGCGATCGCACCGACCTGACCCGATCGGATCGGATGTTGGTCAGCACGGCTCTCCCGGCGCTTCACACGGGCGCAGGGGGTGCGCCTCGGGGTGGCTCAGGCGGACGCCTTCTCGGCGACCGGCTGCTGGGCCGGAACGTTCGCCCTGGCGATCTCCACGAGGGCGGCGAAGGCGGCCTCGTCGTTGACCGCGAGCTCGGCGAGCATACGACGGTCGACCTCGATCTCGGCGACCTTCAGGCCCTGGATGAGGCGGTTGTAGGTCATGCCGTTGGCGCGGGCCGCAGCGTTGATGCGCTGGATCCACAGACGACGGAAGTCACCCTTGCGGGCGCGACGGTCGCGGTAGGCATAGCCGAGGGAGTGGGTGACCTGCTCCTTGGCCTTGCGGTAGAGACGGGACCGCTGACCGCGGTAACCGCTCGCGCGCTCGAGGACGACCCGGCGCTTCTTGTGGGCATTGACTGCCCGCTTCACGCGTGCCACGTGAGTACTCCTTGCTGTTCTTGGACGTTCGGGGAACTCGGCTCAGATGCCGAGAAGCTTCTTGACCTTCTTGACGTCGGCCTTGGAAACGAGGACGTCCTTGCTGAGGGCGCGGGCCTTCTGCGGGGTCTTCTCGTGGAACTTGTGGACGTGACCGGCCTGCTCGCGCATGACCTTGCCGGAACCGGTGACGCGGAAGCGCTTCTTGGTCCCGCTGTGGGTCTTGTTCTTCGGCATGGCTGCCGATCTCCTTCGCTGTCGGTGCTGCGGTGGTGCTGTGGAAATCCTTGGGGGCTCGACTACTCGGCCGGAGCGGGCTCGTCGACCTTCTGCGCCTGCTCGACCTGCTCGTTGAGCTCGGCCTCGGCGTCGACCTCACCCGCGGCGTCGTCCTTCTTGCGGCGCTGCTCGGCGCGCGCCTCGGACTTCTTGCGGGTCGGTGCGAGCACCATGATCATGTTGCGGCCGTCCTGCTTGGGCGCGGACTCGACCGTGCCCAGCTCCAGGACGTCCTCGGCAAGGCGCTGGAGGAGGCGGAAGCCCAGCTCGGGGCGCGACTGCTCGCGTCCGCGGAACATGATCGTCACCTTGACCTTGTCGCCGCCCTTGAGGAACCGCTCGACGTGGCCCTTCTTGGTGGCGTAGTCGTGCGGGTCGATCTTGGGTCGGAGCTTGATCTCCTTGATGACCGTGTTGACCTGGTTCTTGCGCGCTTCTCGGGCCTTCATGGCGGCTTCGTACTTGTACTTGCCGAAGTCCATGAGCTTGGCGACCGGCGGCTTGGCCATGGGGGCCACCTCGACCAGGTCGAGGTCCGCCTCCGCGGCGAGGCGCAGGGCATCCTCGACGCGGACGATGCCGACCTGCTCGCCGTTGGGGCCAACCAACCGCACCTCCGGAACCCGGATGCGGTCGTTGATGCGAGGCTCGCTGATGTCGTACTCCTTGAGGTCTGGGACAGGCGATCGTGCTGCTCCGGACATGAGGAGAGGCTCCTCGCGCAGCGCCCGAGAAGCCTCACATCCGTCCACTCGGAGCCCAGGGCATACACGTATGCCGTGGACCGGGTGGAGAAACCCGGCGACCCTGGGGTCGACGCGGGTGGAAGCGAGCTTCACTTGCGCACCATGTCCCGAGGGACACGGCCGGTCAGCGCCCCACGGTAGCAGCCTCACGCCTCGGGACCAATTCGGCGTATGCCGTCCTGTTGGCTCGCCCCTGGCGTTGCTCGGAACGCGCTCAGCGGACCTCCGGACTGCGCGCAGCCTTTCGTAGGTGCGTCACCTCATCATGTCAGCGCGCAGTCCTGCGGTCCGACGCACGTTCCAAGCAACGCAACGGGACTCGTGGTCGGGTGCGGCCTCCGAAGGCGCCTCACGGGGAGGATCGTCAGGATCATGGCCCCTGCGATCCTCCCCGCGAGTGTCGAGCGCAGCGAGTGAGGTGATCAGGTGATGCGGAAGGCGAGGCCGTCGATCCTCGCGCGGAGCTCGCCGTCGGTGGCGAGGCGCTCCCCCACCCGGGTGGCGACGTCCTGCACGGCCGCGGCGTCGAGGCCCTCGGCGAGCTCGAGGCAGACGCCGAGGATGCCCTGGCCGGCTGGCGCGCCCTCCTCGAGGTGGTGGGAACGGATGTCCGGCTCGTCGGCGACGGCGCGGGCGACGCCGGAGGCGACGAAGGGGTCGAGGTGGGCCGGGAGCCACTTCCGCTCCTGGGCGAGGGCCCAGACCATCGAGGGCCGGAGGACGCGGGTGCGTGGGCCGGCCACGTCGACGACGACGACGTCGCACCGTTCGCTCACGGCGGCCTGCGCGGCCCGGGCGGAGGTGACAGGGACGGGGCGGGCGTCGGGGTCCCAGGCGGCCAGCGTCTCGAGGCTGCTGAAGACCGGGAGGGCCCGCTCGCCGTCGGGCGCGACGAGGGTGACGGCGGCCATGTCGGTCTGCGTGTCGACCGTGAGTCCACCCTCGGTGGCCGTCTCGACCGGCTCGGCCACGATGGGCACGAGGAGGCGGGCCTCGCGCAGTGCCGAGAGAAGCGCGGCCGGGTCGGCCTGGTCGAGGGCCGCGGTCAGGACCGGAGGCGCAGAGCCGTCGTCGCCCTCGAAACCGGTGAAGACGAGGTCGCGCGTCACGGGCGTCCGGCGACGTCGAGAGCCTCGGGAAGGGTGAACGCCTTGCGGTAGAGGGCCGAGCCGATGATCGCTCCCTCGACCCCGTCGCCGACCATGCCGCGCAGGGCCTCCAGGTCGGCCAGGGTCGACACCCCGCCCGAGGCGATGACGGGCCTGTCGGTGCGGGCGCAGACGTCGCGCAGCAGCTCGACGTTGGGACCCTTGAGCATGCCGTCCTTGTTGACGTCGGTGACGACGTAGCGGGCACAGCCCTCTCGGTCGAGCCGCTCGAGGGTCTCCCAGAGGTCGCCGCCCTCCTGCGTCCAGCCGCGGGCGGCCAAGGTCGTGCCGCGCACGTCGAGGCCGACGGCCACGCGGTCACCGTGGTCGGCGATCGCCGACGCGGTCCACTCCGGGTTCTCCAGTGCGGCGGTGCCGAGGTTGACCCGTCGGCAGCCGGTGGCGAGCGCCCGCTCCAGCGTCTCGGCGTCCCGGATGCCACCGCTCATCTCGACGTCGATGTCGAGGGCGCCGACGATCGTGGCGAGGAGCTCGGCGTTGTCGCCGCGCCCGAAGGCCGCGTCGAGGTCGACGAGGTGGAGCCACTCGGCGCCCTGCTCCTGCCACCGCATCGCGGCCTCGAGCGGCTCGCCGAACTCGCCCCCCGTCCCGGCGACTCCCTGCACGAGCTGGACGGCACGGCCCCCCGCGACGTCGACGGCGGGCAGGAGCTGGAGACGAGGGGTGGTCATGACACCTTCAGGGTGGTGGGGGCGGGGTGGTCGGGCTGTGTCGCAGAGACGGCTCAGAGCGAGCGGACCCAGTTCTCGAGGAGGTGGAGCCCGGCCTCGCCGGACTTCTCGGGGTGGAACTGCGTCGCCGAGAGGGGTCCGTTCTCGACGGCGGCGACGAAGCGCTCGCCGTGGGTCGCGTGGGTGACCTTGGGTGCGACGACGGCGAACGAGCCCTGCGGCTCGGGCAGGGTCCAGTCGCGGACGGCATACGAGTGGACGAAGTAGAAGCGCTCCGTCTCGACCCCGGCGAAGAGCGTCGACCCGGCCGGTACGTCGACCTCGGTCCAGCCCATGTGCGGGACGACGGGCGCCGACAGGCGCTCGACCGTGCCCGGCCACTCGCCGAGCCCTTCCTCGGTCACGCCGGTGGGCTCGGCCGACGACTCGAAGAGCGCCTGCATGCCGACGCACACCCCGAGCACCGGCCGACCGCCGGCGAGGCGGACGTCGATGATCCGGGGCGCCTCTGCCGCACGCATTCCCCGCACGCAGGCGTGGAAGTTGCCGACGCCGGGCAGGAGCAGCCCGTGCGCGTCCAGGGCGCGCTGGCGGTCAGCCGTGAGCTCGACGGTCGCACCGACGCGCTCCAGCGCCCGGACGGCGCTGTGCACGTTGCCGCTGCCGTGGTCGAGGACGACGACGTGACGCCCGCTCATCGCTCCATCTCCCACCGGTGGGCGTCCTCCTCGGCCACGAGGGCGTCGAAGGCCGCGACGGAGCGGGGACTCGGGTCGACCCGCTCGTGCGACTCGTCCGGTCCCTGACGCAGGAGGTCCTCCCCCGGGAGGCCGAGCAGGCGCATCAGCCCGACGAGGACGTCGACCGGCTCCCCGCGCGTGTCGCCGAAGTGGTCGGTGACCTCGCTCGGTGAGGTCCTCGAGCGGGCGCCGGCCACGTCGACGACGAGCCCGGCGGGCAGCACCGGGAGGTCCGGTGTGCGCCGGACCCCGGAGCCCGGCTCCCACACGAGCCACCGCTGCTCGAGGCGCCACCCACGGGGCTGGACGGTCACGACCGCGCAGCCGTCGATGACGAACAGGCCCACGGTGGGCCGGTGGCGGCCGGGCACGCGCCGGGCGGCGAGGATCTCCAGCCCGATGTCGTAGGGCGGCGCCGAGTGCGCGCGCTGCTCGGCCAGGCAGACGCCCGTCCACCCGGCGAGGGGCACGACCCGCACGGCCGCCAGGCCACGTCGCACCCAGCGCGCCGACGCGGCGGCGCCGCCCCGGACGAGGACGAGCCCGTGCCCGAGGTCGGGGGTCTGGTCAGTGCTGGCCACGGCTCAGAGCGCACCCTTGGCGCTCGGCACCCCGACCACCCGGGGGTCGCGCGCCACCGCCGCGCGCAGGGCGCGGGCGACGGCCTTGAACTGGGCCTCGACGATGTGGTGCGGGTCGCGCCCGGAGAGCACCCGCACGTGCAGGGCGATCCCGGCGTGGAAGGCGAACGACTCGAGGACGTGGCGCGTGAGCGAACCGACGTAGTTGCCGCCGATGACGACGTACTCCTGGCCGGCCGGCTCGCCAGTGTGCACGACGTAGGGGCGGCCCGCGACGTCGACGACGGCCTGCACGAGCGCCTCGTCGAGGGGCACGGTCGCGTCACCGAAGCGGGCGATGCCGCTCTTGTCGCCGAGCGCCTCGCGCAGGGCGTCGCCGAGCACGATCGCGACGTCCTCCACCGTGTGGTGCGCGTCGACGTCGACGTCACCGACGGCCTTGACCCGGAGGTCGACGAGCGAGTGCTTGGCGAGCGACAGCAGCATGTGGTCGTAGAACCGGACGCCGGTGCTCACCTCACCGACCCCGGTGCCGTCGAGGTCGAGGGTCAGCTCGACGCTGCTCTCCGAGGTGGTGCGCGTCACCGTGGCGGTGCGGTTGCTGGTCACGACTGTCCTTCCAGGTGGTCAGGACCCAGGGCGGCGACCGCGTCGAGGAACGCGGTCGTCTCCTCCGGTGTCCCGGCGGTCACTCGAAGATAGTGGGCGATCCCCACGTCCCTGACGAGAACCCCCTCGTCGAGCAGCGCCTGCCACGTGGTGCGGCTGTCGCGCAGCCCGCCGAAGAGGACGAAGTTGGCGTCGCTCGGGACGGGGTCGAGCCCGAGGCCCGTGAGGGTCGCGACGATGCGGTCGCGCTGGGCCTTCACGACGTCGACCGTCGCGAGCATCGTGTCCGAGTGGCGCAGCGCGGCACGAGCGATCGCCTGGGTGGGCGTCGACAGGTGGTAGGGCATGCGCACGAGCCGGAGCGCGTCGACGAGGTCCGGGTCGGCGGCGAGGTAGCCCAGACGACCGCCCGCGAAGGCGAAGGCCTTGCTCATCGTGCGGGTGACGACGAGACGGGGCCGGCCCTCGAGGAGGGTGAGGGCGCTCGGTGTGCCGGGTCGGGCGAACTCCGCGTAGGCCTCGTCGACCACGACGACGGCCCGCGGGGCGGCATCGTGCACGGCGGCGACGATGTCGAGCGTGAGGGCGGTGCCCGTCGGGTTGTTGGGCGAGCACAGGAAGATCACGTGCGGGTCGGCCTGCTCCACCTGGGCCACCGCCGACGCCACCGAGAGGTCGAAGGCCCCGCCACCGCCTCCGGAGTCCGGGTCGACACCGCGCAGCCCGTCGACCCACGTCGTGCCGGTCGTCGCGGCGATGATCGGGTGCATCGAGTAGGCGGGGGTGAACCCGAGCGCGGTGCGCCCCTGCCCGCCGAAGGCCTGCAGCAGGTGCAGGAGGACCTCGTTGGACCCGTTGCCGGCCCAGACCTGCTCCGGGCCCACGGCGGTCCCGCTGCCGGTGAGGTATGCCGCGAGGTCACCCCGCAGGTCCGTGAACTCCCGGTCGGGGTAGCGGTTCAGCCCGTGGGCGACCGCGGCCACGGCGGCGACGATGTCGTCCACGACAGCCGGCGGGACGGCATACGAGTTCTCGTTGGTGTTGAGCGCGACGGGCACGTCGAGCTGGGGCGCGCCGTACGGCGTGCGGCCGCGCAGGTCCTCGCGCAGCAGCTGCTGGATGTCGGTCATGACAGCTCGGGAAGGCGCGCGAGGACGGCCTCGCCGTGCGCGGGGAGGTCCTCCGCGCGGGCCAGGGTCACGACGTGGGCGCCGACCTCGCGCAGGGCGGCCTCGGAGTACTCGACGACGTGGATGCCGCGCAGGAAGGTCTGCACGGACAGGCCGCTCGAGTGCGAGGCGCAGCCACCGGTCGGCAGGACGTGGTTGGACCCGGCGCAGTAGTCACCCAGGCTCACCGGCGACCAGGCACCGACGAAGACCGCTCCCCCGTTGCGCACCCGCGCGGCCACGGCGGGGGCGTCGAGGGTCTGGATCTCGAGGTGCTCGGCGGCGTAGGCGTTGACGACGTCGAGGCCGACGTCCACCGTGTCGACGAGGACGACGGCCGACTGGCGCCCGGTGAGCGCGGTGGTCACCCGCTCCGCGTGCTTGGTGGCGGCGGCGCGGCGCTCCACCGCGGCGGCGACGGCGTCGGCCAGCTCGGGGCTGTCGGTGACGAGGACCGCGGCGGCGAGCGGGTCGTGCTCGGCCTGGCTGACGAGGTCGGAGGCGACGTGCTCGGGGTCGGCGGAGGCGTCGGCGAGGATCGCGATCTCGGTGGGCCCGGCTTCGGCGTCGATGCCGATGAGCCCCTTGAGCAGCCGCTTGGCCGCGGCGACGTAGACGTTGCCGGGGCCGGTGACGAGGTTGACCGGGTCGAGGTCGTCGAGCCCGTGGGCGAACGCGGCGACCGCCTGTGCCCCACCCATGGCCCAGACCTCGTCGACCCCGAGCAGCGCGCAGGCCGCGAGGATCGTCGGGTGGGGCCAGCCGCCGAAGTCCTTCTGGGGCGGGCTCGCCACGGCGAGCGAGCCGACGCCGGCGATGAGGGCCGGCACGACGTTCATGACGACGCTGCTGGGATAGACGGCGACGCCGCCCGGGACGTAGAGGCCGACCCGGTCGACCGGGACCCAGCGCTCGGTGACCGTGCCACCGTCGGCGACCGTGGTGGTCGTCGTCGTGCGGCGCTGCTCCTCGTGGACGACGCGGGCACGCCGGATGGACTCCTCGAGGGCGGCCCGGACGTCCGGGTCGAGGTCGGCGAGCGCTGCGGCGAGGACGTCGGCCGGGACGCGCAAAGAGGTGGGGCGCACGCCGTCGAACCGCTCGGAGGCGTCGAGGACGGCCTCCGCGCCGCGCGCGGCCACGTCGTCACAGATGGGACGGACGGTGGCGACGGCGGCCTCGACGTCGAGCTCGGCTCGCGGCAGGGTCGCGCGCAGCTCCCGGACTCCGGGCGTGCGGCCGCGCAGGTCGAGGACGGGGATCATGCGCCCAGTCTATTTCGCGCGCATGCCGGCCCGTGACCGCGTCCGCCCCTCCATGGCCGCCCCCGCGCCCAGCGCTTCGCCGTCGCGCCGTCGCGCCGTCGCGCCGACTCGCCGACATCTTCCGACCAATAGGTCAGGAACTGCTCGAGCACTTCCTGACCTATTGGTCGAAAGGTGGTCGCACCGGACGGCGAGCGATGGGGCTCAGGCGTCGTAGAAGACGTGCTCGGCGGCGTGCCGCGCCCGGCGGGCCACGCGCCGGTAGCGGTTGGCCAGCTCCTGACCGGACTTCGGTGGCAGCCCCATGATCCGGGCCATCCCGTCGGCGTCGCGGACGTCCGACGGGACGGAGTCCACGGGTCGGCCACGGGCCAGGATCCCGGCGTTGCGCATCGTCGAGGCCAGCCGCCACGCCTCGGCCAGCGCGGCCGCGTCGTCGCGACCGACGAGACCGGCGGCCTCCGCAGCCGCCAGCGCTCCCAGGGTCGAGGTCGTCCGCAGTCCTTCCTGCGCGTGGCCGTGCTGGAGCTGGAGCAGCTGGATGCACCACTCGACGTCGCTGAGCCCGCCGTGGCCCAGCTTGAAGTGGGTCTTGCGGTCGGCTCCGCGCGGGAGGCGCTCGGACTCCATCCGGGCCTTGAGGGTCCGGATCTCGCGGACCTGCCCGGCGTCGAGGCCGGCCTCGGGCCAGCGGACCGGGTCGACCAGCTCGACGAAGGCGGCGCCGAGCTCCTCGTCGCCCGCCACTGGAGCCGCCCGGAGCAGCGCCTGCGCCTCCCAGACGAGGGACCACCGCTCGTAGTAGGCGCGGTAGGAGTCGAGCGAGCGGGTGAGCGGGCCGTTCTTGCCCTCGGGCCGCAGGCCGGCGTCGACCTCGAGGCGTGGGTCGGGCGCGGCCAGCCCGAGGAGCCGGATGAGCTCCTTGACGACCTCGAGGGCCTGCTCCTGGGCGGCCCGGGAGTCCGCACCCTCGACGGGGTCGTGGACGAAGAGCACGTCGGCGTCGCTGCCGAACGCCGACTCGCCACCCCCCAGACGCCCCATGCCGACGACGAGGTGACGGCTGAGCGGCGCGGCTCCGGTCTGCTCCTCGACGCCGGCGAGGACGACCTCGAGGGTGACGTCGATGAGGGCGCCGCTGAGGTCGGCGAGGGCCCGGCCGAGCTCGTCGAGGCTGACGTGCCCGAGCAGCGACGCGACCGCCAGGCGGAAGAGCTCGGAGCGGCGGACCGCGCGTGCCGCGAGCACCGCCGGCTCGGCCGAGTCCTTGCGACGGGCCGCCGCCCGCATCCGGTTCTGCACCTCCTCGCGCGCCCGGGGGCGCAGGCCTCCGGGGTCACCGAGGAACTGCACCGACTCCGGCCCCTGCTCGAGGAGCTCGGCGGCGTAGCGGCTGCGCCCGAGCGTGTGCGCGAGGCGCTCGGCGGCGCTCCCCTCGTCGCGCAGGAGGCGGAGGTACCACGGCGTCGTGCCGAGCTCCTCGCTGATCCGGCGGAACGCGAGCAGTCCGGCGTCCGGGTCCGCCTCGTCGGCGAACCACCCGAGCATGACCGGCAGGAGCTGTCGCTGGATGGCCGCGCGCCGGCTCACCCCGTCGGTGAGGGCCTGCAGGTGGTTGAGAGCCCCCCGGGGGTCGCGGAAGCCGAGGGCGGCGAGCCGCTCTCGCGCAGCCTCCGGCGTGAGCCGCACCTCGTCGGGACCGAGCCTGGCCACCGCGGAGAGCAGCGGCCGGTAGAAGATCCGCTGGTGCAGCCGACGCACCTCGCGCGCGGCGGTGCGCCACTGGGCCACCACCGCGTCCTCGGGGTCGCGCTGGTGGCCCAGCGCGCGCCCGAGGCAGCGCAGGTCCCCCGCGGACGTGGGCATGAGGTGGGTGCGGCGCAGCCGGTGCAGCTGGATGCGGTGCTCGAGCGTGCGCAGGAGCCGGTATGCCGTGTCGAGGGTCTGCGCGTCGTCCCGGCCCACGTAGCCGCCCTGGGAGAGGGCCGCGAGCGCGGTGAGGGTCGTGCCGGAGCGCAGCGAGCGGTCGGAGCGACCGTGCACGAGCTGGAGGAGCTGGACGCTGAACTCGATGTCGCGCAGGCCGCCGGGGCCGAGCTTGAGCTGGCGGTCGGCCTCGCCGTGGGGGACGTTGTCCTCGACGCGGCGCCGCATCGCCTGCACGTCCTCGACGAAGTGCTCACGCGAGGCGGCGGACCAGACGAAGGGTGAGACGGCCTCGACGTAGGCCCGTCCCAGGCCGCGGTCTCCGGCGACCGGGCGGGCCTTGAGCAGGGCCTGGAACTCCCACGTCTTGGCCCAGCGCTCGTAGTACGAGACGTGGGACGCCAGGGTGCGCACGAGCGGCCCGTTCTTGCCCTCGGGCCGCAGGGCGGGGTCGACCTGCCACAGGGAGCCGGTGGCGGTGGCGCTCGAGCAGATCCGGATGAGACGCGTGGCGAGGTCGGTGGCGACCGCCAGGGCCTCGCCCTCGTCCGCGCCCTCCGCGGGCTCGGCGACGAAGATGACGTCGACGTCGCTGAGGTAGTTGAGCTCCCGGCCCCCGGTCTTGCCCATGCCGATGACGGCGAAACGGCACCGGTCGGCCGAGGGGCCGGCGGCGTTGCGGGCGATGACGAGCGCGGCCTCGAGGGCAGCCTCCGCGAGGTCGGCCAGTGCGGCCGCGGTCTCGGGCAGTCGGGCCGCCGGCTCCGGCCGTGAGACGTCGAGCGAGGCGATGCCGAGGAGCTGGCGCCGGTACTCGATGCGCAGGGCGTCCTCGGGTGTCGCCCCGTTCGCCGGGTCGGTGACGGCGCCGGTGAGCAGCTCGACCCGCTCCTCGACCTCGAGCTGGAACGCCTCGACGACGGCGGTCCAGTGCTCCGGCCGCGCGACGAGGTGGTCGCCGAGCGCCGTGGAGGATCCGAGCACCGCGAGCAGCCGGTCGCGGGCACGTCCGGGCTCGCGCAGCGCCGGGACCACGGCCTCGTGCACGTGGGCCCGGGCCGGCGTGCCGACGGCCTCCATGAAGCGCACGAGCGCGAGCAGCGCCTGGTCGGGGTCCGCGACCCTCGCGAGCGCGACGGCGAGCCCGTCGCTCTCCACCCGCACCCGGTCCTTGACCAGGGGTGCGATCACCGGGTCGGCGAGCAGGCCGATGGCGCGTTGCGGCTCGGCGAACCCGAGCCGGGCGAGGTCGCCCGGGACCGAGGGCGTGCGGGCGCTCATCGTGCGCCGGTCACAGGCGCGGGAGGTACCGCTCGAGCTCGAACGCGGTCACCTGACCGCGGTAGTCGGCCCACTCGGACCGCTTGTTGCGGAGGAAGAAGTCGAAGGTGTGCTCGCCGAGCGTCTCGGCGACGAGCTCGCTCTCCTCCATCACCTCGATGGCGTCGCTGAGCGACGCGGGCAGCGGCTTGATGCCCATGGCCTTGCGCTCGGAGTCGGTCAGGCCCCACACGTCGTCCTCGGTCTCGGGCGCGAGCTCGTAGCCCTCCTCGATCCCCTTGAGGCCGGCGGCCAGCAGGACCGAGAAGGCGAGGTAGGGGTTGCACGCCGAGTCGATGGAGCGGACCTCGACGCGGCTGCTCTGCCCCTTGTTGGGCTTGTACATCGGCACCCGCACCATCGCGGAGCGGTTGTTGTGCCCCCACGTCAGGTGGGCGGGGGCCTCGCCGCCGCCCCAGAGCCGCTTGTAGCTGTTGACCCACTGGTTGGTGACGGCGGTGATCTCGGCGCCGTGGTGGAGCAGCCCCGCGATGAACTGTCGGCCGGTCTTCGACAGCGAGTAGGGCGCACCCGCCTCGTAGAAGGCGTTGCTGTCACCGTCGAAGAGCGACATGTGCGTGTGCATCCCGGAGCCCGGGTGCTCCGCGAGCGGCTTGGGCATGAAGGAGGCGTAGATGCCCTGCTCGAGGGCGACCTCCTTGATGACTGTGCGGAAGGTCATGATGTTGTCCGCCGTCGACAGGGCGTCCGCGTAGCGCAGGTCGATCTCGTTCTGCCCCGGTGCACCCTCGTGGTGGCTGAACTCGACGCTGATCCCCATCGACTCGAGCATGGTGATCGCAGCCCGGCGGAAGTCCTGGGCGGACCCGTGCGGCACGTGGTCGAAGTAGCCGGCCTGGTCGATCGGGGTCGGCTGCTCACCCGGCCGGAAGCCCTTCTCGAAGAGGAAGAACTCGATCTCGGGGTGCGTGTAGAACGTGAAGCCCTGGTCGGCCGCCCGGGCCAGCGTGCGCTGGAGGACGTGGCGGGGGTCGGCCATGCTGGGCGCGCCGTCAGGAAGGGTGATGTCGCAGAACATCCGGGCGGTGCCGGGGCTCTCGCCACGCCACGGGAGCACCTGGAAGGTCGCGGGGTCGGGCTTGGCCAGCATGTCGGCCTCGTAGACGCGCGCGAAGCCCTCGATCACCGAACCGTCGAAGCCGATGCCCTCGGCGAAGGCGCCCTCGAGCTCGGCAGGGGCGACCGCCACCGACTTGAGCGCACCCAGCACGTCGGTGAACCAGAGGCGGACGAAGCGGATGTCCCGCTCCTCGATGGTGCGGAGCACGAACTCCTGCTGACGATCCATGGTCGGCATCCTAGGGGGAGACAGGGCGAGGGCCCCGGAGCATCTCGCTCCGGGGCCCTCCCCCTCCTGCGGGCTGACTCAGCTCAGGGCTGCGTCACTTGAACGAGACCTGCACCTGCAGCTGGTTGCCGTCGGCGCTGGACTTGTTGACCTTCATCACCGTGCCGGAGCCGGCGACCTTGACCGAGCTCCACGGGTTCTTGGCGTCCCAGTAGCGGTTCTCGTCCGAGTCGTCGAAGACCGGGATGCCGGCCGAGGACGGGACCGTCGTCGGGACACCGTTGCGGTGGAACGTCACCGCGTCGGTCTTCTCGAGACCGAAGGTGGCATCGAACGGCTGGCGGCGGTTGCCGAGCTTGACTCCGCCGTCGAGGACGACCGGGGCCGGGCGGGCGTCGACCGGGAGGGCCTCGCCGCCACCGGGGTGGGCGGAGGTGTTGTTGTCGGTGAACTCACCGTCGACGTACCAGACGAGCATGCCGTTCTGGTACGGGAAGCGCTCGACCCAGTCCGGCTTGGTGGAGGCCCAGCCGAAGTTGTACGGGCCCGTCTTCAGGGTGGAGTCGTAGCCGTTGTAGTTGCGGTTCTCGGCCAGGTAGAAGTGGCTGACGACCTCGGAGGTGGAGCCGCCCATGCGGGTGAAGCCCTTGGCGGTCCAGCCGTTGGTCCCGGCCTCGACGTCGTCGGTCAGGACGGTGGAGCCGTCGACCGTGACGGCCAGGTCGTCGAGGAACGCGCCCTCGTAGTGCAGACCACCGTCGGTGGCGTAGCGGAAGCGGAACTGCACGTTCTTCCCGGCGTAGGCGCTGAGGTCATAGGACTTCTGCGTCCAGCCGGAGAGGGCCTCGTTGCCCTCGGGGCCGTCGACCTTGGTGCCGACCTCGGTCCAGTTGGCGCCGTCGGTGCTGACCTCGGCGTAGAGGGCGTCGTAGCCCTCCTCGATGTTGTACTGCATCCACGCCGAGACCGACGCCGACGACTTGCCGGTGAGGTCGACCGTGCGGGTGAGCGTGTTCTGCAGGCCGTCGGCCGAGCCGCTCCACCACTCCATGGCACCCGAGCGCGGGGTGTTGTAGGAGGTGGTGACCGTCTTGTCCGGCAGCGTCACCGCGAGGGCCTGGACGTCCGAGCGGCTCGCGGGCCGGTCGGCGGAACCGAGGTTGACCGTCATGTCCTGGCCGTACGGGACGACCTTGTAGTCGAGCCAGCCGAGCTGGAGCTTCTCGAGCGGGCCCATGTAGCCGGGCTTGGTGCCGATCGAGTTGCCACCGTCGTTGAGCCAGGAGCCACCGGACATGAGGGTCCAGAAGCCCGTGCCGTTGTCGCCGCCGGCGGTGTCGTAGTAGTCGGGCAGGCCGAGGTCGTGACCGAACTCGTGCGCGAACACCCCGAGGCCACCGTTCTCCGGCTCGGTGGTGTAGTCGCCGACCCAGATGCTGGACCGGCCGATCCGGGCGCCACCGGACTTGTTGCCGCTCGGGCCGGTCTTGCCGATCTGGTCGGAGTTGACGTACCAGCGGTGCGACCAGATGGCGTCGTCACCGAGGACACCGCCACCGGCCTCCTCGCCCTCTCCGGCGTGGATGGCCTGGAAGTGGTCGATGTAGCCGTCGGGCTCGGCGAAGTTGCCGTCACCATCGGCGTCGTAGCGGTCGACCTTGTCGAACTCCTTGAGCTTGGTGTCGACCTGGGCCGCCGTCATGCCACTGGCGATCTGGGCGTCGTACCACGCGTTGACCGTGTCGGTCACGTAGCTCCAGTAGCCGGCAGCCTCGTTGTCGTTGTCGCCGTAGGTGCGCGCCTCGCCCTTGACCTGCACCCAGTCCGAGACCTCGCCGGTCGTCATGAAGCGGCCGTTGGACTGCTTGAGGTAGAAGTCCTTGAAGGACTCGCCCTCGCCGAACATCATGTCCTCGAAGTGGGCCTGGTCGAAGTCCTCGGTCCAGTAGGTCGAGTTGTCGTCCGTCCTGCTGCCGTCCCAGTTGCGGTCGGGCTCGGGGATCTCGTTGTGCGACATGTCGCTGAACTCGGACAGGATCGTGAACACCGACTCCTCCCGGTTCACCGGGTAGGACACGTAGCGGTCCTTCGTGGCCTTGGTGCCCTTGCCCGCGGCGGGAGTACCCGCGAGCTTGATGACACGCTGACCGCCGCGGATCTCGGTCGTGGCCTCACCCTTGACGAGCTTCTCCACGGCCTCCTTGCGCAGGGCGCGCTGCGCGTCGCCGAGCGGGTTGGGCAGGTCGTCGTGCTTCGTGTTCGAGGCCTTCGGGTCCGAAGCCGGGGGCGCGGCGTCCTTGGCCTGCGCACCCATGGGCGCGAGGCTCACCACCAGCGCGGCCCCGGCCAGTCCGGCCAGGGCGCGAGTGTGTCGTTGTGTCACGGTTCCTCCGAGTGTGATCGCCCGCCCGGGGTCAGGCGCGGCTCATGCAGAGAAACATGTGCACTCCGATTGCACAATGGTTTGTGGGGTTTCTTTTACCTGCCTTTTACCTTCCACGCACGAGGGGCACCGCACGGCGCCTCTGACAGGATCGCCCCATGAGCGAGCAGCCGAGGCCCCCCGCCGAGACGACGAACCCCTACGGCACCGGAGCCCAGACCGCTCCCCAGAAGCGCATCCGGGTGCCCCACCTCCAGAGGATGAAGGAGACGGGCGAGAAGTGGGCGATGCTCACGGCATACGACATGTATGCCGCCGAGATCTTCGACGAGGCCGGCATCCCGTGCCTGCTCGTCGGGGACTCCGCTGGCAACAACGTGTACGGCTTCGAGACGACCGTGCCGGTGACCGTCGACCACCTCGTGCCGCTCTGCCGGGCCGTGACGTCGGCGGCCAGGCACGCGATGGTCGTCGCCGACCTGCCGTTCGGCTCCTACCAGGCGAGCCCGCAGCAGGCCCTCGCCACCGCCACCCGGTTCATGAAGGAAGGGCTCGCCCACGCCGTCAAGCTCGAGGGCGGGCGGGCCATGGTGCCCGAGATCGAGCTGCTCGTTCGCGCCGGCATCCCGGTCATGGGGCACATCGGCTTCACGCCCCAGAGCGAGCACGTGCTCGGCGGCTACCGGGTCCAGGGCCGCGGCGACGGGGCCGACCGCCTCCTCGAGGACGCGATCGCCCTCCAGGACGCCGGGTGCTTCGCCGTCGTCATGGAGATGGTGCCGGCGCCCGCCGCCAAGCGGGTCACGGAGGCGCTGCGCATCCCCACGGTGGGCATCGGGGCCGGGCCCGACTGCGACGCCCAGGTCCTCGTCTGGCAGGACATGGCCGGCCTGCGTGGCGGCCGCGCCCCCCGCTTCGTCAAGAAGTACCTCGACATGAGGACCGACCTCGGCAACGCTGCGCGGGCGTATGCCGGCGAGGTCGCCTCGGGCGCGTTCCCCGCGACCGAGCACAGCTTCGAGGAGTGAGCCGGCCGGCCCTCAGGCCTCGGTCTCGTCCTTGCCCTCCCAGGCGCGGTCCTCGGCGTCCCACTGCTCGGTGTTCGCCCGGGCGGTGTCGAGGGCGGCGCGGGCCTGCTCCTCGCTGTCGTAGGGCCCCATGACGTCGTCGTTGCGGCTGCGGTTCTCGTCGGTCTCGACCTGCTTGGTCGCGATGTTGTACCAGTACGCCACGCTGTCCTCCTCGGACTCCCGAACGGCACTCTGCCTAGACTCCACCGTATGCCGATGACCTACCGAAGTGTCGCTCCGGGCGAGGTGTCCCCGCGACGCGCCGTGACGGCGACCATCGAGCGTCCCGAGTACGTCGACAGGCCGTCACCGGACAAGAACCTCTCCCCGGAGGTCAAGGACGCCGAGACGATCGAGCTGATGCGGGTCGCCGGTCGGATCGCCGCCCGGGCGATGGAGGCCGCGGCGGCCGTCATCGCCCCCGGGGTCACGACCGACGAGATCGACCGGGTCGGCCACGAGTTCCTCCTCGACCACGGCGCCTACCCCTCGACGCTCGGCTACCGCGGGTTCCCGAAGTCGCTCTGCACGTCGGTCAACGAGGTCGTGTGCCACGGCATACCGGACTCCCGGCGTCTCGAGGACGGCGACATCGTCAACATCGACATCACGGCCTACGTCGGCGGGGTGCACGGGGACACCGACGCGACCTACCTCTGCGGGAACGTCGACGAGGAGTCGCGCCTGCTCGTCGAGCGCACGCACGAGGCGATGATGCGCGGCATCAAGGCGGCGGTGCCCGGCCGGCAGGTCAACGTCATCGGCAGGGTCATCGAGAGCTATGCCCGGCGGTTCGGCTACGGCGTGGTGCGCGACTTCACCGGTCACGGGATCGGCCGCTCGTTCCACTCGGGGCTCGTCATCCCCCACTACGACGCGGCGCCGTCCTACGACACCGTCATCGAGCCGGGGATGACGTTCACCATCGAGCCGATGCTCAACCTCGGCACCGAGGCGTGGGAGATGTGGGACGACGACTGGACCGTCGTCACCGCCGACCGACGGCGGTCGGCCCAGTTCGAGCACACGATCCTCATCACCGACACCGGCAACGAGATCCTCACCCTCCCCTGACCCCACGGACGAAGGAGTCCCCATGAGCAAGAAGACCGGCCTGCCCCTCGGCATCGACGTCGGCGGGAGCGGGATCAAGGGCGCGCCGGTCGACCTGGCCAAGGGTGAGTTCGCCGCCAAGCGCAAGCGCATCGTCACCCCGGAGGTGTCCACCCCCGAGGCCGTCGCCGACGTCATCGACCAGATCGTCGACCACTTCGACGACGTGCGGGGCGACTCCCCCATCGGCATCACGATCCCCGGTGTCGTCACCCGCGGCGTGGTCCGCTCGGCGGCCAACATCGACAAGTCGTGGCTCGACTTCGAGGCGGAGACCCTGCTCGAGAAGAAGCTCGGCCACGACATCGTCCTCGTCAACGACGCCGACGCGGCCGGAGTCGCCGAGCTCCACTACGGGGCGGCGAAGGGCCAGAAGGGCCTGGTCATCCTCACGACGCTGGGCACCGGCATCGGCACCGCCCTCATCCACGACGGCGTCCTCATCCCCAACTCCGAGCTGGGGCACCTCGAGCTCGACGGCTTCGACGCGGAGAAGCGTGCGGCCTCCTCGATCAAGGACGTCGAGGGCCTCAGCTACCCCGAGTGGGCCGAGCGCCTCCAGCGCTACTACACCCACCTCGAGAACCTGCTGTGGCCCGACCTGATCGTCGTCGGCGGCGGCGTGTCCAAGGACCACGAGGAGTTCCTGCCGCTGCTGGACCTGCGGACGAAGATCGTGCCGGCGGTGCTCGAGAACAAGGCCGGCATCATCGGCGCAGCGCACCTCGCGCAGGAGTACCACGACTCCCACTGACCCACAGGTCAGTGGCCGAGCTCCACCGCTCCTCGACCGGCGAGGTCGCGCACCTCGGTGTCGGCTCCTCCGAGCGACCGCGCCTGGCCGAGGTAGAGCTCGCGGCCCGACGCGTTGAGCAGGCCATCGTGGATGGGCACCGCGACCGGAGGGTTCAGCCGCCGCAGGAAGCCGGTCATCTCGCGGCTGCGCTGCCACGGCGCGTTGAGCGGGAAGGCGACGACGTCGACGTCCCCCGGCTCCCCCTCGAGGCTGTCGCCGGGGTGGAACAGGCTGGGCTCGCCCCCGGCCCGCAGGACGACGCCGACGTTGGGGATGCGGGCGATGTCGTCGTGGATGAGGGCGTGCACCTCGCCGACGGGCGAGACCGTCACGGCGCCCAGCCTGCTCTCGCCACGGTGGACCTCGGCCTCGATGCCGAGGCCGACGAGGACCTCGGCGCTGCCCGGGTCGGAGAGCACTCGCGCCCCGGGGTTGCCTGCCGTGAGGACGGGTAACCGCTCCCGGTCGAGGTGGTCGGGATGCTGGTGGGTGAGCACCACGGCGGTGAGGTCGCGCACCGCCTCGAAGCCGGGCGTGAAGCCGCCCGGGTCGAGGAGGATGCGCTGGTCGCCGGTCTCGACGAGCAGGCACGCGTGTCCCAGGTGCGTCAGTCGCATGCTCCACCGTATGCCGGCCACCCGGCTGGGTGCGGACGAGTCAGTCATAAGCCGGGTTCTGTCACGTGGCCGGTTGCCCGGGTCACGCTGACGGTCATCCATCTCGGACCGCTGTTGCCAGCGGCCTCCAGCGCCCTACCCGTGTGCTCGGGCGGGCCGCCCTCGAACGCACACTGTCTGGGCTTGCTCCGGGTGGGGTTTACCGAGCCGGCTCCGTCACCGGAGCCGCTGGTGGTCTCTTACACCACCGTTTCACCCTTACCCGAGCCCCGGACCTGAGTCCGGAGTCGGGCGGTCTGTTCTCTGTGGCACTGTCCCGCGGGTCACCCCGGGTGGCTGTTGGCCACCACCCTGCCCTGTGGAGCCCGGACTTTCCTCGACGTGGTTGCCCACGCCGCGACCGTCGGACTGACTCGTCCGCGCCTCCAGCATACGGGCGGGCGAAGTCAGGCGACGACGAACCGCACCTGGCCCGTCGCCACGTCGGCCGACTCGAGCCGGACGGGGACCGAGGAGCCGAGGTCCGCCTCGCCCTTGGCCCGCGCCAGCACCGGGACGTCGAGCAGCTGCACCTCGAGGCCCCGGTCGTCTCGGTCGACGACGACGGCGTCGAAGGTCTCGCCGACGTGGGGCTGGAGGACCGCTGCCTCCACGGCGTCGGCGCACATGCGGTCGGCCGCCCCGGCGCGGCGGTCGGACTCCTTCATGAGATCGGGGACGGAGGGCAACGCCTCCCGCACCCAGCCCGGGACGTCGCGGTCGGCACTGATCGCCTCGCAGACGACGAGCCCGAAGCGGTCGACGAGGCGGCGCAGCGGTGCCGTCACGTGGGCGTAGGCCTCGGCGACCGCCGCGTGCTCGACCTGCTCGGGGACGTCTCCGTCGAACGGCGTGTACCCGGCTCCGCGGAACAGGGCCGTGGCGGCGTGGATCAGCGCGAGGTGCCGGGGGTTCTCGCGGTCGAGCCCGCGCAGGAAGTCGCCGTAGCCCTGCTCGGCCGGCCAGGGGGCGCCCAGCGCCTTGGCCTGTCGCCGAAAGCGTGCGACGGCGTGGTGGTCGGCGTCGGGCATGGTGCGCAGGATGCCGACTCCGGCGTGCAGCATGAGGTCGGCCGCGGCCATCCCCGTGAGCAGGGAGAGCTGGGCGTTCCAGTCCTCGCAGGTGCGCGGTGGGCGCAGGGCGAGCGTGAAGTTCCCGTCGTCGCCGAGGTGGACCTCCTGCTCCGGCATCGGCAGGCTGGCACCTCCGCGCAGCTGCTCCTGGCGAATCCGACGCTCCCCGATCTCGCGCAGCAGGACCCACCGCTCGTCGGTGGTCCCCGCGTCGACCAGCTCCTGGACCCCGGCGTAGTCGAACCGCTCGACCGAGCGGACGAGGGCCCGGTAGACCTCGGCGCTCGTCCCCTCGCCCTGGGCGTCGAGCCGCAGGTCCCAGACGAACGCCGGGCGGACCTCTCCGGGCAGCAGGCTGGCCGCTCCCTCGCTGAGCACGGGCGGGTGCAGCGGGACGCGGACATCGGGGCAGTAGATCGTCTGGCCGCGCCGCCGCGCCTCCGCGTCGATCGCCCCGCCGGGAGCCACGAAGGCGGGCACGTCGGCGATGGCGTAGCGGACGCGGTAGCCGTCACCGTCGCGCTCGAGGCACATCGCCTGGTCGAGGTCCATGGAGGTCGGCGGGTCGAGGGTGATGAAGGGGACGGCGGTCTCGTCGCGCTCCGGCGGCTCCGGCGGCGACTGCGCCAGCCGCTCGGCCTCGGCCTGCACCTCCGGGGGGAACACCTCGCTCGCCTCCACCTCGGCACGGATCGCCGCGAACCGCGCCAGCAGCGTCTCCCGCACGGAGTCGGCGGTCGTGGGGTCGACAAGGGGGAGGCTGATCGCGCGACGGGGCATGCCCGCCAACCTACCCAAGCGCGCACACATAGGGTGTCCGCGTGCTCATCGTGCTGCCCCCGTCGGAGTCGAAGTCGAACCGACGGCGTGGGCGGCCCGCGGACCCGAGCACGTGGTCCTTCCCCGAGCTTGGCCGGACGCGTGAGCGGGTGGCGGCCCACCTGGCCACCGCGAGCGCCTCTCCCTCTGCCACGACGCTGCTCGGCGTCTCACCGGGTCTGGCCGACGAGGTCGCCCGCAACCTGACGCTGGGGAGCGCGCCGGCCACCCCTGCTGCGGACGTCTACACGGGAGTCCTCTACGACGCGCTCGACCTCGCGTCGATGGACGCCGCGGCGCGTCGACGGGCGAACCAGTGGGTCGTCATCGTCTCCGCGCTCCACGGCGCCGTGCGGCTCAGGGACCGGATCACGGCATACCGGTTGTCGATGGACGTGAACCTGCCCGGCCTCGGACCGGTCGCGGCGGCCTGGCGCCCCGTCCTCGGCGACGTGCTCGCACCCGCTGCCGGCCGCGAGGTCGTCGTGGACTGCCGGAGCTCGACGTATGCCGCGGTGTGGACGCCCGCGGGCGACGTCGCCGACCGCTGGGTCCAGGTGCGCGTGCCCGGCGCGAGCCACATGGCCAAGCACACCCGAGGGCTGGTGGCCCGGCACCTCTGCGTCGACGGCCGGCGCGCCCGCACGCCTGAACAGCTCGCCGCGGTCGTCGCCGACGGCTTCGAGGTGGCCCTCACTCCCCCGGTGCGTCGAGGGCGACCCTGGGTGCTCGACGCCGTGGCACGTCAGGCCTGACGGGCACCGGCCAGGGCGGCCTCGACGTCCTCGACGAGGTCCTCGACCGACTCCAGCCCTACGGAGATCCGGACGGTGCCGTCGGTGATGCCGACCGCCGCGCGAGCCTCCTGCGTGAGCCGGCGGTGCGTCGTCGTGGCGGGGTGGGTGACGAGCGACTTGGCATCGCCGAGGTTGTTGGAGATGTCGACCAGCCGAAGCGCGTTCATCAGCAAGAAGGCGACGTCCTTGCCCCCGTCGACCTCGAAGGTCACCACGGTCCCGCCACCACTCATCTGGCGCAGCGCGAGCTCGTGCTGCGGATGGTTCGGGAGCATCGGGTAGACGACCCTCACCACGCCCTCCCGCCCCTGGAGGTGACGAGCCAGGATGAGCGCGTTGTCGGCCATGTGTCGCACGCGCAGTGACATCGTCTCGAGCCCCTTGAGGAGCACCCAGGCGTTGAAGGGGGACATCGACGGGCCGGTGTGCCGCATGAGGTTCTTGACGGGGCCGTCGATGAACTCGGCCGGACCGAGCACCGCGCCACCGAGGACGCGCCCCTGGCCGTCGATGTGCTTGGTGGCCGAGTAGACGACGACGTCGGCGCCGTGCTCGAGGGGACGCGAGAACACGGGGGTGCCGAAGACGTTGTCGACGACCACCACGGCGCCGGCGGCGTGCGCGAGCCGGGAGACGGCCTCGATGTCGACGAGCTCCTGCATCGGGTTGCTCGGGGTCTCGAAGAACACGGCCGCGGTCGGCACGGACAGGGCCTCCTCCCACTGCGCCAGGTCCGGACCGTCGACGAGAACCGTCTCGACCCCGAAGCGGGGGAGGATCTCGTCGACGATGACGAAGCAGGACCCGAAGAGGGCCCGCGACGCGACCACCCTGTCCCCCTGGCCGGCGAGTGCCGCGAGGGCGACCCAGACGGCGGACATGCCCGAGGCGGTCGCGAAGCACGCCTCAGCGCCCTCGAGCAGCCGGAGGCGCTCCTCGAACATGGCGACGGTCGGGTTGCCGTAGCGGCTGTAGATGAACTTCTCGACCTCGTCCTTGAACGCGGCCTCGGCCTGCTCGGCGGACTCGTAGACGAAGCCCGACGTGAGGAACATCGCCTCGCTGGTCTCGTCGAAACCCGTGCGGGACAGCCCTCCTCGCACGGCGAGGGTCTCGGGGCGGAAGGAGCGTCCCGGCTCGTCGAGCGTGCTCACCCCTGCGTCCAGGGCAGGCCCGCGGCCTTCCAGCCACCGACCGTGCGGTGCCCGTCGGGGCCGTGCGGGCCCTCGAAGCCCTCGAGGACGTTGTATGCCGGCCCGAGACCAGCCGCGGTGGCCGCCTCCGCCGCTGCCACCGAGCGCACCCCCGATCGGCAGAGGAAGAAGACCGGCGTGCCCTGCGTGACGCCGGCCGCCCGCAGCTGGTCGACGAACGCCTCGTTGACGCTGCCGTCGGGGTAGCGCTGCCACTCGACGAGCAGCGGCGACCTCCCCGCACCGAGCTGCGGCACACCGACGTAGGCCCACTCGGCGCGGGTGCGCACGTCCACGAGGACGGCACCGTCGGAGGCGGTCACCGCTTCGTACGCCTCGGCGGGGCTGACGTCACCGGCATAGCTCATCGGGCCAGCCTAGGCGCGGGCAGCACGGTGGTCAGGCGTCGTTCAGAGACCGGACTCCGGAGTGCGCACGAGGATCCGCCGGCACTCGTCGCAGCGGATCACCTCGTCCGCCGGGGCGGCCTTGATCCGGCCCAGCTCGACCGGGTTGAGCTCCAGCTGGCACCCGCCGCAGCGACGCTGGCGCAGCGGGGCGGCACCCGTGACGCTGGTCGCGCGGATCTTGTCGTAGAGGGTGACGAGGTCCTCGCCGACGAGCTCCACCAGCCGGTCGCGAGGCGCCACGACGTTGGCGGCGTCAGCATCGAGCTCGGCCAGCCGGTCGTCGCGGGCCGACTCGAGGGTGCTGAGCCGCTCGGTCAGCTCGGCCCGGCCACGCTCCAGCTCGGTGACGTCGTTCTGGATGGACTCGGCGCGCTCCATGACCTCGAGCTCGACCTCCTCGAGCGCCGCCTGGCGGCGGCCGAGCGACTCGAGCTCGTGCTGGATCGCGGTGAGGTCCTTGGCGGTGCCCACGCCCGAGTCGAGACGCTGCTGGTCGCGGGTCGCCCGGTCGCGGACCTGCTGCACGTCCGCGTCGGCCTTGGCCAGCTCGCGCTGGACGTCACCGAGCTCGGTGCGCGAGCGGACCAGCTGGTCGTCGAGCAGGCGGGCCTTGCCCTCGAGGTCCGCGATCTCCGCGTGCTGCGAGAGGGTCTTGCGCGCGTGGTCGATCTGGGAGAGCCGCGTGTCGATGGCCTGGAGGTCGAGCAGCTGGGACTGGCGCGCTGGGTCGGCTTTCACGGCATACCTCCGAGGTTCTCCGCGCCGACCGTGAACGTCCACGGGTCGGTGCGCACTGTGCTGATGTCGATGTCCACCCTAAGTGCAGCGGCGAGGGCGTCTCGCACGGTCGGCAGCCACACCGCCTCGCTCGACCAGTGGCCGGCATCGACGAGGTAGGGAGCAGCGCCTCGGGACTCCTCGCGCGCCTCGAGCGCCGGGTGGTGGCGCAGGTCGGCCGTGACGTAGACGTCGACTCCCGCCGCACGCACGGTCGCGAGCTGGTCGTCCCCCGCCCCGCCGAGGACGGCGACCGACTCGACGACGGCGTCGGCCGGACCCGCGATCCGGAGCCCTCCGGCGGCGGCCGGCAGCGCGGCGTGCAGGGAGGTGGCGAAGTCGCCCAGCGTCATGGGTGTCGCGAGCCGACCCACCCGGCCCAGGGGCTGGTCCTCGACGACGGCCAGCGGTCGGGTGTCGAGAAGTCCGGCGGCGACGGCGAGGGCCTCGCACACACCGGCAGCGGCCACGTCGGCGTTGGTGTGCGCGACGTAGAGGGCGATGTCGCCGACGACCAGCTGGGTCACGCCGGCGCCCTTGGCCGTGGTCGTCGCGACGGAGTGCACGCCACGCAGGAGCAGCGGGTGGTGGGTGATCAGGAGGTCCGTCTGGGTCGACCGGGCCTCGTCGATGACGGCGAGGGTGGGATCGAGGGCGAGCAGCACGCGCTCGACCGGCTGCTCCGGATCGCCGGTGACCAGGCCCACCTGGTCCCAGGACTGGGCGGTCGAGCTCGGGTACAGGCGCTCGAGGACGTCGACGACGTCACGCAGCAGAACGGTCATGTGGGCCCGGCCGGCCTCGAACCGACGACACCCGCGGTGTAAACGCGGTGCTCTACCAACTGAGCTACAGGCCCCGTCGCGGCGGGTGGCCGCGACCGGTCCGCCATTGTGTCAGGACGGGTCAGGCGCGGGCGAGAGCGGCGTGGTAGCCGCTGAAGTCGCGTCGCTCGCCGATCCCGCTGACGAGCGACCAGCGGATCGTCCCCTGCGGGTCGATGAGGAAGGTCCCCCGGCGTGCCACTCCGACGGCCTCGTCGAAGACGCCGTAGGCGCGGGCGACCTCGCCGTGGGGCCAGAAGTCGGACAGGAGCGGGAAGAAGTAGCCGTCACGGTCGGCATAGGCACGCAGGGAGAACATCGCGTCGCAGGAGACGGTGAGGACCTGGACCTCCTCGGTCACGAACCGGCCGAGGTCGTCGCGGATCTCGGTGAGCTCGCCGGTGCAGATCCCCGAGAACGCCCACGGGTAGAAGACGAGAAGGACGTGCTGCCGCCCGAGGTAGTCGGCGAGCGAGACCTCGGCGCCGTTCTGGTCGCGCAAAGTGAAGGCGGGGGCGCGTGTCCCCACGGCGAGCGCGGCCGAGGTGTCCGTCATGACACGCAGTCTGCCGCAGCCTGCTGTCAGCGCCGCGTCCTGGGCGCCACGAGCTTGGTGGCCCGCCAGGCCGGTGACGCGTTGAAGGCGCCGGCGGTGTGCAGACCGGCCGTCGTCGCGGCCTCGTCGATCTCGGCGGGGTCGACGGCGCCCCCGCCCCGGTCCTTCGGGGTGAGCGCCAGGACGAAGCCGGCCTCGCCGAGCACCACGACCAGGTCGACGAGCGCGTCGGTGAGGTCACCGTCGTCGGCACGCCACCAGAGCAGCACCGCGTCGGTCTCTCCGGTGTAGTCCTCGTCCTCGAGGTCCGAACCGATGACGTCCTCGACGGCGAAGCGGAAGTCGTCGTCGACGTCCTCCGCCCAGCCGAACTCCTGCACGATCTGCTCGGCGGCGAACCCGAGGCGTTCGACGCCGGCCGGGCCCTCCGCCCCCGGGTCGGCGGGCGGTGGTGCAGGGGTGTTCACGGTCGGGCTACCTCTCGTCGGTTCGGTCTCGGGGCACTAGTTGACTAGGAACTTCGGGTTCGGTGCAAGCGGTTCGTGAGATTGCCCGGGCCGCGCGCGCCCGGGACGCCTCGTCACGCAGGAGCCTGCTGCCGGTCTCCGCGTCGAGGTGCTCGATGCTGAGGTCGACCGGGCCCGGGGTCGAGACGAGGGTCACGGTCACGAGGTCGAGACGCGCGTCGAGGGGTCCCTGGCTCAGGCGGAGCGACTGGACCCGCGCGTGCGGCATGACGCAGACGCGACGCCACCACCTGCCCGTGCGGAGCATGAGCGAGTGCTCGGACACGGCGAAACCGGACCGATGCCAGCTCAGCGGGTCCAGACGCCGGGCTCGTTCGGAGACCAGGGTCCAGCCTCCGTCGACCCCGTCGCCGAGGGCGGCACGGCGGAGGTCACCCTCGGAGAGGGCGGGGTCGAGGAGGGTGAGCACGGCGAGCGCCTGGTCGAGCGTGCCCACCGGCAGGACCGTCGTCTCGTTGTCGGAGCTGCCCGTCGGGTCCTGGGCGACTCCGGCGACGTTGACCTTGACCCGCCACCAGCCGAACGGCCGCCACCACATCGGCTGCACCATCCCGACCGCCTGGATGCGGTGCAGCGGGATCGTCGTCGTGCGCTTGTCGGTCAGTCCGTGCTGGATCCGGGCGGCGGTGCCGGTGTCGCCGAGGCGGAAGTTGCCGTGCTTGAGGAGCTCGCCCACCCGGTTGACGACGAGACCGAAGACGAGCGGGCCGAGCGCGGGAAGTGCGATGACCGCGCCGGTGAGGACCTCGAGCGAGGACCCCCAGGTCGCCAGGGCGAGCGCCCCGACGAGGAGCCCGACGGCGCCGAGGACGATCGTCCCGCCGTGGAGGATCGTGGCCACGAACAGGCGCGAGTTGGGGACGCGCAGGACCTCACGTCCCTCGTCGTCGCCGCCCGGGCCCGGGAACCGCTGGTGGGAGGCGCCGTCGGCTCCCGCATCGGCACGCGCTGCCTCGTCACGACGCCCGGCGAGGGCCAGGAGCTCCCGCCGCACCTCCTCGGCGCGGCCCGCACCGAGGAAGGCGAGCTTGAGGTGGCTGTCTCCTCCCCCGGCGGACTGGACGATCACCTGGGACAGCCCGGTCAGCTGGGCGAGCAGCGGTCGGCTGATCTCGATGGCCTGGACCCGCTCGAGCGGGACCTGTCGGTGCTCGCGGAACAGCCAGCCCTTGCGGAACTCGATCTGGCCGCCCGCCACCCGGAACTTCGAGAACCTCCACGTGAGCCAGCCGACGAGACCCACGAGGCAGAGGGCCACCAGCACGACGGCGACGGCGACGAGCGAGTGGTCGAAGAGGAAGCCCAGTCCCTCCCGCACGCCCCGGTCGGGCCCGCCGTCCGCGTCGTCCCGGTCCGCGTCGCCGCCACCGAGCCCACGGAAGACGTTGTCCACGAGCTGCGAGCCGGCATACCCCAGCACCGCCAGGCCGACGAGACCTCCCCGCAGGACGGGCGACAACGGGTGGAGGTGCTGCCACTCGTGGAGGGCGAGGTCGCGACGGGCGTGTGCTGGGTGAGGTCCTGACCCGGGCTCGGTCACAGGCCCGCTCGCTGCGCCTCGCCCCGGGCGGCCAGCCGCCCACGCAGGGCCTCGGCCTCCTCGGTGGGGAGCCCGGGCAGGGTGCCGCCGCTCTCCGGTGAGGCCGTGTGGAACTCGCAGGACGCGATCCCGCGCGAGCGCATGAGCGGGCCGGACTCGACGTCGATGTACTGGAGGCGTCCGTAGGGGATGCTCACGAGCGACCGGAAGACGCGTCCCTTGCGGATGACGATCTCGTCGGGCAGCTCGATCCAGGTGATCGCGGAGACCTGCCGGACGACGAGCCAGACACCCCAGGCGAGCAGGACCGCGACGACGACGGCACCTCCCCAGAACCACGGGTTGACGAGCACGCCCAGCACGACGAAGGCGAGAACGAACGGTGCGAGCCACGCGAACAGGGTGATGAGCCGCACCGTGCGCAGCGCCGGGCTCACCGGCCGCCACGGCAGGTCCCCACCGTGCAGGGTGACCGCGTCCGGGTCCACGGGCGTCACGTGGGGGTCGGCGTCCGTCGTCATGGGCACCAGCCTGCCAGCCGACCCGCGTGTGACGACGGCCACTCCCCAGTGACAGGATGGAGCGAGTCGACCTCTCAGGGTCGTGGACGCAAGAGAAGGGAACCGTCGTGACGTTTCGCGAGGAAGCCGGCCCGATCCTCAATGGCCTCCCGAGCAGCCTCACCGACATCGACCCCGAGGAGACCTCGGAGTGGTTGGACTCGCTCGACCAGCTCATCGACGACGGGGGGCGCCAGCGTGCCCGCTACGTCATGCTGCGGCTGCTGGAGCGGGCGCGCGAGAACCAGATCGGTGTCCCCTCCCTGACCGCGACCGACTACGTCAACACCATCGACCAGGAGCAGGAGCCCTGGTTCCCGGGTGACGAGGACGTCGAGCGCCAGTACCGGCGGTGGATCCGTTGGAACGCGGCGGTCATGGTGCACCGTGCCCAGCGCCCCGGGGTGTCGGTCGGCGGCCACATCTCGACGTACGCCTCGGCGGCGACGCTGTACGAAGTGGGCATGAACCACTTCTTCCGTGGGCCCGACCACCCCGGTGGGGGCGACCACATCTTCTACCAGGGCCACGCCTCCCCCGGCATGTACGCCCGCAGCTTCCTCGAGGGCCAGATCGGCGAGACCGACCTCGACGGCTTCCGCCAGGAGAAGAGCCACATCGTCGACGGGCAGATCCGGGCGCTGTCCTCCTACCCGCACCCGCGGATGATGCCGGACTACTGGCAGTTCCCGACGGTGTCGATGGGCATCGGCCCGATGAACGCGATCTACCAGGCGCAGTTCGACAAGTACCTCCACAACCGCGGGATCAAGGACACCTCCGACCAGCGCGTCTGGGCCTTCCTCGGCGACGGCGAGATGGACGAGCCGGAGTCGCGCGGCCTGCTGCAGCTCGCGGCGAACGAGGAGCTCGACAACCTCACCTTCGTCGTCAACTGCAACCTGCAGCGCCTCGACGGGCCGGTGCGGGGCAACGGCAAGATCATCCAGGAGCTCGAGGCCTTCTTCCGCGGCGCCGGGTGGAACGTCGTCAAGGTCATCTGGGGACGCGGCTGGGACCCGCTGCTGGCCGCCGACCGCGACCACGCGCTGCGCCACATCATGAACACGACGACCGACGGGGACTACCAGACGTTCCGCGCCAACGACGGGGCGTACGTCCGCGAGCACTTCTTCGGCCGTGACCCGCGCACCCGCAAGATGGTCGAGGGCCTCACCGACGACCAGATCTGGCACGACCTGCAGCGCGGCGGCCACGACTACCGCAAGGTCTTCGCCGGCTACCAGGCCGCGGTCAACCACACCGGCCAGCCGACCGTGATCCTCGCGCACACCATCAAGGGGTACTCGCTCGGCAGCCACTTCGCCGGGCGCAACGCGACCCACCAGATGAAGAAGATGACCGTCGACGACCTCAAGACCTTCCGCGACGTCCTGCGCCTGCCGATCACCGACAAGCAGATCGACGACAACCCGTACCAGCCGCCGTACTTCCACCCCGGAGAGACCGACCCGACCCTCGAGTACATGCTCGAGCGGCGTCGGGCCCTCGGTGGCTCGATCCCGCAGCGACGCAGCAGGTACACCCAGCTGTCCCTGCCGGGCGACGACGCCTACAAGCAGGTGCGCAAGGGCTCCGGCAAGCAGACGATCGCCACGACGATGGCGTTCGTCCGCCTGCTCAAGGACCTCATGCGCGACAAGGAGTTCGGCAAGCGCGTCGTGCCGATCATCCCGGACGAGGCACGCACGTTCGGCATGGACTCGTTCTTCCCGACCCTGAAGATCTACAACCCGCACGGGCAGAACTACACGCCCGTGGACCACGACCTCATGCTCAGCTACCGCGAGTCGGTCTCGGGCCAGATCCTCCACGCCGGCATCAACGAGGCCGGCTCGGTCGCGGCGTTCACCGCAGCGGGGACGAGCTACTCGACCCACGGCGAGCCGATGATCCCGATCTACGTCTTCTACTCGATGTTCGGGTTCCAGCGCACCGGTGACTCGATCTGGGCGGCGGCCGACCAGCTGACCCGCGGCTTCCTCATCGGCGCCACGGCAGGTCGCACGACCCTCACCGGCGAGGGGACGCAGCACGCCGACGGCCACTCCCCCCTCCTGGCGTCGACCAACCCCGCGGTGCTCGCCTACGACCCGGCGTTCGGCTACGAGATCGGGCACATCATGCGTGACGGTCTGCGGCGCATGTACGGCGACGATCCCGAGAACCTCATCTACTACCTCACCGTCTACAACGAGCCGTACGTCCAGCCTGCCGAGCCGGAGGACGTCGACGCCGAGGGCATCCTGCGCGGCATGTACCTCCTGCAGAAGGCCGAGACGGAGGGCTGGACGCACCAGCCGGCCCGGGCCCAGCTGCTCGCGTCCGGCGTCGGGGTGCCTTGGGCCCTCGAGGCGCAGCGCCTGCTGGCCGACCACTGGGGCGTCGCGGCCGACGTCTGGTCGGTGACGTCATGGGGCGAGCTGCGTCGTGACGGGCTGGCCTGCGACGAGGAGGCCTTCCTCCACCCGGAGAACGAGGCGCGCGTCCCCTACGTCACGCAGCAGCTCAAGGACGCTGCCGGCCCGGTGCTCGCCACCTCGGACTACATGCGGGCGGTTCCCGACCAGATCGCCCAGTACGTGCCGGGCGACTTCCACTCGCTCGGGACCGACGGCTTCGGCTTCGCCGACACGCGTCCGGCGGCTCGTCGCTTCTTCCACGTCGACGGACCCTCGCTCGCCGTGCGCACCCTGCAGGTGCTCGCAGCGCGTGGCGAGGTCGAGGCTGACGTGCCGGGCAAGGCCGCCGACAAGTACGACCTGCTCGACGTGCGCGCGGGCACCAGCGGCAACGAGGGCGGCGACGCCTGACCCGCACACGCCGAGGCACCGACGCAGCAGCCGCGTCCCGGTCGACCGGGACGCGGCTGCTGTGCGTGACGGGAGGACTCAGGGCCGCGAGGCGAGCACGAGCTGGCGGCTGCGGCCCGGCACCAACCTGACGTCGACGAAGCCGGCGCGCGAGAGCAGGGCGGAGTACTCGCCCAGGGTGCGCTCGCGGGCTCCGAAGCTGAGCAGCATCATGAGGTCGAGCAGTCGCAGCTGGGCGCTCTCCGGACCGATCCCGTCGCTCTCGTCCGGGAGCACCGACTCGAGCACGATGACGGACCCACCCGGGGCGCAGGCACGGTGCACCCGCTCCAGGATCGCCGCGCACTGCTCGTCGTCCCAGTCGTGCAGGATGTTGCTGAGCAGGAAGGCGTCGCCCTGCGGCACGCTGACGAAGAAGTCGGACACCTCGGCCCGGCACCGGTCCTCGACCCGGTGCTCCGCGAAGACGGCAGCGGACCCCGCGACCGGCTCGGCCCGGTCCGCCAGCACGCCGTTGAGGTGCGGCACCGCGGCCACGACCTGGGCCAGCAGCCGGCCGGTACCGCCACCGGCATCGACGAGCACCGAGGCGCCGGAGCGCTCCAGCTCCCGGGCCACCAGCGCGGCCGGCTCCTCGTCCTTCGCGCCCCGCGCCATGGCCGCGTCGAACGTCCGGCCGACCTCCTCGTGGGTGCGCAGGTGCTCCCAGAAGGACATCCCGTGGACGTCCTCGAAGACGGGTTGGCCGGTGCGCACGGCCTGAGGCAGTCGCTGCCACGTCTCCAGCGTCCACGGGGCCGGCATCATCATCATCGCGCCCCAGTCCGAACCGGGGACGTCGCTGCGCAGACGCGCACCTGCTTCGGTCACCCGGAAGCACCCGTCCTCGTGGGTCAGCAGCCCCAGCGCGGTCAGCGTCCGGAGCAGCCGGTCGAGGGTCGGGGCGTGCGTGCCGGTGGACGAGGCCACCTCCTCGAGGGTGGCCGGCTCGACGAGGGCGTCCGCGAGGCGGAGCTCGGCCATGGCCCGTGCCGTGAGCGTCCGCCAGGCCCCGCGGATCAGATCGGCGACGAGGCGCTCGGCAGCCTCCGACGACCCTGCTGACGACACCATCGGCTCCTCCGCTCGGTCGGTGACCCGGCCAGCGTGCTCCCCCACCTCGGCCCATGCAAGGCCCCTCGCGAGCAGCGTCCCGGTGCTGGCCGGACTCGTGCTCCGGGGCGTCAGAGCCAGCCGCGGTCGCGGGCGTGGATCGCGGCCTCCGCCCGCGTCGACGTCCCCGTCTTCGCCATCGCGGACGAGAGATAGTTGCGGACGGTCCCCTCGGACAGGTGCACGCCACGGGCCACGACCGAGATCGGGGCGCCGGCGAGCGCGACCCGCAGCACGTCCTGCTCGCGTGGGGTGAGCGGGTTGGCCCCCTCGATGAGGGACTCCGCCGCGAGGGCACCGTCCACCACCCGCTCCCCCGCGTGGACGCGCCGCACCGCGTCGGCGAGCTCCGACGCCGGGGTGTCCTTGACGACGAAGCCCGCGGCGCCGGCCTCGAGCGCGCGACGCACGAAGCCCGGGCGACCGAAGGTCGTCACGATGAGGACTCGGGTCGGGAGTCCGGCCTCCGTGACGGCTCGACAGGCCTCGATGCCGTCGAGCCCGGGCATCTCGACGTCGAGCAGCGCGACGTCCGCGCGGTGGAGCCGAACGAGCTCGAGCACCTCGTCACCACGCCCCGCCTCCGCGACCACCTCGAGGTCCGGCTCGAGTCCGAGGAGCGTGATGATGGCACCGCGCACGAGGGCCTGGTCGTCGGCCACGAGCACCCGGATCACAGGGTGACCTCGAGCCGTGTGCCGGGAGCGGCGTCGCGGACCCTGAGGGAGCCACCCGCGGCGTCGACCCGTTCGCGCACACCGCGCAGCCCGTTGCCCTCGCGCAGCCCGGAGGGACCCCGACCGTCGTCCTCGACGGTGAGCGAGGACGGCCCGAGGAGGACCCGGCACACCGAGGCGCCGCTGTGCCGCACGACGTTGGTGACGGACTCCCGCAGCACCCAGGCGAGGACCACGCGGTGGCGAGGGTCGACGATCGTCAGGTCGTCGGGCATCTTCGCGATGATGCCGGCAAAGGCGAGCATCGCTGCAGCAGAGGCGATCTCGTCGTCAAGGCGGGCTGACCGCAGGCCACCGACGGCGGCCCGCACCTCTGCGAGCGCCTGACGGCTCAACGCACCGACCTCCACGATCTCCCGGCGGGCCCGCTCCGGATCGGTGTCCAGGAGCCGCTCGGCCACGTCCGACTTGAGGCTCATCGCCGTGAGGGTGTGGCCGATGACGTCGTGCACGTCCCGGGCGAGGCGGTCCCGCTCGGCAGCGACCGACAGCTCGGCCGCCAGCTGGTCGTGCACCATGCTCCGGCGCTCGATGGTGCGCACCACGGCGGTGACGACGGCGACGAGCAGGACGATGCCGCTGAGGTACCAGCTGTCAGCCAGCTCCGCCGACTGCGTCGTCAGCCACACGGTCAGGACGAGGACGACGGAGGTGACACCGACGGCGGCCCAGAGCGGCAGTGCGAACATCGACAGGGCGACGAGGTAGGGGCCACCTCCCACGGAGGCGGACCCGACCAGCGCGTGGATCGCGAGGCAGATCGCGACGAGGACCGCGAGGTGGGCGACCCCGCCCCGGACGACCTCACGCTCGTCCCCGGCCCGGCCCAGCGCCCTGAACCCGTGGATGTAGACGACGGCGAACACGGCGAACATCGCGACCGCTCCCGCGACGCGGGGCGCGCTCTCGCCGCTGTCGACCGCGCCGGCGACCGGGAACGCGAGGAAGACCAGCCAGACACCTCCCATGACCCAGCCCCAGCGCTGCCACGGGTGGGGCGAGCCCTGCGGGACGGAGGCGCTCACTGCCGACCACGGCTGCGCCGCACGAGCGCGGTCGCGAGCACCGCGAGGATGACCGTCCACACCGCCACGTTAGCGACCGACATCCAGAGCGGTTCACTGCGCATGGCGCCCGTGGAGTCGACGACCATCCCCTCGGTGAGGGGGTAGCGGGCCAGGGCCACGTAGCCGTAGAGCGGCGTGAACCGCGCGACCTCGAGGAGCAGGCCGCTCAGTGGGAAGAAGATGTTGCCGAGGAAGCCCAGGACGACGAGCGAGCCCGAGGCCGCCGTGACGGCCGCTTCGGAGCGGAACGCCAGCCCGAAGACCAGCCCGTAGAGGGCGAACAGCACGGCCCCCACGACGAGGACGGCCGCGCTGCCCAGCCAGGCCGCCAGGGTCCCCTCGGCACCGGTGAGCAGGCCGAGGACGTAGACGACCGCGATGGGCAGGACGGCGACGACGAGCGCGACGACCGCCTTCGTGGCGACATAGGTGCCGTCCCCGAGCGGGGTGATCCCGAGCTGGCGCCCCCAGCCCTGCATGCGCTCGACCGCGGCCATGCCGCCGATGCCCACCGTCGCGGTGACGGCTCCGTAGGCCGCCATCGAGATCATGACGTAGAGCGCGACGTTGCCGTTGCCGGCGTTCTCCTGCGAGTACCCGGCGCTCGCGCCGAAGAGGACGTACATGAAGGCCGGCAGGCCGACGACGAAGAACATCGTCACGAGGTCTCGGACGACCCGCCAGAGCTCCAGACCCAGGTATGCCGTCCGCCGACCACGCGTGCGCGCCTCGCCGCCCGCGGTCCGGGGCGTCAGGGGTCGTGACGTCGTGGCGCTCATGCCGCGGCCCCGTCCTGCCGGGCGCCGGTGAGGGCGACGAAGGCGGACTCGAGCGAGCCCGTGGTGATCTCGAGGTCGCGTGCGCCCGGGAAGCCGAGCAGGGTGCGGGCGACGCCGTCGGAGTCGGACGAGAGGACCGTGAGCCGGTCGCGGTCCACCCTGACGTCGTGCACGCCGGGAAGCCGGTGGAGCCGTGCGGTGACCTCCGCGGCGCGGTCGGGGTCGACCCGGGCGGCGACCGTGCGACCCGAGGCGCGCGCCCGGATGACGTCGGTGGCTCCGTCGGCCACGACCACACCGTAGGACAGCAGCACGATGCGGTCCGCGAAGTCGTCCGCCTCCTCGAGGTAGTGCGTCGCGAAGAGGACGGTGCGGCCCAGCGCCGCCTCGGCATGCATGGAGGCCCAGAAGGCCCGCCGGGCGGAGACGTCCATCCCCGCGGTGGGCTCGTCGAGGATGAGCAGGTCGGGGTTCGGCAGCAGGGCGAGCGCGAAGCGGAGCCGCTGCTGCTCCCCGCCGGAGCACTTCGAGACCTTCCGGGCCGCCAGACCGGTGAGGTCCGCACGGGTGAGGACTTCGTCGACGGGCGCGTGGGCGGCATACGTGCTGGCGATCATCCGCACGGTCTCGCGGACGGTGAGGTCCCGCAGCAGACCACCGGTCTGGAGGACGGCCGAGACGCGCCCGGCACGGACCGCTTCGCGCGGCGCGCCGCCGAGGACGTCCACCGACCCGGAGGTGGGGGTCGTCAGGCCGAGGACGAGGTCGAGGGTGGTCGTCTTGCCGGCACCGTTCGGTCCGAGGACGGCGACGACCTCACCGCGCCCGATGGTGAGGTCGATGCCGCGCACGGCTCGCACGGGTGTCGCGCCACTCGCGAAGGTCTTCGTCAGGTCGGTGAGCCGTACGGCTGGTGTCTGTGTCGAGGTCATGCCTCCAGCCTCGGCGTCGAGTGGTGCCTCCCGACAGTGCCGGGAGACACCACCTCGGCGTGACATCTGTCAGGACCGCTCCGTCCTGGCCGGGGGTCAACGGGCGAGGAACGCCTCACGGGCCTCGACGCAGATGTCCGGCTGGTCGCAGAAGACGCCGTCGACCCCGACCTCGAAGAAGCGGGTCACCTCGTCGCCCATCCGACCGATCGCCGCGGGGTCGGTGCCGATCCGGTAGTCGACGGGAAGGAACTGGTTCTCCGCGCGGAAGGTCCACGGGGTGACGTCGAGCCCGACCTTGTGGGCCTCGGAGACGAGCGTGGTCGGGGTCCCGAGCGTCCCGTCGGCGCGGCGAGGGATGACCCGGCTCTTCTCGACCCCGAGCCCGTCGATGTCCTTGGCGAGGGCCTTGAGGCTCGCCGGAGCGATGAGGTCGGTGTAGGTGCGAGGGTCACCCTGCGCCTCGAGGTCGTAGGGGGCACCGCTGGCGCTCACGAGGAAGACGAGGTTGGCCTTGTAGCCCAGCTCGTCGTCGAGCCGGACGAGGTTGCTGAGCTCGAAGCTCTGCACCCAGAGCGGGGCGTTGGGGCGGTTGAGCCCGAAGGCCGTCACCGCACGCAGGAGCGACACCTCCGGGTCGAAGCCCGCCTCGTGGAGGAAGGTCGAGTGCTTGATCTCCGGGATCACGCCGATGGTGCGACCGAGCTCGGCGCTGAGCCGCTCGCGCAGGGCGAGCACCTCGTCGAGCGTCGGCACCTCGAACCGTCCGTCGTAGGAGGCGCTCTCGGGACGGACGGCCGGGAGCCGCTCCTCGGCGCGCAGCGTCTTGAGCTCGGCGAGCGTGAAGTCCTCCACCCACCACCCGGTCACGGCCCTGCCGTCGAGCTGCTTGGTGACGCGGCGGTCGGCGAACTCGGGGTGCGCCGCGACGTCGGTCGTCCCGCCGATCTCCGGCTCGTGCCGGTCGACGAGGACACCGTCCCTGGTCATCACGAGGTCCGGCTCGATGTAGTCGGCACCCTGCTCCACCGCGAGCCGGTAGGCCGCGAGCGTGTGCTCCGGGCGGTACCCCGAGGCGCCGCGGTGCGCGTGCACGAGGGGCTCGGCGAAGCTCGCGCGGCCCTTCGAGGACGGGGGCGCGTCGGCCTGCGCCGGGGCGAGGGTCGCGGCTCCGGGCGCCACGAGGCCGAGGGACAGGGTGAGGGTGAGGAGGGTTCGTCTCATGCGACCACCCTGACCCGGCTCGGCGAGTTCCGCGCGGCGAGCAGGTGGCGGGTGGGTGACCTCTGGACGTCGTCCGGGCCACACGGCACACGACTCATTTGTGGTTATGCGCAACTCTGTATAGTCTTGCAGTCGTGTCCAAAGTACTCACCTCCCTGCCCGTCGGCGAGCGCGTCGGCATCGCCTTTTCCGGGGGTCTCGACACCTCCGTCGCCGTCGCCTGGATGCGTGAGCGAGGAGCGGTCCCCTGCACCTACACCGCCGACCTGGGCCAGTACGACGAGCCCGAGATCGACACCGTCCCCGAACGCGCCGGGCAGTACGGCGCCGAGGTCGCGCGCCTCGTCGACTGCCGGAGCGCTCTCGTCGAGGAGGGGCTGTCGGCGCTGGCCTGCGGTGCCTTCCACATCCGCAGCGGTGGCCGGACCTACTTCAACACCACCCCGCTCGGCCGCGCCGTCACCGGCACCCTGCTCGTGCGGGCCATGCAGGCCGACGACGTGTCCATCTGGGGCGACGGCTCGACGTTCAAGGGCAACGACATCGAGCGCTTCTACCGCTACGGCCTGCTGGCCAACCCCGGCCTGCGGATCTACAAGCCGTGGCTCGACGCGGCCTTCGTCAGCGAGCTCGGGGGCCGGCACGAGATGAGCGAGTGGCTCACCGCGCGCGACCTCCCCTACCGCTCGAGCGCCGAGAAGGCCTACTCGACCGACGCCAACATCTGGGGCGCGACCCACGAGGCCAAGACCCTCGAGCACCTCGACGAGTCGATGGAGATCGTCGAGCCGATCATGGGCGTCAAGCACTGGGACCCGTCGGTCGCCATCGAGCAGGAGGACGTGCGGGTCCGCTTCGTCCAGGGACGACCGGTCGCGATCAACGGGGAGGCCCTCGAACCGGTGGCGCTCGTCGACCTCGCCAACACCATCGGCGGGCGGCACGGCCTGGGCATGTCCGACCAGATCGAGAACCGGATCATCGAGGCGAAGTCGCGAGGCATCTACGAGGCCCCCGGCATGGCCCTGTTCCACATCGCCTACGAGCGGCTCCTCAACGCCGTCCACAACGAGGACACGATCGCGAACTACCACGCCGAGGGCCGCCGGCTCGGCCGTCTGCTCTACGAGGGCCGGTGGCTGGACCCGCAGTCGCTCATGCTGCGGGAGGCCATCCAGCGGTGGATCGCCTCGGTCGTCACCGGCGAGGTCACCCTCCGGCTGCGGCGCGGGGACGACTACTCCATCATCGACACCACGGGTGAGCACTTCAGCTACCACCCCGACAAGCTGTCGATGGAGCGGGTCGAGAACGCCGCCTTCGGTCCGCTGGACCGGATCGGCCAGCTCACCATGCGCAACCTCGACATCGCCGACAGCCGCTCCAAGCTCGAGATCTACGCGAGCCAGCCCGTCGACCAAGGGCAGCTGCTCGTCGAGAACGGCACCCTCTTCGGCGACCTCCCCGCCGGCGGCTACGACCGGATCACCGACAACCCGGTCGGCCCGGGCCCCGACGACGACGCCCTCGACCGGGCGGCCATGGAGTTCGGAACCGACTGACGCGAGGACCTCACCTGCGCGATGCTGGGTCCATGGACGGACGCACGGTGGTGGAGCGGCTGGCCGCGGGACTCGGCGTGCTCGGGCTGCTCGCCGTCCTGCCCTTCTACATCTCGTCGGGCCTCGCGGCGCCGTTCTGGGCGATCGTCGTCCTGCTCGTGTTCTGGGCCGCGCTCGTCCTGTGCGCCGTCCGCTGGTTCCGGACGCGACCGTGGCTCGTCCTCGTCCTGCCCCTCGTGGCGGCCGCGGTGTGGTGGGCCAGCATGATGCTCGGTGAGCAGCTGCTCGGCTGGCAGGCCTGACCCGAGCGGCGACAGGAGCAGAACGCGCGGGACATGCCGCAGGTTGTGCACGGCATACAAATAGACTCCCCGCGTGGCCATCACCCGCAACCGCCCCTCGGCGGCGACCCGGCGCCGGTTCGAGCGTGCGGCCGGTGACCTCGGTGCGGCGGCCGTGCAGCAGATGGAGACCCAGCACGAGTGGTACCGCGCGCTGGCCGCCGAGGAGCGGTCGTGGGTCGGGCTCGTGGCGCAGGCGGGCATCCGGTCGTTCATCGAGTGGTTCACCGGCAGCCAGGACCGCAGCCACGTCACGGCCGACGTCTTCGGCACGGCGCCGCGTGAGCTGACCCGCTCGATCAGCCTGGGCCAGACGCTCGACCTCGTCCGGACCGTCGTCGACGTCGTCGAGCGCGAGTCCACCGGGCTCGCCGGGCGTGGTGACGAGGTCAAGGTACGCGAGGCGGTGCTGCGCTACAGCCGCGAGATCGCCTTCTCCGCGGCAGAGGTCTACGCGCACGCCGCCGAGGCGCGTGGAGCGTGGGACGCCCGGCTCGAGGCGCTCGTCGTCGACGCAGTCATCCGCGGCGAGGCGGACGACTCGATGCAGTCGCGAGCCTCCGCGCTCGGGTGGGGCACGACGACCGACGTGTGCGTCATCGTCGGTTCGACGCCAGAACAGGCTCCTGCTCAGGTCGTGGACCGCCTGCACCGGGACGCCAAGCGCCTCGGCGTCGAGGTGCTCGTCGCCATCCACGGGCGCCGGGTCGTGTGCATCACCGGTCAGGTCGAGGACCCCCTGGCGACCGCGTCCGCGCTGGGGGACTGCTTCGGTGACGGTCCGCTCGTCGTCGGACCGGTCGTCCCCCACCTGTATGCCGCGGGGCGCAGTGCCCGCGCCGCGCTGTCCGGGCACGCCGCTGCTCCCGCGTGGCCCAAGTCCGCCCGTCCGGTGCTCAGCGACGACCTCCTCGCCGAGCGCGCGCTGCTCGGTGACCTGCCGGCGCGCGCCATGCTCATCGCCCGCGTCTACGCCCCACTGGCGGCCAGCGGCGGGGGCAACCTGCTCGAGACGGCGGCGGCCTACCTCGACGGTGGGCTGGGGCTCGAGGGCACGGCCCGCGAGCTCTTCGTGCACACCAACACGGTGCGCTACCGGCTGGGGAAGATCGCCGATACCGTCGGCTACGACCTCACCGACCCGCACGACGCCCAGACGGTCCGGCTCGCGCTGGCCTACGGACGGGTAGCCCCCGAGCCGTCCACGCGGGTCGCGCGGGCTCAGCGTTCGACGTTGTAGGAACCCTCCAAACCTGCGCCCCTGAAATCGTCTGGCCCGGAGACGCCGCAGCGGGTCCGTCACGGCGACGCTGAAGGGGTGCTCGTCATCGTGTGCCCTGGACAGGGCTCCCAGACCCCCGGCTTCCTCACCCCCTGGCTCGCCATCCCCGGCGTCCGTGAACGGCTCGGCTGGCTCTCTGCCGTCGCCGGGATGGACCTCGTGCGCCACGGCACCGAGTCCGACGAGGCGACCATCAAGGACACCGCGGTCGCCCAGCCGCTGATCGTGGCCTCCGGGCTGGTGTCCCTGCTCGCGCTCTTCCAGCACCCGGCCGACGGCTTCCGCCTCGTCGGCGCCGGTGCCGGCCACTCCGTGGGTGAGATCACGGCCGCGGCCGCCGGCGGCGTCATCTCCGCCGAGCAGGCCATGGTCTTCGTCCGAGAGCGTGGCCGCGCCATGGCCGAGGCGAGCGCCGTGCAGCCGACCGGCATGAGCGCCGTCATCGGCGGCGACCCCGACGAGGTGTCCGCTGCCATCGCCCGGCACGGCCTGACCCCGGCCAACATCAACGGCGCCGGGCAGGTCGTCGCCGCGGGCACGACGGACCAGCTCGCCGCGTTCGCCGCCGAGCCCCCGGCGAAGGCCCGGGTGATCCCGCTCAAGGTCGCCGGCGCCTTCCACACCGAGCACATGGCTCCGGCCGTCGACGTGCTGTCGCGCTACGCCAAGGCCATGTCCACCCACGACGCCCGCGTCCCCCTCGTCTCGAACCGCGACGGTGCCGTGGTGCACAGCGGCCGCGAGGTGCTGGGCCGCCTCGTCAGCCAGGTGAGCAACCCGGTGCGCTGGGACCTGACGATGGAGACGTTCAAGGAGCTCGGCGTGACCGGCATCATCGAGGTCCCGCCCGCCGGAACCCTCGCCGGTCTGGCCAAGCGTGTCCTCAAGGACGTCGAGATCCTCGCGCTCAGGACCCCGGACGACCTCGAGCAGGCGCACCGGATGGTCAAGGAGCACGCTGTCTCCGCCGGGGTCGCCCAGGACCCGACCTGGCGCCTCGTCATCAGTCCCGCGAAGGGCATGGTCTCCTTCACCCACAGCGAGGTCGGCACGGCCGTCGAGACCGGCGCCGTCGTCGCCACCGTCGGCACCCTGCGCGACACCTACGAGGTCGTCGCCCCGCACGGGGGCCGCGTCGTCGAGTGGCTGGTCGAGGACGGCGACCCCGTCTCGCCCGGCCAGCCCGTTCTCCGTCTGCACCCCCAGGAAGGCTGAGCCGGATGTCCGGACTCATCACCCCCGCCACCGGCGCCGCCCACGCGCGCATCGCCGGCATCGGCGCCTACCGCCCACGCCGCGTCGTCCCCAACTCCGAGATCGTCGAGGCCATCGACTCCTCCGACGAGTGGATCCAGGAGCGGTCGGGCATCAAGACCCGCTACTTCGCCGGTGACGGCGAGAGCGTCATCGACATGTCCGAGGCCGCCGTCAACGGCGCCCTCGAGATGGCCGGCATGGAGGCCGGCGAGATCGACGCCGTCGTCCTCGCCACCGTGACCCATCCATACCAGACCCCGGCGGCCGCCCCGATGCTCGCCGACCGGATGGGCATGGACAAGCCGGTCGCGTTCGACGTCTCCGCGGCCTGTGCCGGCTACTGCCACGGCATCGCCCTCGCCAACGACATGGTCCGCGGCGGCAGCGCCCGCAATGTCGCGGTCGTCGGCGTGGAGCGGCTCTCCGACTTCACCAGCCGCACCGACCGTGGCACGGCCTTCATCTTCGGCGACGGGGCGGGCGCTGCGATCGTCACGGCCGCCGACACTGTGGGCATCGGTCCGACGGTCTGGGGCTCCGAGGGCGACAAGTGGGACGTCATCGCCCAGAACGAGAGCTGGATCGACGTCCACGAGCAGAAGCTCGACTGGCCGACGATCGGCATGCAGGGCCAGCGCGTCTTCCGGTGGGCCGTCTGGAGCATGGCGCCGGTGGCCAAGCGCGCCCTCGAGGTCGCGGGGGTGACCGTCGACCAGCTCGACGCCTTCATCCCCCACCAGGCCAACGTCCGCATCATCGACGCGATGTGCAAGCAGCTCGGCATCCCCGAGCACGTCGCCGTCGCCCGCGACATCGTCGACTCGGCGAACACCTCCGCCGCATCCGTTCCGCTCGCGACCGAGCGCCTGCTGCGCGAGGGCCTCGCCCCCCGCGGCGGCTTGGCGCTGCAGATCGGCTTCGGCGCGGGCCTGTCGTATGCCGCGCAGGTCGTCACCCTCCCCTAGAGACTCCCGCGGTCCACGGGTCATCAAGGGCCACCGCACCACGCACAGGAGGTCCGCACCAGGCGGACCCGAACACGAAGGAGCACACCATGGCTCAGAGCGAGCAGGAGATCCTCGCGGGTCTCGCAGAGATCGTCAACGAGGAGACCGGGCTGGACCCGGAGAGCGTCCAGAGCGACAAGGCGTTCACCGACGACCTCGACATCGACTCGCTGTCGATGATGACCATCGTCGTCAACGCCGAGGAGAAGTTCGGGGTGCGCATCCCGGACGACGAGGTCAAGAACCTCCGCACCGTCGGCGACGCCGTCTCGTTCATCCAGTCCAACCAGGCGTGATCCGACGGCGCCGCCCCACGCACGTGGGGCGGCGCCGGGCTCGGGCCACCTGCGCACGCCACCTGCCGCCACCCACCGTCCTCGTCTAGGAGTCAACGAAACATGAGCACCGAACGTCGCGTCGTCGTCACCGGTCTCGGAGCCACCACCCCTCTCGGCGGGACCATCACCGAGACGTGGGACGCGATCCTCGCCGGCCGGTCCGGCGCGCGCACGCTGACCGAGGACTGGGTCGAGAAGTACGAGCTCCCCGTCACCTTCGCGGCCTCGATCCACACCTCCCCCGAGGAGGTGCTGTCCAAGGTCGAGTGCCGCCGCATGGACCCCAGCGCCCAGTACGCCATGGTCGCCTCCCGCGAGGCCTGGGCCGACGCGGGCTCCCCGGAGGTCGACCCCGAACGCTTCATGGTCGCCATCGGCACCGGCATCGGTGGCGTCCACACCCTGCTCGCGCAGTGGGACAACCTGCGGGAGAAGGGCGTTCGTCGCGTCTTCCCGCTCGCCGTGCCCATGCTCATGCCCAACACGAGCAGCGGCAACGTCTCGCTCGCCCTCGGTGCGCGCGCCGGGGCCCACACCGCCGTGTCGGCCTGCGCCTCCGGCGCCGAGTCGATGGCCCTCGCGGTCGACCAGATCCGCCTCGGACGCGCCGACATCGTCGTGGCCGGTGGCACCGAGGCGGCGGTCCACGCACTCCCCTTCGCCGGCTTCACCCAGATGCAGGCGCTCTCGACGCGCAACGACGACCCCGAGCACGCCTCCCGCCCCTACGACACGGGCCGTGACGGCTTCGTCATGGGTGAGGGCGCGGCCGTCATCGTCCTCGAGTCCGAGGAGCACGCCCGGGCTCGCGGAGCCCGGATCTACGCCGAGCTGGCCGCGTCCGGCATGTCCTCGGACGCGCACCACATCACCGCCCCGGAGCCCGAGGGCGCCGGAGCGAGCCGCGCGATGCGTGAGGCGGTCGAGCGAGCCGGCCTCACCCCGGCCGACATCGTCCACATCAACGCGCACGCCACCTCGACGCCGGTGGGTGACGTCGCCGAGTCCAACGCCATCCGCCGCGCCTTCGGTGACGCGACCGACGGCATGTGCGTCAGCGGGACGAAGTCGATGACCGGCCACCTGCTCGGTGCCGCAGGAGCCCTGGAGGGGCTGTTCACGATCCTCTCCGTGCACCACCGCATCGCTCCCGCCACGATCAACATCGAGGACATGGACCCCGCCATCCACCTCGACGTCGTCCGGGGTGAGCACCGCACGCTGCCCGACGGCGACATCGCCGCGCTCAACAACTCGTTCGGCTTCGGCGGGCACAACGTCGCTCTCACCGTGAAGAGCGTCTGATGACCCGCCAACCCAACGAGGCCTCCGCGTCGGCGTCGACCGCCACGAAGCCGAAGCCCGACAAGGCCAACGACCCCCGCAACCCGAGGCTGCGGCTCGCCGCCTTCTTCGACGAGGGTTCGCTCGAGCTGATCAGCCCCGAGGACGACAGCGGCATGCTCGCCGCCGTCGGCACCTGCCAGGGCACGCCCGTGGCCGCGTTCTGCTCGGACGCGACGATCATGGGTGGTGCCATGGGCGTGGCCGGCTGCAAGGTCGTGCTCACGGCATACGAGCGGGCTCTCGCGGACGGCATACCGGTCGTCGGCATCTGGCACTCCGGGGGCGCCCGGCTGCCCGAGGGGGTCGTCAGCCTGCACGCGGTCGGTGAGGTCTTCGCCATCATGACCCGGGCCTCGGGCAAGATCCCGCAGATCTCGGTGGTCATCGGCGCCGCCGCCGGCGGTGCGGCCTACGGGCCCGCCCTGACCGACATCGTCATCCTCGCCCCGGACGGTCGCATCTTCGTCACCGGACCCGACGTGGTCCGCTCGGTCACCGGCGAGGCCGTGGACGCGCTGCGCCTGGGCGGCCCCGAGCCCCACGGCCGGCGCAGCGGCGTCGTGCACGTCGTCACCGAGTCGACCGAGCAGGCCTACGAGCGCGGGCGCCAGCTGGCCTCGCTGCTCGCCGACCAGGGCACCCTCGACGTCGACGGCGTGGCGGACTTCGACCTCGAGGAGACCTTCCCCGAGTCGGCCAAGCGCGCCTACGACGTGCACCCGGTCGTCGACAACGTCCTCGACAAGGGCGCCGACTCCGTCGAGCTGCACCCCCGGTGGGCGCCCAACATCGTCACCCAGCTGGGGCGCCTCGGCGGCCGCACCGTCGGCGTCATCGCCAACAACCCGATGCGGCTCGGCGGCTGTCTCGACTCTCCGTCCGCCGAGAAGGCCGCGCGGTTCGTGCGGATGTGCGACGCCTTCGGGGTGCCGCTCATCGTCCTCGTCGACGTGCCGGGCTACCTCCCCGGCGTCGGCCAGGAGTGGGACGGCGTGGTGCGCCGCGGCGCCAAGCTCCTCCACGCGTTCGCCGAGGCCACCGTGCCCAGGGTGACCCTCGTGACGCGCAAGACCTACGGAGGTGCCTACATCGCGATGAACTCGCGCTCGCTCGGCGCCACCCGGGTCTTCGCCTGGCCGACGGCGCACGTCGCGGTCATGGGCTCGGTGGCCGCCATCCGGATCCTGCACCGCCGCCGGCTGGCAGAGGTCGACGACGCCGAGCGCGCCGCCGTCGAGCAGCAGCTGGCCGAGGAGCACGACCTCATGTCGGGTGGTCTGGCGCGGGCGGTGGAGATCGGCGTGGTCGACGAGATCGTCGAGCCCAGCGTCACCCGGTCGGCCCTGGCCCGCGCCATCGCCGAGGCACCACAGCGTCGCGGGGACCACGGCAACATCCCACTGTGACCTGACCGGTCGCACCACGCACGAGGCCCGCTCCCCCTGTACGGGAGCGGGCCTCGTGGCGTCGTGTCGCGGCGCCGGTCAGCCGACCTGGTGCAGCCAGCGCACGGGCGCGCCGTCGCCGGCGTAGCGGAACGCCTCGAGCTCATTGTCCCACTCGGTGCCGAGGACCTCCTCGATCATCTCCTCGATGGCGTCGGGAGAGCCCTGAGCCAGCATGAGGATCTCTTTGAGGCGCTCCTCCCCCACGACGGCGTCGCCGCTCGCCGAGGTGGCGGTGTGGTGGATGCCCAAGCTGGGCGTGTGGGACCAGCGTGAGCCGTCGCTGCCCGCGCTCGGGTCCTCGGTGACCTCGTAGCGCATGCCCTGCCACCCGCGCAGCGTGGACGCCAGGCGGGCACCGGTCCCCTGCTCCCCGATCCACGACCACTCGCCCCGCATGAGGCCGGGAGCCGCGGGCTGCGGGGTCCAGTCGATGGTGACGCGCGAGCCCGTGGCGGACTCGAGCGCCCAGGTGATGTGGGGGCACAGCGCTGCCGGGGCCGAGTGGATGAACACCACTCCCCGGGTCGACACACGTCGCGTCGCGACAGACATCCTGGCCTCCTTCACGAACGAGGGACGTCTTCCCCAACGCCGTCGCACGTGGTCCTTCGGAGGGCACCAGATCCTGTATGCCGGTCAGCTCGCTGTGCAGGCGCCTCAGGCGCCGTTGTCAAACGTCCCACGAGAACACTCGTGAACCGTGGGGCTCATCATGCACCATCGGCACCGCAGACACCATGCGGAACACGCCATCGAACCGTGGCGGTCGGATCCGAGAGCCAGCTTCCTGAAGTTCGCGCATCGTATAGTCATTTAGGGCCATTTGCTTGTTCTGAGTTGCCTACGATTTCGCGCGCATTGACTATTGGGTCTGACCCGTTCGGGTCAACCCCTGCGTCTTACGAGGAGCACCCACGATGGGTACCCGCCCCCTGTCCACTCGTCGCCACCTGGTGGCCGCCGCCGCGGCCACGACCCTCGGCCTGGGCTGCCTCGGCGGACTCGCCGCTGTCCCCGCTCAGGCCAAGAAGCCGGCCCCGCCCCCGCCGGTCAGCACCGCCCTCCCCACCTACCCCAGCTCCGTGGTCGGGGTGAGCCCTCAGGCGCTCGAGAAGCCCAACGAATCCGGACGGACCATCCGCAGCCTCACGCTGGACGACGGGAAGTTCTACGTCGGATACGGCGACTACTACATCAACGGCGGGCCGACCAAGGTGAGCACGTTCGACCCGGTCACGCGAGGGTTCAGCGAGACGGGACTGACCGCGCCGACCGAGGAGATCACCACCTTCCGCCGGATCAACGGCAAGCTCTACGCACCATGGACCGACCCGACGGGTTCCGGTGGCACCAACCAAGGCTTCTCGACGAACGCCAGTGGCACCTGGACCAACGAGTTCAAGGCGCCGGCGGTGCACGTCTTCGATGTCGCCAGCCTCACCGGGTCGGACCTGTGGATGGTCGGTTCGGCGAACAACGTCGAGCCGGGCAAGGGCGGCGCGGCCGCCTACCGGTCCACCGACGGGGGGGCGTCCTGGTCTCTGGTTGCCAAGGACACGGCCGGCTCGGGGTCCGAGCGCTACTACTGGGCAGCCGCACTCAACGGCAAGATGTACCTTCAGGCCCAGCACATGGCAGGCGCGCCGCTGCGTGTCTTCGACGGGGCCCGCTGGTCGACCCACAGCGCGACGCCGTGCAGCACGGTCGAGGCGCGAGCGGTCGAGGTGTTCGCCGGCAAGATCCTCTGCACCAACTACAGCTTGGGGGTCGTCGCGTTCGATGGTCGCAACGCAACGACGGTGCTCTCCAAGTACAAGGGAACGGTCCTCGACTTCGACATCCCCGGTGACGGCTACATCTATGCCCTCAGCGCCACCGGAATCTTCCGGAGCGCTGACGGGATGACGTGGACAGGTGTGGCCAAGACACCCGCCGAGGCGGGGTCCATCGGGGTGCACAACGGCACGGTGTATCTCGGTCAGCGCCTGACCGGCACCATCCTCAAGCTCGACGGTCTGAACACCTTGGCGGCACCGGCCACCGTGCGGGTTGCGTCGACCCGGACCATCCAGTAGCCGCCTCGGTCAGGCAAGGGTCAGCTGGCCCTTTCGCATGACGACAGCGGGCCGACTCCTCACTCGGAGTTCGGCCCGCTGTTGGCTGGCCGCCCATCCCCGAATGACGGCATCCGCATCGGACCCAGAACGGCCTTGCCACGCCGTTCAGCCACATACGTCTCCCTCACCAAGGACGTGTTAGGGATCGGCCAAAGCCTGTCAACCATCACCCGGAACACTGTCAGGTATCAGGTGAAGCCCAGGCGTCAGATAACAGGCGAAGTCATACAAACGTCCGTGGGGCGACTCGGGCTTGAACCGAGGACCGACGGATTATGAGTCCGCTGCTCTGACCGACTGAGCTACCGCCCCTGAAGCGCAGCCGATCCTACCTGCGGGCGGCGAGCGGCCGGCATACCCGCCGGACGTTGCAAATGGGTGTCGCATCGGCGCAGTGCCGCGTGCCAGCACACGGGTAGCGGTAGGTTGCGCGTCATGACTGAGCCCCTGGTCGTCCTCAAGGACGTCAACAAGCACTTCAGCGACCTCCACGTCCTCAAGGACATCGACATGGAGATCGGCAAGGGCGAGGTGGTCGTCGTCATCGGCCCGTCCGGGTCCGGCAAGTCGACACTGTGCCGCGCGATCAACCGCCTCGAGACGATCGAGTCCGGCTCGATCACGATCGACGGCAAGAAGCTGCCCGAGGAGGGCAAGGCGCTCGCCCAGCTGCGTGCCGACGTCGGCATGGTGTTCCAGTCCTTCAACCTCTTCGCGCACAAGACGATCCTCGACAACATCACGCTGGGTCCCATCAAGGTGCGCAAGCAGAAGAAGGCGGAGGCCGAGAAGCGCGGCATGGAGCTGCTCGAACGGGTCGGTGTCGCCCAGCAGGCCCAGAAGTTCCCGGCCCAGCTCTCCGGGGGTCAGCAGCAGCGCGTCGCCATCGCCCGCTCCCTGGCGATGAACCCGAAGGTCATGCTCTTCGACGAGCCGACCTCTGCCCTGGACCCCGAGATGATCAACGAGGTCCTCGACGTCATGGTCGGCCTCGCCCGTGACGGCATGACGATGATCGTCGTCACCCACGAGATGGGCTTCGCCCGCAAGGCGGCCAACCGGGTGGTCTTCATGGACGGCGGCCAGATCGTCGAGGAGAACACCCCCGAGCAGTTCTTCACGCACCCCAAGAGCGACCGGGCCAAGGACTTCCTCGGCAAGATCCTCACCCACTGAGGACTTCCGGCTTCACGACCCCACATCACGGCACGCTCGGTGCCGCCACCACAGGAGGAACACCAGATGAATGCACGACGGATCGGCGCGATCGGCGCAGCCGTGGCGCTCGCGATCGGCCTCAGCGCCTGCGGGAGCGACGACGGTGGAGAGACCGGCACCGGCAGCGGTGGCGACAGCACCACCAGCGGCAAGAAGCTGAAGATCGGCATCAAGTTCGACCAGCCCGGGCTCGGCCTGAAGAAGGGCACGGAGGTGTCGGGGTTCGACGTCGACATCGCGAAGTACGTCGCCAAGGAGCTCGGCACGGCCGAGGGTGACATCGAGTGGGTCCAGGCGCCGTCCCCGCAGCGCGAGACGCTGATCTCCACCGGCCAGGTCGACATGATCTTCGCGACCTACTCCATCACCGACGCCCGCAAGGAGAAGGTCACCTTCGCCGGTCCCTACTTCATCGCCGGGCAGGACCTCCTCGTGCGCTCCGACGACGCGAGCATCACCGGTCCGGACGCGCTCACCGGCAAGAAGCTCTGCTCGGTCAAGGGCTCGACGTCTGCGCAGAAGGTCAAGGACAAGTACCCCGGCGTCCAGCTCCAGGAGTTCGCGACCTACTCCGAGTGCCTGCCTGCGCTGGGCACCGGTGGCGTCGACGCGCTGACGACCGACGACACCATCCTCGCCGGCTACGCCGCGCAGGAGGAGTTCAAGGGCAAGTTCAAGGTCGTCGGACAGCCCTTCTCGGAGGAGAAGTACGGCGTCGGTCTCAAGAAGGGTGACGTCGAGACCTGCACCAAGGTCAACGACGCGCTCAAGAAGGCCTTCACGGACGGCGCCTGGCAGAAGGCGATCGACGACAACCTCGGCCCGGCCAACTACAAGCCCGGCCCCGGCAACCCGCCGACTCCGGCTGAGTGCGTCTGACGCTCCACCCGACCCCGCGTATGCCGTCCGCCCACCTCTCGGTGGGCGGGCGGCGTGCGCAGCCCCCTGCCACACCACCTGAAGGGTGACCCATGGGTGAGATCCTGAGGAACTACGACGTCCTCGGCGCCTTCTGGATGACGATCTACCTGGCCTTCTTCTCGGCCATCGGTGCGCTCGTCATCGGCACGATCATGGCGGTCATGCGCGTCTCCCCCATCGGCGTGCTCCGCTGGGCCGGGACGACCTACGTCAACGTCATCCGCAACACCCCCCTGACGCTGATCCTCGTGTTCTGCTCCCTCGGCATCCTCTACATCCTTCAGGTCAGCCTCGCCGACGAGCAGTCGCCGACCTCGATCGTGGACAACAACATCCGCTGGGCGATCGTCGGCCTGGCCGTCTACCACGCGGCCTTCGTCTGCGAGGCCCTCCGGTCCGGCGTCAACACCGTCCCGCTGGGCCAGGCGGAGGCGGCGCGCGCCATCGGGCTGACGTTCTGGCAGAGCCTGACGCAGGTGATCATGCCGCAGGCCTTTCGCGGTGCCATCGCGCCGCTGGGTTCGGTGCTCATCGCCCTCATCAAGAACACGACGGTGGCCTCCATCATCGGCGTGGCCGAGGCCTCCGGCCTCATGAAGGAGATCATGGAGAACGAGACCGCCTCGCTCGGCGTCTTCCTCATCTTCGCCGTCGGCTTCGTCATCCTCACCCTTCCCACGGGTCTGCTCTTCACGTGGATGTCGCAGCGGCTGGCGGTGAAGCGATGAGCACCCAGAACGTCCTCTTCGACGCCCCGGGGCCCAAGGCGCGGGTGCGCCACCTCGTCATGACCGCCGTCGGCGCCGTGTTCGTGCTGGGGATCGCGTTCCTCGTGCTTCGCAAGCTCGACCAGCAGGGTCAGCTCGAGGGCTCACTGTGGAGGCCGCTCGCCACGGCGGACGTGTGGAACGAGTACCTCATCCCCGGCCTGTGGGCGACGATCAAGGCGGCGGCGGTGTCCATCGTCGGCGCCATGGTCTTCGGCCTCCTCTTCGGCACCGGTCGGCTCTCGCACCTCGCGCCGGTCCGCTGGGTCTGTGGGGTGATCGTCGAGTTCTTCCGTGCGGTCCCGGTCCTGCTGATGATGTACTTCGGCTTCTACTTCATCGCGGCTCGCGACCTGTTCGGCGCCGAGAACTACGCGTTCGCCGCGACGGTGATCGCGCTCACGCTCTACAACGGGTCCGTCATCGCCGAGCTCGTCCGCTCCGGGGTCTTCGGCCTGCCCAAGGGGCAGCGCGAAGCCGGGCTCTCCGTCGGACTGACCCGGTCGCAGTCCCTGCGGTCGATCGAGCTGCCGCAGGCCCTCACTGCGATGCTGCCGGCGTTGGTCAGCCAGCTCGTCGTCATCCTCAAGGACAGTGCGCTCGGCTCGGCACTGCCCTACATCGAGCTCCTGTCCCAGGTGAAGAACGTGGGCACCGCCTACGGCAACGTCATCCCGGCCTACATCGTCGGAGCCGTCCTCTTCATCCTGCTCAACTACGGGCTGACGCTCGTGGCCGGCCGGATCGAGCGTCGCATCAACCGCAGAGGCAAGACCGCCGGCGGCACTGCGGCGCTGCCCCTCCCGGGCACCGTCGCCGACGACACGATCTGAGCGTCGCCCACTCCGCACAGGAAGCTCTCACCTTGTTTGACGGCCTCGGTCAGGCGAGGTGGGACCATCCCGCCTCCGGCGGGAAAGTTGAGGAGGCGGCAGCACGAAGGGCCCGGATCCGCACTGGATCCGGGCCCTTCGTGGTCCTGCTCCCCCGGTTGGACTCGAACCAACAACCTGCCGATTAACAGTCGGCTGCTCTGCCAATTGAGCTACAGGGGAATGCGATGCGTTCGTGACGACCGCTTGGCGGCGTGCCGCGGGCGGCGCGCTGCGCAACGATAGCAAAGGGTGTGCGCCTCGGCGAAAACGGCCGCCTCACGTGGTCGATCTCCCCCACGGACGCCGTTCACCGCGTGCGCCAAACGGTTCGCGAACCGCCCTGCCGCTCGCGAACCTGATCGATCCGGTCCACGAATGCTTCAGGGGTTCGCGAACCTCATCGGTCCGCGCCCACACCCCGGGTTCACGGGTCCAAGGCGCCGGAGGGTCAGTCGAGCCCGACCTGCTCGCGCAGCCGGTCCAGCGCCGCCCGGGTCTCCTCGGACACTCCGGGGTCGGACGAGCGCACCCCCTTGCCGAGGATGGTCTGGCTCAGCAGGGCACCGGTCGCGAGCTCCTTGCGCACGACGACGCGCGCCCGACGCTTCGGCCCGAGGTCGACCTCGTCGGCCAGCACGACGCTCGCCTGGACCCGCTCACGCAGCACCTGGGGGAACGTCCCGAGGTCCTCGAGCTCCCACACGGTCGCCGGTGCACGGTCCACCCACTGCACCGTCAACCGGCGCTTCTCGTCGTCCCAGGAGCCGGTGTCGACCATGTGCCATGGCCGGTCGAGGACCACGGAACCGGACTGGACGGCATACACGTGCGTCGTGGTCGCGACCACGTCCGCACCGGAACGGACGTCATGGGCGACGGACAGGACGTCACCGGCACGGTCGCCGAGGACCGAACGCAGCTCGTCCGGGACCTCCGGACCGCGCCGTCCGAGCCCGCCCAACCGGGCGAAGCGCCCCGGCGTCACGAGGTGAGCCGATCGCGCAGGCGGGCACGGTTCATCTCGAGCTCGATGAGCTTGCGGGAGCGCTCACGAAGGGCCTCCTGGTCGGGTTCGGGTGAGTTCTGGAGGCGGCGGATGGCCGCGGTCTCGTCGGCGATCTGGCGGCTGAGGCCGGCGTCGTGCACGCCGATGACGAGCGAGTCGAGGTAGCGCTGCGGCGGCAGGCCGGTCGACGGGTCGACCTTGGTGGGCAGGGGCGCGACCGACAGCTCGGCGAGCAGCCCACGCACCGCGAGCGTCCCCGCCTCGGCCACCGCGGACGTCCACCCGGCCGTCGACAGCTGCGACGCCTTCGACGCGACGGCACGCACCCCGTCGAAGATCGCGGCGTGGGCCGGCGCGGTGAAGGCCACCGACGGGAGCGCGTCGATCGTCTCCGTGCTGAAGCGCGTCGGGTACTGCAGCAGCGCCTGGAGCAGCTGGCGCTCGGTGCGCACGATCGGGTCGTGCAGGTTCGGCGGCGGCAGTGCAGCGGCGAGGTCGTGGTCGCTGGGCTCGGGCACGTCGTCGGTCGAGGCCGGGGTGCGGTCGCCCGGGCGCGCCGGAGCGCCCTCGGACACCTCGCGGGCCTTGATCCGGCCGGCCCGCTGCACCTCGTTGAGGACCTGCTCCACCTCGACCCCGAGCATGCCGGCGACGGTGCGGATGTATTCGGGTCGCAGCGACGAGTCCCGGATGGAGTTGATGATCGGCGCGACCGCCTGCATCGCCTGGACGCGGCCCTCGGCCGTCTCGAGGTCGAAGCGGGTGATCGTCGTGCGGACGGCGAACTCGAACATCGGGACCGCGTCCTCGACGAGCGCCCTGACCGCGTCGTCGCCCTTGGCCAGGCGAAGGTCGCACGGGTCCATGCCGTCGGGGGCGACCGCGACGAACGACTGCGAGGCCCAGCGCTGGTCCTCGCCGAACGCCTTCATCGCGGCCTTCTGCCCGGCAGCGTCACCGTCGAAGGTGAAGATGACCTTGGCGGGGGCGCCGTCGGCCTCGTCGCGCATGATCCGACGCAGGATCTTGATGTGGTCGATGCCGAAGGCCGTGCCGCACGTCGCCACCGCCCCCCGGACTCCGGCGAGGTGCGCGGCCATGACGTCGGTGTAGCCCTCGACGATGACCGCACGCCGCTCGGTCGCGATCGACTTCTTGGCCGCGTCGAGGCCGTAGAGGACGGTCGACTTCTTGTAGATCGGGGTCTCGGACGTGTTGAGGTACTTCGCGGCGATCCGGTCGTCGTCGAGCAGCCGCCGGGCCCCGAAGCCCACCGTGTCGCCGGTGACGTCGCGGATCGGCCAGACCAGCCGCCCGCGGAAGCGGTCGTACAGCCCCCTGCTCCCCCGCCCGGACAGGCCCGCCGTGACCATCTCGTCCTCGCTGAAGCCCTTCTCGCGCAAGTGGCGGGTCAGCTCCTCGCCACCGCGCGGCGCGAAGCCCATGCCGAACTGCTCCGCGACGGCCCGGTTGAAGCCACGGTCGCGCATGAAGTCGCGAGCGGGTCGCGCGTCGGGCCGGTCGACGAGCACCTTCGCGTAGAACTCCTCGGCCACCCGGTGCGCCTCGATGAGCCGCGAGCGCCGGCCGATGCCGCCTCCGTCCTCGCGGCGGCCGCCCTCCTCGTAGCGCAGCTCCATGCCGATCTTGGCCGCCAGTCGCTCGACGGACTCGGCGAAGGTGAGGTGCTCGACCTTCTGCACGAAGGAGATGACGTCGCCACCCTCGCCGCAGCCGAAGCAGTGGTAGGCGCCGACGGTCGGCCGGACCGTGAACGAGGGGGTCTTCTCGTCGTGGAAGGGACACAGGCCCTTGAGCGAGCCGACGCCACCGGGTCGGAGGGTCACGTGGTCACGGACGACGTCCTCGATCGAGGAGCGCTCCTTGACGGCTTGGATGTCGTCGGCGTTGATCCGGCCCGCCACGCGCGCTCCTCCCGTCCTCGTGTGCTCCCGTGTGGATGTTCAGTATGCCGCGCGGCTCCGGTCGGTCCGAGGCCGTGTCCCCATGCGTGGCACCCCGGTGGCCCTCAGCACCAGAGGGCGTGCAGGTGCCGCGCGCGGACGTCGGTGAGCGAGGCGACCTGGTCGACGACCACGCGCAGCGCGGCCTCGTCGGACGGTGCCGTCTCGTGGTCGGCGAGGAGGTCGGCGTCGAGCCGGGACGGGTCCTCGCGGTAGGCGGTGACGAGGTCCGCCACGATGTCGCGCTCCCCCGCCATGAGCTCGACGCGCTCGGCGACGTTCATGACGAAGTGGGCGGCGACCCCCTTGAGGACGGCGCACTCCGCCCGGGTCTGGTCGGGCACGACGAGGTCCGCCTCGAGGCGGACGAGGTCACCCATGCCGTGCCGTTCGCGCGTGGCGAGCTCGACGGCGTGAACGAAGCGGCCGATGAGCCGGGAGGTCATGTCCTTGAGCCCCGCGAGGTCGGCCCGTGTGCCGGCGTATGCCGTGGGAACGGTCCCCGTGGCCAGGATCCGTTCCAGCGCGGCGCCGAGGGCATCGGCCCCGAGGTCGGCCGCGTAGGCCGCCGTCGCGACCTCGAGGACGGCGTCGACCTCGGCGGCGTCCCGCAGGAGCCGCGGGTCCAGCCGCCCGGAGGCGATCGCGTCCTCGACGTCGTGCACCGAGTAGGCGACGTCGTCGGACCAGTCCATGACCTCGGCCTCGAACGCGCGCTGAGCCGGCGGCGCCCCCGACCGGAACCACTCGAACACCGGAAGGTCGTCGGCGTACACCCCGAACTTCGCGGTCACCGTCGGCGCCTCCCCGCGGGCCCACGGGTACTTGGTCGCGGCATCCAGCGAGGCCCGGGTGAGGTTGAGCCCTGCGGGCCGCCCATCCGCCTGGAAGCGCTTGGGTTCGAGCCGGGTGAGGATGCGCAGCGTCTGGGCGTTCCCCTCGAAGCCGCCGATGTCGGCGGCGATGGCGTTGAGCGCCGTCTCGCCGTTGTGGCCGAACGGGGGGTGCCCGAGGTCGTGCGCGAGGCACGCGGTGTCCACGACGTCGGCGTCACAGCCGAGAGCCGCACCGAACTCCCGCCCGATCTGGGCCACCTCGAGGCTGTGGGTGAGCCGGTTGCGGACGAAGTCGTCGCTGCCCGGCTGGAGCACCTGGGTCTTGGCGGACAACCGCCGCAGGGAGGCGGAGTGGACGAGCCGGGCCCGGTCCCGCGCGAAGTCGTCGCGGTCGGCGCGCTTGTGGGCCGGGTCCTCGGCCACCCATCGCTCCCGGTCACGGGCGGTGTACGTCACAAGGGCGACCCTAGAGGGTGGCGGACGACGCATAGGGTGGCACCAGACTTCGAGCGGTGGGAAGAGGTGGCCGTGCGCTGTGTGGTGGCCGGGACGGCCGGCCTGATGGCTTCCCTTCTCCTGCTCGCCGGGTGCACCGACGGCGGCGGCGCCGGTCCGTCCCCGTCGGGGGACGGACCCCGGCCTTCAGCCTCCCCCACGCGTGACCCGGCCGCCGTGGTCACCAGCGCCCGCGAGGCGGCGGCTGCGGCCCGGTCCGTCGTCGTCACCCGGATGACGCAGGACGGTGACGACTGGACCCACGAGGACATCGAGGTGGACTTCACGGCGCCTCCGTCCGCTCGTGTCCTGCACGTGGGCGACGACATCTGGACCCTCGACCTGGTGGAGGGGGTGGGCTACCTCAAGGACCAGGGCGACCGGAAGTCGACGAACCGGTGGAGCCGGCTCAGCGAGGCCGACACCGCGGCATACCTCCGGGACGTCTCGCCGGAGGGGTTGCTCGGTGCGCTCGACGCGGCGACCTCGGTGGCGCGGCCGACGGAGGCGACGGTCCGTGACGTGCCGGCCACCTGCCACGCCTTCGTCCTCGACGCCGCCAGGGCGCTGGCGGCGGAGCAGGCGGACGAGGAGGGATCGCCCGGCACGGCTCCCCCGACCACCGCCAGTGCGCGCCTGTGCCTGGACGGCGGCGGGCGCCCGGTCGAGTCGGTCGTGACGATCGGCGATCGGGTCACGACGTCGGTGTTCTCGCAGTGGGGCTTCGCCGTCGAGGCGATGCCACCTCCCGCGAACCTCGTCGACGAGCCGAGCGGCTAGGCCCGAGCGTCGCCGGCGTCGCCGGCGTCGCCGGCGGCGGCTGCGGCGGCGGCCGCGCGCTCGACCCACCTGGGTGTCGTGCCGTAGCGCTGGCCGGCGATGAGCCGGCCCTGCGCGCAGTCGTCGATGAGCTGGAGCAGCCGCTTCTCACGGGTGTCCTCGCGCTTGGCTGAGACGACCCAGTTCTCGGCGACACGGCGGTACGTCGGCGTTGCTGCCTCCCAGAACGCTGCCGCGGCGGGGTCGGCACGCAGCCGGCCCCGCTGGGCGTCATCGAGCTCACGGCCGGACTCGTAGGCGTAGACGCCGCTGCGCTCGGGTGTGCGCCTCTCGAACGCGGCGGTGCCCGCCGGTCGCATCAGGCCCTCGGCCGTCAACCGCTCGACGTGGGCGATGTTGACCGCACTCCAGATGCTGGACGACTTGCGAGGGGTCCAGCGCTGGCGCCGGGTGTCGTCGTCGATGCGCTGCGAGACGCTGTCGATCCAGCCGAAGCACAGCGCCACGGGCACGGCGTCCTCCCATGTCAGCCCCCGGTCCGCCACGTGCTTCTTGTTCAACCCCATCCACAGCTCCGAGGCCGTCTCGTGGTTCTCCTCGAGCCACGCACGGAACTCCGCAGCGTCGCGGAAGAAGAGCGCCGGACGCTCCTCCGAGCCACCCGGCATACCGATCTGTCGCATGGCCGGCAGTCTGGCAGCCAGGACGGACACCGGGCGATCGCACCAGCCCCCGTCCGTCGACCAGTACCGTTCGACAACGAGTAGCGCTCATCGGCACACCGGTGCGGAGGAGAGTGGCCGAAGGAGGACTGGTCATGAGCGGATCGAGCCCATCCCGTCGCCCGCCGACCCCCACGGGCAGCCGCGGCGTGCTGGTGACGGCGGCCGGCCCGACCATGAGCGGGCTGCTCCATGAGCTCGCCCTGCCGACGTTCCGACGCTACGGCGGTCGCTGGGGGTACGAGGTGCGCGCGGTCGAGCTCCCGGACGACGGCAACGCGGCCGACGGGGCCGCCCGACGCGCCAAGTGGGCCAAGATCGCCGTGCTGCGTCAGGCCCTGGCCGAGTTTCCCCTCGCGCTGTGGCTCGACGCGGACGTCCTGCTCACCCGCGACGACGAGGACATCGCCCAGCACCTCCATCCCGAGCACTTCCAGGCCCTGGCGCTGGAACAGGTGCCGTTCGAGCACCGGGTCAACCCCAACACCGGGGTCTGGTTGATGCGGTCCTGCCCCGAGGCCTTCGGCTTCCTCGATGCCGTCGAGGAGGCCGGACCGCAGCCGGGGCCATGGGCGGACCAGGGCGCGGTCCTCGCGGCCCTCGGCTGGAACCGCGGGGACGAGGACCACCACTGGGCCCGCCCCGGGGCCGGTTCGCGCTTCCTGGACGGGACGAGCTGGCTGCCGCCGGGCTGGAACCAGCCGTTCCTCGACGGGCGCACGAGCGAGACCTGCTACAACTCACCGGCCGAGTCCTATGCGACCAGGCCACGGGTCCCCTTCCCGCATGCGCTCCACTTCATGGGCATGACCGCGCAGGCGCGTGCCGACCAGATGAGGCGTGTGGCCGCGATGCTGCCCGCCTTCTCGGAGCAGCAAGCCGGAGCCATCGCCGGACCGGAGAGCCGGGGACGAACCGCGCCCGAGTGACGGGGCGGTCGACCGAGCACGGTCAGGTCCTGCTCAGCCGCCGGAGACCGAGAGCTCGGCCTGCGCGACCTGGGCGCGCTGGGCGTCGTCGAGCTCGCGCGAGCGCAGCCAGTTCTCGGGCAGGGCCACGACCCGCGGCGAGCCCGCCCGGCCGCGTTGACCCTCGGCCGGCTCACCGGGCCACGGCGCGTCGAGGTCCATGCTCCCGATGAGGTCGTCGAGGGCCTGGAGGCTGTCGACGAGGGCCAGCTGGTTGCGGACCGAGGAGCCCGCCGGGAAGCCCTTGAGGTACCACGCGATGTGCTTGCGGATGTCGCGGCAGCCACGCAGCTCGTCACCGTCGTAGAAGTCGACGAGGTATGCCGCGTGCCGCCGGAGCGTCTGCGTCACCTCGCGCAGCCCGGGCTGGACGCGGGCGGTCGTGCCGGCGAAGGCGGCCGCGAGGTCGGTGAACAGCCACGGCCGGCCGAGGCACCCACGGCCCACGACGACACCGTCGCAGCCGGTCCGCCGCACCATCTCGAGCGCGTCGTCGGCGGACCAGATGTCGCCGTTGCCGAGGACCGGCACCGTCGTCACCGCCTCCTTGAGCCGGGCGATCGCGGACCAGTCGGCCTGTCCCGAGTAGGCCTGCGCCGCGGTGCGGCCGTGCAGCGCGACCGCGGCCGCGCCCTCACCCTCGGCGATGCGTCCCGCCTCGAGGTAGGTCACGTGGTCGGCGTCGATGCCGATCCGCATCTTCACCGTGACCGGCACGTCGTGGGACTGGGCCTCACGGACGACGGCACTGACGATGCCCCGGAAGAGCTCGGTCTTCCACGGCAGTGCCGCTCCCCCGCCCTTGCGGGTCACCTTCGGGACCGGGCAGCCGAAGTTGAGGTCGATGTGGTCGGCGCGGTCCTCGGTGACGAGCATCCGGGCGGCGAGGCCGGCCGTGACCGGGTCGACCGAGTAGAGCTGGACCGAGCGAGGGTGCTCCTCCGGCCCGTGGCTGATGAGCCGCATCGTCTCGGGGCTGCGCTCGACGAGGGCGCGCGAGGTCACCATCTCGTTGACGTAGAGGCTGGTGGCGCCGCTCGCGCCACCGGCCTCGGAGCCGGCCGAACCGTACTCACGGCAGAGCCGGCGAAACGCCCGGTTCGTGATCCCGGCCATCGGCGCGAGCACGACGGGTGACTCGATCGTGTGCCGCCCGATCTGCAGCGGGGGCAGGAGGGGCGTCGAGGTGAGGGCTGCGGCAGTCATGACCGCACGATTCTCCCACTGGTTGACTGGCGCCATGTCCACGCTCCTCACCCCCGCCGAGCTCGGGGCACTCATCGACGCCGGTTCCGTGCGCGTGCTCGACGTCCAGTACACCCTGACCGGCGAGGGTCCTGCCCTGTATGCCGCGGCGCACCTGCCGGGAGCACCGCACCTCGACCTCGACGCCGTCCTCGCCGGCGCACCGGGGCCCGGTGGCCGTCACCCGCTGCCCGAGCCGGCCGTGCTCGAGGCCGGCCTGCGGCGGGTCGGAGTCCGCGACGGCGATGCCGTGGTGGTCTACGACCAGGAGACGTCGTTGGCGGCGGCCCGGGCGTGGTGGGTGCTGCGCTGGGCGGGACTCACGGACGTGCGGGTCCTCGACGGTGGGCTGGCCGCGTGGCGGGCTGCTGGTCTGGTGGCGACCTCCGACGTGCCGGACGTGGACCCGGGTGACGTGAGGGTCGTGCCCGGTTCCCTCCCGGTGCGCGAGGCCGAGGACGCAGCGCGCGTGGCGCGCGACGGCATACTCCTCGACTCCCGTGCGGCAGAACGCTTCCGGGGCGAGACCGAGCCCATCGACGCCGTCGCGGGCCACATCCCCGGTGCACGCAACGCGCCGATGGCGGAACAGCTGGCGAGCGATGGCCGCTTCCGGTCGCCGGAGGAGCTGAGGGACTACTTCGCGCGGCTCGGCGTCGACCAGTCCGGCCCGGTGGGGACGACATGCGGATCCGGCGTCACGGCCGCGCACACAGCGCTGGCCCTGCATCTCGCCGGCATCGAGGCGACGCCCTACATCGGGTCGTGGAGCCACTGGATCACCGACCCCGGCCGGCCGGTCGAGTGCTAGGGAAACCCCGGGTGCCGTGGCCGGCCGTGCTCTCTAGCGTCGGAGTTCCACACAGTCAGACCGTGACCGAGGGGCCACGGCTTCCCGAAAGGCACTCCCATGAACCGTAGGACCGTCAGGACGATCGCCGTCACCCTGAGCACGCTCGGCGTGCTGACGGTCGCTCCCCAGGCCGCCTTCGCGGCCGGACCCCAGCCGCTCCCCGCAGCCGCCTGCAACGACGCCACCGCGCGGGCCTCCGCGAACGCACCCACCAGAACCTCGTCCGAAGCCATCCCGCACGCCGAGCACGCCTACCCGGTCCCGGTCGCCTACTGCCACCACTTCAACCCCACGGCAACGCCGCCCGTTGCACCCTGAGCACGGCCGGTGGTGGGCGGCGCCCCAGGGCGTCGCCCACTTCCGTGCGTGATCGGGGCAAAAGCGAGCGCCGGCTCCGGGGTGTGCCTAGGGTTGAGGCGTGAGTCGAGACGTCATCGGACGTGACGCCGAGCTCGCCCAGCTCCGGGACCTCGTCGCGGACGCGGTGGCCGGGCAGGGGGGTGCGCTGGCGGTGGTCGGTCCCCCGGGGATCGGCAAGTCGTCGCTGCTCGCAGCCGCCACCTCCGACCTGGCTGCCGACCCCACGGTGGACCTCCTCTGCCTGACCGGGGTCGAGGCCGAGCACGACGTCCCCTTCGCGGCGCTCGCGATGCTCGTCGGCCCCGACCCCGAGAAGTACGACGTGCTGACGCCCACCCAGTCGCGTGCCCTGCTCGTGGCGACCGGGGCCACGGACGGCCCACCGCCGGGGCGGATGGTGCTGGGCGGCATCCTGGTCGCCCTGCTCTCCGCTCGCGCCGAACGACGGCCCGTGGTCGTCGTCGTCGACGACCTGCAGTGGGTGGACCGCGCCTCTGCCGAAACGGTCGTGTTCGCCGCGCGACGCCTGGCGGCGGAGCGGGTCGCAGTCATCCTCGGATCGCGGCCTGCTGACGGCTCCGACGACGACGGCCTCGCACCGCTCCTCCGATCGGTGCCGGAGCTGCGGCTGGACGGTCTGCCCCTGGCGCAGTGCCGCCGACTGGTGCCCGAGCTGGCCACGGATGTCGTGACCACCCTGACGGAACGCACCGGCGGCAACCCCCTCGCGATCCTGGAGTCGTCGGCACTGCTCGACGAGGACGTGCGCGCCGGGACCCTCCCGCTCCCCCATCAGCTCCCGCACACGTCGGCCACCGAAAGCTATCGCCACCTTCTCTCGTCCTTGCCGCCTGCGGCACGGGAGGGGTCACGGCTGTTCGCGTATGCCGGTCGCGCGCCCGGTGACCTCGTCGAGGAGGCGTTGGCCAAGCTCTCCATCACCCTGGCGGACCTCGAGCCGTTCGAGCAGACCGGTCTGGGCCGGCTGACCCGGGACGGTGTGCAGTGGCGCCACCCGTTGGTGCGCAGCACCGCCGCGGAGGGCACCGTGGAGCAGGTTCGACGCATCCACGCGGTCCTCGGCGAGTGCTGGGCCTCCGAACCGGGCGGACGCCGACAATGGGCCTGGCACATGGCCGAGTCGGTCTCGGGCCATCACCAGGGGATCGCCGACGCCCTTGCCGACGTGGCCGAGTCGAGCGCCGGTCGCGACGCGTCGCTGGAGGCGGCCGACGCCTGGGAACGTGCCTCGGAGCTGTCCGAGGACTCCGACCGGCGGCAGCGGTGGCTCGGACGGGCTGCCGACGCCGCCTTCCGTGGGGGCGCAGCGATCCGGGCTGCTCGCCTCTACGACGCCGCCCTGGCCGTCACGACGACCGACGTCGACGAGTCGAGAGCCGTCCTGCTACACGAACGGGGCCGCGTCGAGCACGCGCTGGGCCGCCCCTCCCAAGCCTTCTCCCTGCTCATGGAGGCCGCGAGGGCGGGGAGCAAGCAGCAGCGCGTGTGGGCAGCCGCCGAGGCGGTCTTCGCCGGGATGTATGCGCGTCGACCCGACTGGGCCCGGCTCGCGGCGACGACCGCACTCTCGCTGCACGACCCCGATGACGCGGTGCAGCGCTTCCTCGCCCACCATGCCCGGGGAGCGGCTGCCTCCCTGGCCGGCGACCAGCCGGGCGCCGAGGAGGCGCTGCGGCTGGCCCAGGCCGTCCTGAGCGAGGAGCGGTTGCTCGACGACCACCTCGGGCTCCTGCTCTGGGCCGTGAACGCCGACCTGTTCCTGGACCGCGAGCTCCCTGCGCTGCCCACCGAGGTCCAGCAGCACGTGACCCGGCTGCGTGAGAGCGGGGAGCTCATGTGGTCGCCGCGCGTCGTCCGGCTCGCCGCGATCCGTGACCACTCGCGCGGGCTCTGGGACCGGGCGTATGCCGCCTTCGAGGAGGCCACGGAGCTGTCGCGGGTGTCCGGGCAGCGCACCCAGGTCGCCGAAGGGCTCCTGCGGCAGGCTGCCGTCGAGGCGGCCCGCGGCGAGCGCGAGCCGTGCTGGGAGCACACGGAGGAGGCCCGCGAGATCGTGCAGCACCTGGAGGTGCGCTGGCTGGAGGAGGACGCGTGGTCGATCCGTGGCCTGCTGCACCTCTCCCTCGACGAGCCGGAGTCGGCGGTCGAGTGCTACCGGCGCTGCACCGGCCTCGGCCCCGACGGCACGCTCGACCTCGTCGAGGCGTTGGTGCGGGCCGGACGCACGGCCGAGGCCGAGAGGGCCCTGGGCGGCTCGGGCCATCCGAGCCGGGGCCCCCGGTCGGTGGCCGTGGCCCTGCTCGCCGACGACCACGCGGGCGCGCAACGTCTGCTCCAGCACGCCCAGGAGGTCGGTGACGTCTTCGAGGCGGCACGGTGGAGGTTCACCGCCGGGTCGATGCTGCGCCGCTGTGGTGCTCGACGGGAGGCCCGGAAGCACCTCCGCCTCGCCGAGACGGTGTTCGTGGGGCTGCGCGCCACGCCGTGGGTGCTCCGTGTCCAGCAGGAGCTCCGGGCGTCCGGCGCCACCGTGCGGCAGGGCCCCGAGGGGCAGGCCCTCACGGCCGGCGAGCTGCGTGTGGCCGGTCTGGTGGCGCAGGGACGGTCGAACAAGGAGGTCGCGGGCGCGCTGTTCCTCAGCACCAAGACGGTGGAGTTCCACCTCGGCCGTGCCTTCCGCAAGCTGGGGGTGAGCAACAGGACGTCCCTGGCTGCCCGCCTCGCCGAGCAGGGTCATGGTCGGTCGACCGCCTCGTAGAGAGGGCCACTCGAGCCTGCTCGCCGTGCGTCAGGGGGCGATCGCGACTGACGCCGCGGGGCTGCCGAGAACCGGTGGCTCCTGCTGTCGACCCGGAAGGGTGGAGACGCGCAGGAGCGCACCGGTCCGGGCGTTCCACATGAGCAGGTCGGTGATCCTCCACCGGACGAGGATCTCGTCCTTGTAGGCCCAGCCCAGCACCTCGCAGCACCCGACCGCGACCCCCTCGCTGCCGGGTGCCACGAGCAGGCGGGCGCCGGTCAGCTGCCGGGCGTCGAGGGTCAGCACTCCCTGGAACAGGCGCATGGGGCGCTGCCGGTTCAGCTCCAGTGCTGCCGGCTGGCTGAGGAACCCGCCCGTGGCGAGCCGGTCCTCGTCGTTGCTGAACGTGGCTCCCCAGGTGCCGCTGAGCAGGCCGGGACCGGTGCGGCTCGCCGAGCCGGTGCCGCGGTCGTCGTAGCCCTGGATCCGCAGGTCGTCCGCCGTGGCCGTGACCCGGTGCGGTCCGTGGTAGACCGCCTGGCCCAGGCGCCGCACCTGACCGGTGTCCGGTGACACCCGCCACCGGTAGGTCTGTGACCACACGTTGACCTCGCGACCCACCCAGCCGCCCTCATGGAGGTGGCGGTCGGGGACCGTGAAGGACCGGACCGTCGCCGTGAAGGCATCGAGGACGTGCACCTTGCCCGGCTGGAGGAACATGACGTGGCGCCGGTCGTCCGCAATGGCCGTGACCTCGAGCGGATCGGCGGAGGTGCCGCCCTCGTCGAGCGTCGGGACGAGGGGCACGGTGTCGACGAGCACGTAGGGGTTGGCCAGGGTCGGGCGCACGAGCACGGCCCGCAAACCCTGCGCGGTGTGCCGCAGCAGGACCGCCCGCACGGGTGCCCCGCTGCCTCCCACCGCGCTGAGGTCCGGCATCCGGGTGTCGGGCCCGAACGCCAGCACGTCCGGCAGGGCGAGCTGGCCACGCGTGGCGTCGGGGACCCGGGGGAGGTCGGCCAGCTGCCGCGCCGTGGGACCGACCTGTGCGGGGACCCCGAGCACGTCCACCTCGCTCGGGTCCCACTCCGCGCCCACGACCGGCTGCGGAGGCTGCGACGGGCGGAAGGTCGTCGGCCGGTCGCTGCCGTCGGGTCCCCACGGGATGACGACCACCCCCACGACCACCGCCGTGGCGACGGCGAGGGCCGTGGCTCCGGCGCGACGACGTCGCTCCCGGATCGACCGGGCTCCCTCACGGGCGGGCGCGACGAGGTCACGCTCGGTGAGGTGCTCGGCCGCCGCGTCGAGGACTCGCTCGAGGTCGGCGACCCGGGCGCCGGGGGGTGAGGCCCCGACCCCCGGCAGGAGCGCGTCCAGGCGCCGGAGGGCCGCGGACTCGTGTGCTGCGACCCCACGGGTCGACAGGCCGAGGGCTGCAGCCGCGTCGTGCTGGCTGCGACGCTCGACGTGGCGCAGGACGATGACGGCCCGCTGGCGTGGAGCCAGGGCTGCGAGCGCGACCTCGACGGCGCTGCGGGGCCGCTCCGCACTCGGGTCGGACGCGGAGGACCGCCGGCCGGCTCGTGCGGTGAGGGCGCGGTAGAGGACACGTCGGACGAAGGCGTCGAGGTCCTCGTCCCCCAGGGTCCGCCAGCTCACCCAGAGGGTGGTGAACGCCTCCCGGACGAGGCGCTCGGCCCGCTGCTCGTCCCCGCAGACGAGGTAGGCCGCCCTGAGCAGCTCGTGCTGGCGCGCGCGGACGAAGTCGGCGAACTCGTCGTCGACCTCGCGCAGCGGAGCGGTCACCCTGACAGGGTCTCCCACCTCACCGGCATACGCGAGGTCCTGTCGGGAACGCGCCGGGCAGAACGAAGGCCCCCCGACCTCGCGGTCGGGGGGCCTTCGCCGAGATCGGTGTCTCGAAAGTGCTACAGGTCAGAGACCCTTGACCTTCTCAGCCTGCGGACCCTTCGGGCCCTGCGTGACGTCGAACTCGACCTTCTGGCCTTCCTGGAGCTCGCGGTAGCCGCCGCTCTCGATGGCCGAGTAGTGAACGAAGACGTCAGCGCCGCCGCCGTCCTGCTCGATGAAGCCGAAGCCCTTTTCGCTGTTGAACCACTTCACGGTGCCGGTTGCCACTTGGTGTTGCCTATCTGTGTTGCGAGAACTCCCGTGTGGAGAACTCATGCCGCCGATTCTCCGACCCGGTCACACACGCGGAACTGGTAGCGCGAGCGAGTTGGTCGTGTCGGCCACGTAGGACGTGGACTAGAAAGGCAACGAGGATGACGTTAGCAGCACTCGGGCACGGAGTGTTCATCGCGACCGGACCAGCCGCGGCGAGTCGCGCCGACACCGGCAGCGCCGGGGCCGTCAGAGGGGACGACCATCGTGCCGGTGTTGCCGCCGGCGAGCAGGTCGAGGAAGTCTTGCGGTGCGTTGTCCAAGCCCTCGCGCACGGTTTCTTCCCACGTCACCACACCCTCCGCGAGCCACCCCGCCATGAGGTCCGTGAACTCAGCGGCCTTGTCGGAGTAAGCGCCCACGAGGAAACCCTGCAGGCTGAGCTGCTTGCCGAGGGCCAGAGCAAGGTTGCGTGGACCCGGGGTGGGCTCCGTGGCGTTGTCCTGACGTGGGCGGCGAGCACCTCGAGGCGGCCATCTCCTCGATGCGCCCGCACGGACGAATTGCGCTCTGCGGAGCCATCGCCCGTCGCCCTTGGCCAGCCGGGCGGCCTACCGCAGACCGCCGTATGCCGTGAGACCGGTCATCCCGAGCGCGCCGAGGTACGCGGACTCGGGAGCGAGCCCGGCCGTCGGTCGCGACGGACGGACGGGGCAGCTCAGGACGAGGCGCGGTGCAGCAGCTCGCTGAAGTCGGTCACCTCGTCGAAGCGGTCGGTGAACCCGGCCTCTCGCTGCTCCGTCACGGCCGGCAGGAAGCCGCCCCGTCGGGAGTCCGTGCCGCCCGGGGCGGCGAGCATCGCGCTGACCAGCTCGGCTGCGGCCCGGTCGACCCGGCGGTCGAGCCCGGTCGTGCCGAAGTCGTCGGTGGCGGCCATGACGCCCGTCGGGACGACCGACGCGTGCAGGTAGGAGAACAGCGGGCGCATCGCGTGGTCGAGCATGAGCGAGTGCCGCGCCGACCCGCCGGTCGCGGCGACGAGCACGGGCCGGCCGTCGAGCGCCCCCACGTCGAGGTTGTCGAAGAAGGACTTGAACAGGCCGCTGTAGGAACCCGAGAACACCGGTGACACGGCGACGAGGGCGTCGGCGGAGAGCACCTTCTCGATCGCCGTCGTCAGCTCCCCACTGGGGAAGCGGGTGAGCATCTGGTCAGCGATGAGCCGCGCCAGGGGACGGAGCTCGACGACCTCGATCGTCACATCCTCGCCGTGGGCGGTGACGTGACGGTCGACGGCCTCGAGGAGGCGGTCGGCGAGCAGGCGGGTCGAGCTCGGCTCGGACAGGCCGGCGGAGACGGCGACGATGCGGCGGGTCAACTCAGACCTCCACGGTCTCGGGGTGGGCGATGCGCTCGGCGTGGCGCGGAGCGGTTGCGGGGACGTGGGCGGGGCGGCGGGCGTCGGCGATCCGGCGCAGCTCGGGCACGACCTCGCCTCCGAGGATGTCGAGCTGCTCGAGGACCGTCTTCAGCGGCAGGCCCGCGTGGTCCATGAGGAAGAGCTGGCGCTGGTAGTCGCCGACCTGGTCCGCCATGGCGCCGTAGCGCTCGATGACCTGCTGGGGCGAGCCGACGGTCAGCGGCGTCTCGCGCGCGAAGTCCTCGAGCGAGGGGCCGTGCCCGTAGACGGGTGCGTTGTCGAAGTAGGGACGGAACTCGCGCACCGCGTCCTGGCTGTTGGCCCTCATGAACACCTGGCCGCCCAGACCCACGATGGCCTGGTCGTGCTTGCCGTGGCCGTGGTGCTGGTAGCGGCGGCGGTAGAGGTTGACCATCTGCTTGGTGTGCGACATCGGCCAGAAGATGTTGTTGTGGAAGAAGCCGTCGCCGTAGTAGGCCGCCTGCTCGGCGATCTCGGGGCTGCGGATCGAGCCGTGCCAGACGAAGGGCGGCACGCCGTCGAGCGGCCTCGGGGTGGACGTGAAGCCCTGCAGCGGCGTGCGGAACTTGCCCTGCCAGGTCACGGCCTCCTCGGTCCAGAGCCGGCGCAGCAGCGCGTAGTTCTCGACTGCGAGGTCGATGCCGTCGCGGATGTCCTTCCCGAACCACGGGTACACCGGTCCGGTGTTGCCGCGGCCCATGATGAGGTCGACCCGGCCGTCGGCGAGGTGCTGGAGGTAGGCGTAGTCCTCCGCGATCCGCACCGGGTCGTTGGTCGTGATGAGCGTCGTCGAGGTGGAGAGCACGAGGCGCTCGGTCTGCGCGGCCACGTGGGCCAGCAGCACGGCCGGGTTCGCCGGGGCGGCGAACGGCGGGTTGTGGTGCTCCCCCGTCGCGAAGACGTCGAGCCCGACCTCCTCCGCCTTCTTCGCGATGGCGACGGTGGCTTTGATGCGCTCGTTCTCGGTGGGCGCGCGGCCGGTGGTCGGGTCCGTGGTGACGTCCCCGACGGTGAAGATGCCGAACTCCATCTCGCATGCTCCTTGGTTCAAGTAGTTGATGATTCAATCTATCTAACCGAGGGGTGCGGCCGGGCATTCCCTACGTCGCTCACCTGCCGGGGGCTCCGTGACGGGTCGGGGCGTGCCGGAGTCCCGACCCGTCAGGGAAGCCCCGACACGTCGGCCCGCGCGGCGTCGAGGCGCTTCTGGGCGGCGACGACCGCCTTTCGCGCCACCCGTGCCGCGTCCTCTGCGGCCTCCAGCTCGGCCTGGGCCTGCCTCATCTGGGCCTGCGCGGCCTCCACCTCCGCCTCCGCCCGACGCCGGGCCTTCGCCGCGGCCTTGGCGGCCTTGGCCTCCGCCACGGCCCGGGCGAGCTCCTCCGCCGTCAGCTCGTCGTCGTCCTCGTCGTCCTCGTCGTCCTGGCCCTCACCCTCGCGGCGCTCGGCCTCGCCTGCCGCTCCCGAGTCGCCGGACGCTCCGGGTGCCCCGGCGCCACCGGGCAGCACCGACATGATCGACCCGGAGCTCGTCACCCCCACGGCGCCCGAGAGGTCGACCTCCCCGAAGCCGCTGTAGCTGAGCGCCCGCGTCAGCTGGCCTGAGCAGAGTGCCTCCGCGGCGCTCTCGTCGGCCAGGGCCGCGATGGCCGAGGCGCGCACCTCGTCGTGACCGCTCGCGCTGAGGGCGGCGCCTGCCGCCGTGGCCACCTCCGCGACGCGGTCGACGTATGCCGCGACGGTCGCGTCCCGCTCCCCCCTCACCGACCGGAGGGTGCCGGCGTCCAGGCGCGACTGCGCGGCTCGCATCCGAGCTCCGAGGCCGACGAGGTCGCGCACGACCTCCGGGTCCTCGCGCGAGGTGAGGTTCATGGCCCACGCCGTCACCGTGGGCTTGCGCAGCGCGAGCACCTCCTTGGCCGCCGCGGGGCCGGCCGATGACTTCGCGGTCGCGGCCAGCGCCTTGCGGGACGCGACGAACTCCCCCAGCGGGACGGCATACAGACTGGTCGCGGCAGCGGCGACTGCCTCCTCGACCTCGTCAGCCATGGCCGTCCGTCACCGTCGGCTCAGCAGCCGACGAGTCGCTGCGCGAGCCAGCCCTCGACCTGGTCGAGGCCGATGCGCTCCTGCGCCATCGTGTCGCGCTCGCGGATCGTCACCGCCTGGTCCTCCAGGGTGTCGAAGTCGACCGTGATGCAGAACGGCGTGCCGATCTCGTCCTGGCGGCGGTAGCGCTTGCCGATCGCGCCCGCGTCGTCGAAGTCGATGTTCCAGTGGCGGCGCAGGGTGGCGGCGAGGTCGCGGGCCTTGGGCGAGAGGTCGGCGTTGCGGCTCAGCGGCAGCACGGCGGCCTTGACCGGGGCGAGGCGGCGGTCGAGCCGCAGGACGACGCGCTTGTCCACACCGCCCTTGGTGTTGGGCGCCTCGTCCTCGGCATAGGCGTCGACGAGGAAGGTCATGAGCGAGCGCGACAGGCCGGCCGCCGGCTCGATGACGTAGGGGGTGTACTTCTCGCCGGTCGTCTGGTCGAAGAACAGCAGGTCGGTGCCGCTGTGCCTGCTGTGCGTCGACAGGTCGAAGTCGGTCCGGTTGGCGATGCCCTCGAGCTCACCCCACTCGCTGCCGGCGAAGTTGAAGCGGTACTCGATGTCGACGGTGCGCGTCGAGTAGTGGCTCAGCTTCTCCTTCGGGTGCTCGAAGTGGCGCAGGTTGCCGGCGTCGATGCCGAGGTCGACGTACCAGCGGGTGCGCTCATCGATCCAGTACTGGTGCCACTGCTCGTCGTCGCCGGGCTTGACGAAGAACTCCATCTCCATCTGCTCGAACTCCCGCGTGCGGAAGATGAAGTTGCCGGGGGTGATCTCGTTGCGGAAGCTCTTGCCGGTCTGGGCGATGCCGAACGGCGGCTTCTTGCGGGAGGTCTGCATGACGTTGAGGAAGTTGACGAAGATGCCCTGCGCGGTCTCGGGCCGCAGGTAGTGCAGGCCGGACTCGTCGTCGATGACCCCGAGGTTGGTCTTGAGCATCATGTTGAACTCGCGAGCCTCGGTCCACTGCCCCCGCGTGCCGCAGTTAGGGCAGGCGATCTCGGTGAGCTCGATGGTGTCAGGGTCGACCTGGGCGTCGGCGGCGGCGCGCTTGTTCTGCTTGTCCGCGATCGCCTCCTGCATGTGGTCGACGCGGAAGCGCTTGTGGCAGCTGAGGCACTCGGTGAGCGGGTCGGTGAAGGTGCCGACGTGGCCGGAGGCGACCCAGGTCTCGCGCGGGAGGATGATCGAGGAGTCGAGGCCGACGACGTCGTCGCGAGCGATGACCATGGACTTCCACCACTGGCGCCGGATGTTCTCCTTGAGCTCGACGCCAAGGGGCCCGTAGTCCCACGCCGACCGGGTCCCGCCGTAGATCTCGCCGCTGGGGAAGACGAAGCCCCGGCGCTTGCAGAGGTTGACGACGGTATCGACGGTGGAGGTCTCCTTGGGCATGGGCGCAAGGTTACTGTCCACCCCGCAGCGTGGCCGCATCGGTTTGCCCGCGTAGGCTCCTCGCTCGTGCCACCCCTTCGCGAATCCCTCGAGAGCGCCAGCGCCCCCGTCCTGCGCACCATCGCCTCGCTGCCCCGTGCGGTCCCCTTCCTCGCCGTCCTCGTCCTCATGGTCGCCGGCGTGCTGATCCCCGGCTGGGGCTGGGTGCTGCTCGCGCTGGTCACGCTCTTCCTCGTCTGGCTGCTCGTGCTCGGCTGGCCGCGGCTGACCTCGCAGGAACGCCTCATGCGGCTGGCGGTGGTCGCCCTGGCCCTGGCCATCACGATCACGCAGGCCGTCCCGCGCTGACCCGACCGCATCGAGTTTGACAACCATTCTCAACCGAGTTGAGAATGGTTGTCATGAAGCGCTCCTTGGTCGTCGCGACGCTCGCCTCCCTCACGCTCGCCGGCTGCGGCGCGAGCTCCGCCGACACCGGGGCGGCCACCGAGGACACGGTGGGCGTGACCGCCGCCTTCTACCCCCTGGCGTATGCCGTGGAGCGCGTCGGCGGGGACCGCGTCACCGTCTCCAGCCTGACCAAGCCGGGAGCCGAGCCGCACGACGTCGAGCTCACTCCGAAGGACGTCGCGACCCTGGGCCGGTCCGCCGTCGTGGTCTACGAGAAGGGCTTCCAGCCGGCGGTGGACGAGGCCGTGACGCAGGTCGACGCCGAGAAGGTGCTGGACGTCTCCACCTCCGTGGACCTCACCATCGAGGCCACCCACGACGGGCACGAGCACGGGAAGCAGGAGGGCACCGAGGAAGGCATCGACCCCCACTTCTGGCTCGACCCCACCCGCTATGCGTCGGCCGTCGAGGCGATCTCCGACCGGCTCGCGAAGGCCGACCCGGCCGGCGCGACGGCATACGCCGCCAACGCCGACGCGTTCGTCGCCGAGCTGACCGCCCTCGACACGGAGTTCGCGGCAGCGCTGAAGACCTGCACGACCCGGGAGCTCGTCACCGGCCACGCGGCGTTCGCCTACCTCGCCGACCGCTACGACCTGCACCAGGTCGGGATCGCCGGCGTCTCCCCCGACACCGAGCCGAACGCGGCGGCCATGAAGGAGATCATCGAGCACGTGCGCGAGGCAGGGGTGAAGACGGTCTACGCCGAGACGCTCGTGAGCAAGGACCTCACCGAGACGATCGCCAGGGAGACCGGTGCGACCGTGGCCGTGCTCGACCCGATCGAGGGACTCAGCGACGCCTCGGCCGGGAAGAACTACCTTGAGGTCATGCGCTCGAACCTCGCCACCCTCGTCAAGGGCCAGGGCTGCTCGTGACCGACGTCCCTCTCATCTCCCTTCGGTCGGCCTCCTTCGGGTACGCCGACCGTCGGGTCGTCGACGGGGTCACCCTGTCGCAGGGGCGCGGCGAGGTCGTGGCCCTGCTCGGACCCAACGGCTCCGGCAAGACCACCCTCGTCAAGGGGCTGCTCGGGCTGTCGGACCACCTCGGCGGTGACGTCCTGCTGTTCGGCACTCCCCTCGACCGGTTCCGCGACAAGCCGCGCATCGGCTACGTCCCCCAGCGACACTCCCTCTCGACGTCGGTCCGGGCGACCGTGCGCGAGGTCGTCGAGGTCGGCCGGCTCCCCCTGCGCCCCTGGTGGCGACCTGCCGGCTCGGCCGACGCCGCCGCCGTGGACGAGGCCCTGGACGCCGTCGGCCTGCGCGACCGCGAGCGCGAGGACGTCACCGCCCTGAGCGGCGGCCAGCAGCGCCGGGTGCTCATCGCGCGCGCCCTCGCCTCGCAGCCCGACCTCCTCGTCATGGACGAACCGACAGCCGGGGTGGACGCGGCGAACCAGCGGGTCCTCGCGGACGTGCTCGCCGCCCTCGCCACCCGCGGCACGTCGATGCTCATCGTCACCCACGAGCTCGCGGCGCTGCACGACGTCGTCACCCGGATCGTCTGCATGGACGGCGGCCACGTCGACTACGACGGGACCCCGCGCGACTACCTCGCGACCCACCGGGGCCACGAGGCCGGCACCGTCCACCACCACGACGACCCGCCGGCCGTCGAGGGGCGGACCCCCGGCATCGCCGCGATCGTCACAGATCCCCTCGGCCGCCGGGAGGTGCACCATGGGTGACCTGCTCGCCCTCGACTTCATGCGCCAGGCTCTCGTGGCCGCGGTGCTCGTCGGGCTCGCTGCACCGCTCGTCGGGGCCTTCCTCGTCCAGCGGCGCCTCTCGCTCATCGGCGACGGCATCGGCCACGTGGCCCTCGCCGGCGTGGCCGTGGGGATCCTCACCGGCTCGATGCCGGTGCTCACCGCCCTCGTCGCGGCGATCGCGGCCGCGGTGGCGGTCGAGGTGATCCGGGCGACCGGACGCACGAGCGGGGACATGGCACTGGCGGTGATGTTCTACGGAGGCATCGCGCTCGGCGTGGTCCTCATCTCGAAGTCACCCGCGTCCTCCCCCGCCAACCTCACCGGCTATCTCTTCGGCGCCATCCTCACCACGAGCCGGGCCGACATCGTCGTCTTCGCCGCGCTCGCTGTCGTCGTCGTCGCGGTGACGTGGCTGCTGCGCCAACGCTTCTTCGCCGTCGCCAACGACGAGGAGTACGCCCGAGCCGCCGGCATGCCGGTGATGGCCTACAACATCGCGCTGTCGGTGCTCACCGCCGTCACCGTCGTCGTCTCGATGCGGGTCGTGGGGCTCCTGCTCATCACGGCGCTGATGATCATCCCGAACGCCTCGGCGCAGCTGGTCTCGCGGAGCTTCCGCACCAGCCTGCTGTGGGCCTCCCTTCTCGGCGTCCTGTCGAGTGTCGGCGGGGTCGTCGTGTCGTTCTATGCCGAGACCCCCTCGGGCGGCACCATCGTCCTCATCGCCATCGCGACGTTCCTCGTCGTCGGCGCCGTCACCGCCGTCGTCAGCCGCGCCCGGCGCGCCGCTCACGAGCGCGCCGAGCGGCACGAGCACGAGCACGGCCCCGCGTGCGGTCACCCGACGGTGGTCCATCACGACCACCTCGACTACCTGCACGACGGCCACCGGCACGCACCGCACCGGGACCACTACGACGAGCACGACGGGACCGAGCGCCACCGCCCGGAGACCGAGGAGGCCACTCGATGAGCACCCACTCCATCGGCACGGGCGGGGCCGGCGCGTCCGGCGCGTCCGGTGCGTCCGGCGCGACCCGGCGACCCACCCGCCAGCGTGCCGCCCTGGCCGAGCTCATGGCGACGACCTCCGAGTTCCTCTCCGCCCAGGAGCTGCACTCCAAGCTGCAGGCTCAGGGCGCCTCGGTGGGCCTGGCCACGGTCTACCGCAACCTGCAGGCCATGGCCGCCGACGGCGACGTCGACGTGCTGCGCACCGACGACGGCGAGGCGGCCTACCGGTCGTGCTCGACCGACTCCCACCACCACCACCTCGTCTGCCGGGAGTGCGGCCGCACCGTCGAGGTCGAGGGTCCGGCCGTGGAGACGTGGGCGACCGAGGTCGCCCGCCAGCACGGCTTCGCCGACGTCACGCACACCATCGAGCTGTTCGGCACCTGCACGTCCCACTGAGCACCGAGGAGCTGCCATGACCCGGTTCGTCGTCGACGCGCCCACGCTGCTGCACCTCGTCGACGAGGGCCTCACGGTCGACCCGGCTCACCAGCTCGTCGCACCCGGGTCGATCCGCTCGGAGGCGCTCCAGCTTCTGCTCGGCCAGGTGGTGCGCGGTGAACGCGACGAGTCGTCCGTGCGGTCCACGCACGAGCGGATGACCGAGGTGAGGATCCGGCTGCTCGGTGACCGGGTGTCCCGGATGACGTCGTGGACGATCGCGCGGGAGCACGGGTGGGAGACGCTGCGCGACGCGGAGTACCTCGCTGTCGCCCGGCTCCAGGCGGACGCCCTCGTGAGCATCGATCCCGAGCTCGTGTCGAAGGCTGACAGCGTCGTCGCCGTCGCGCCGCTCAGTGCGCTGCTGGGTCCGGGCTGACCGACGGCGCGAGGGCCTGCGCCCCCGGGAGGTCGACCGCTCCGCCGTAGCGGCGGTCGCGGTCGGCGTAGATCTCGATCGCCCGCCACAAATCACGGCGGTCGAAGTCGGGCCACAGCGTGTCGAGGAAGACCATCTCCGCGTAGGCACTCTGCCACAGCAGGAAGTTGCTCGTCCGCTGCTCCCCGGAGGACCGCACGAACAGGTCGACGTCGGGCATGTCCGGCTCGGGCAGGTAGCGAGCCAGCGTGCGGGCGTCGACGCTGCGGGGCTTGAGGCGCCCGCGGGCGACGTCCTCGGCCATGGCCCGGGCGGCGTCGCCGAGCTCGGCCCGGCCGCCGTAGTTGACGCAGAAGTAGAGCGTCAGGCCGGTGTTGTGCTGGGTCAGCTCCTGCGCAACCTCGAGCTCCTTGATGACCGACGACCACAGCCGCGGTCGCCGGCCCACCCACCGCATCCGCACGCCCCACTCGTGGAGCTGGTCGCGGCGCCGGCGGATGACGTCGCGGTTGAAGCCCATGAGGAAGCGGACCTCGTCGGGGCTGCGCTTCCAGTTCTCGGTGGAGAAGGCGTAGGCGGACAGGTGGGTCACCCCGGCCTCGATGGCCCCGGCGACGACGTCGAGCAGGGCTGCCTCCCCGGCCTCGTGGCCCTTGGTCCGCGGGAGCCCGCGTGCGTTGGCCCAGCGCCCGTTGCCGTCCATGACGATCGCGACGTGACCGGGGACCTGCGCGGGCGGAAGGGCCGGGGGCCGCGCGCCGCTGGGGTGGGCGAAGGGGCGGCTCGTCACCGCTCCACCATACGGAGCGAGCGCACCCCGCGTTCGAGGTGCCACTGCAGGAACGCGGTGGTCATTCCGCTGCCCTCGCGGCGGTGCCGGGGGTCCGAGGCGTCGGCGACGAACCAGTCGCCCGCGAGCAGGGCCGCCAGGAGGCGGAGCGTCTCCGGCGCGGGGGCGGAGGAGCCGGGCGGACGGCATACGGAGCAGACGGCGCCACCGGACACGACGTGGAACGCGCGGTGCGGACCCTCCGAACCGCACTTGGCGCAGTCGTGGAAGCTCGGCGCCCAGCCGGCGATCGCGAGCGCGCGCAGGAGGTAGGCGTCGAGGACGAGGTTGGGGTCGTGCTCCTTGCCCGCGAGCGAGCGCAGCGCGCCGGTGACGAGGAGGTACTGCTGGAGCGCCGGCTCGCGCTCCTCGGTGAGCCGGTCGCAGGTCTCGAGCACCGCGTTGGCGGCGGTCCACGCGCCGTAGTCGCGCGACACGACGTCACCCCACGACTCCAGCGTCTCGGCCTGGGTCACGGTGTCGAGGGTGCGCCCCTCGTAGCACTGGAGGTCGACGAGCATCCCCGGCTCCAGCCGCGCACCGAAGCGGGACTTCGTGCGACGCACGCCCTTGCCCACCGTGCGGACCTTGCCCAGGCTGCGGGTGAGCACCGTGATGATCCGGTCCGCCTCACCCAGCTTGTGGGTGCGCAGGACGATCCCCTGATCACGGTAGAGCGGCACCCGACCATTCTCCCCCGCGCCTGCGACAACGCTCGTATGCCGGGCCGCCCGTGGCGCGGATAGCGTGTCGCCGTGACGTCCCGAGACCCCTTCTTCGAGCCCCTGCCCACCGCGGAGACCGAGCCGGGTGGCGAGCGGGCGCTAGGCAATGTGCCGTGGGTGCCACCGCTCAACGTCGTGCCGGTCCTCCTGCCTCTCGCAATCGACGTCGCGACGACCGACGCCGTCGTTCTCCGGCTCGGGCACGCGCAGGTCTACGACCGAGGTGTGCAGCTGCACCTCGAGGGGTGGCTGCACCCGGACGCGTCGTCGCGCGTCGACGGCCCATACGGCCTGCGCAGCGAACCGCGGGTAGGCCTGCTCCTGGGCGACGGGACGAAGGTCGGTGCACGCGCGGACGACGCCATGGCTCCGGAGCTCGGCTCCGTTGCGGGAACGTCCCTCAGCAGGACCGAAGGAGGGTCGAGCGACCTCCGGCTCACCCAGACGTGGTGGGTCCGCCCCGTCCCGACCGAGCCGTTCGAGCTCGTCCTCAGTTGGGCCGACGTGGACGTGCCCGAGACGTTCGTCGCGCTCGACGGCGCAGCCATGGAGGTGGCCAGCCACGGCGCGCGTGAGCTGTGGCCCCTCGCCGACCTCGAGGGGGACTTCGGGTGGTTCGCGTAAGGGGTTGGTGAAGTGGCGGAGCGTCTACCTCGCGATCCGGCGACTTGTGGCAGCGGTGCCGCCCCGGACCACTGAATTGGTTTCAGGTAGTGCCGTTGCCTGAGCACAGCAGCACGCGCACAGGCGGCGGTTAGACGCACCTCGCGAGACAACTGCTTTGAACGAGCGGATCGCGGCGGGTCAATGCGTCGCTGTGTGGGCTCGGACCGCACTCATCGGAGTGCGCAACGCCTCGCCGCAGACCCTACAGATGTAGTCGTTCACCCCGACTCGAGTCAGGCTCTTAAAGGCGTGGTTGGACGGGCAGTCGAGATTCGTGCACCAGTCACTCCTCGCCGCCGTCAGACCTTCCGCCTCCAACTCCGGATCGTCGCCTGGTGCGACGGGTTCAAGTCCGGAGATCACCAGCCCGCCGCAGTCCTCACAAGGCCGGTCGGTCGGTCTCTCATCCGAGGCGAGCACGGTCACAGCGTAATCAAGGACGGTGGGGGAACCGCTACTCGCTCACGTCGCGACACGTTCACCATCGGCGGCATGTGAGGTCGTTGCGCGTCGGCGTCTGGCGGACTCCAACGCATGGGCTTCGGTCGCTTCTTGGCGACCGCGGCAGCAGGGACACGCCATCTCAGCGCACCCACACGTCGTGCGCTCCGGTGGTGCGGAAGCCAGCCGCGAGCCACCGGCCGAGCTCGTCCCCGTGCGCGTAGCCGACAAGCGGTCGACCCGGGTGCAGGACGGCCGCGCACTTGACCATGCCGGCGACATCCTCACCCCGGCGTCCGGCGGTCCAGGCGTTGGAGAGTTCCATCGTGGCGCCTGCCTCGTGGAGCACGGCGCCGCCGATCGGGTCCTTGCTGTCGTACCGGGCGAGGACCGTGAAGCGCGGGTGCCCGAGGAATGCCGGAAGGAGCACGCCCGTGTAGTCGTGCTTCTCGTTCCACCTCATCAGCACGCCAAGGTCGGTGACGACGCCCCACCCATAGGGCAGGCTGGCTGCAGGGGACGGCGCCTCGCGGTACAGCCAGCCAGGGGTACGGCCTCACGGCGCATGTGCGTCCACAGGCGGGCCGCACTCGCTGCGACGTCCTGCCCTGCTGTGAGACGAAGATGCTCCAATGCGATTTGGGCCGGCTCGGGCGGGATGCGACGAAGCTCCTCCACAAGTTCAGCAGGGGTCGTTCGCCCCTCCCGATGTCGGGAGGACACAAGGCGCACCGCTGAATAGAAGTTATGGGAACGACGGAGCCAGTCAACGTAGATCTGCCGCCTAAGCCCTTGCAGACGCTCGCCCGCTTCGCGGCGGTGTCCGGCGGCTTGGATGAAGTAGGAGGTCGTCGCCCCAAGAAGCCCACCAAGAAGAGTGCCAATGCCTTGGGGCAGATCAGTCGGGCGAGGGGTGGCGGGCTTGGAACAGCAAGTACTGGGTCCTCCGACGAGCTTTCCTCAACGCTGCACGCTCGGAGCTGATGCTTGAGGCCTTTGACTGGGATGTGGTCGGCGCCGATAGGAGTCCGACTCGAAGCGACGAAACGGGCTGAGATTTGGGCGGGTGAGGCAATAGGTCGTTCTCTGTACTTGCGGCCGGAGTTGGTGGCTACAGAGGACGCACCACTCTTGTCGTATTGAGTGCTATGGGGTAGCGGGCGGTATGACTCTAATCGGGAGTTCGTCGACCACAACTGAGCCGTCACGACGGTCGATCCCAAACGCAATGCCTCCAAATCGCCCGGTGCGAATGCTTTGGGATCGCCCTCGCCTCTAACCTCAATGGGTGATGGCCCAGCATCATCGTGAAACCGGTAGAGAATCACATCGCCGAGCTCGCTCTCGTCGAAAAGACCACACACCATCCCCTCTTGATGATTGAGGCACCATTGCCTTGCATCGAGGGTTCGTTCGACTAGAAGGATGTGCACCTCGACGGTCTGATCCGGGCCACGAGGGTCAAGCCACACGTGCGAATCAGCCTTTGAGACGGGCCTTTCAGATGTCGCAGCCTCAGGGTGTACGCGTATCGCAGCAATCCGGACCACCCCTGGGCCAAGCTCGCGAGGCCAGTACTGCTCAATGGGGTCAGCGCCCTTTGGCTCACTGCTGCCTGGATGCTGCCGTAGCCAACTAATCTCCCAGCCAAAGAAGAACGCTCGTTGCGATCTGTCTGCCCGCGTGAGATCGGGAGGGTGCACTCTCACTTTGAAGGATCCCTGCATGGTCCGAGGCTTGATGCGTATATCGTTGCCATCCGTCCAGATACGCCAGCTAATCCCATGCTGCCCGCCTGGGCGCCCCACCACAATCCGCAATTCGCTCACGTTAGTAAGTCTGCCAAGGTCTGGGCGCTGCAGGGAGTCTCTGACGCAGGCAGCAACCTTCCCCGGTCGAGACAGGTCAACCAGCGGCCATCTTGTAGATAGACGGGTGGACGCTTCGCACTCAAGGAGGTGCCCTTGCGCTCGAGCTCGAGATGCTTCCTTGCGCTCGGGCACCGCTGCGGTCCACCCGTGGTCGCCCAAGCTTCACCCTGGCCGCGCTGGGTCCACCGGTCGCCTTGAATGCGGCGCTTTGACCCACCCCCCTTTCCAAACTGTCCCCTCGGATCTGCGGCGTACTAGATCGATCTGAACGTCCGACGGTCACGCGTGGGGCTTGGGATCCACTTGTCGGCCGCGAGGGCCTGAGATAGGCGGTGCACCGCGTCAATCATGCGGCCGAGGCTGCGGTGGGAGACGCGGACGGTTGCAGGGCCGGTCGACTCTGATGAGGGCGGCGACGCCACACGGGTCGGTTGGTCAATCTGGCCTGCATGTCGACGTTCGCTGTCGCTCAGCGCAGGTTCCATAACTGCGTGCAAGCTAGCTTGCACGAACGCCCTCGATCCGGCGAGGTGGTACGAAGTGAGCTCGGCCCAAGGTTGTTGATGGTTGGATCGGGACATGAAAATGCCGCGGTTCGAGTCCGAGTACGCAGCTTCAGTGCTGCCGACGTTTCCGGACAGTCCCGCTACGCATGCGGAGTTGGCGGCAAGTGCAGACGCCGAGATCCCATGGACACAGATGTCGGCTCTCTTGGGATCAACCGTGATCAACGCCGTCCAGAGCTTCTACTTGGCGAAGCGGACTCGGCAGTACTTCAGCAACCTACCCGAGGACGACGACAGGCCCGGCCGTGTGATGGCGGACATCGAGCGTCGCCTGATGCGGCAGGCGGTGCTCGACATCGCTGGACTCAACGACGGCGGGCTGGCAAACAAAGATCCCGGGAACAGTCGAACCGCGTCACTGCCCACAGCACATGGCCGGATGAAGCAGCGTCTTGTCTCTGCACAGGCTCCATCTGCTGACCTGACTCGGCTGGAGGCTCTGCGGGCGGACATAGATGCTGATCACCACATGCCGCTCAAGTACGTGCGCCATCTCCGTAACAAGTGGGCGGGGCACCCGTCGTTAGATCGGCATTTCGACACATGGGCCGAGACGGACAAGACTCTGTATGTTCCGGTAGTGGAGGCGGCCTTGGTGCGTCTGGTGAACAACGCGAGTGACACCGCTGAGTTCGTCTCCTTGGTTCCAGCCCTACAGGACTTCGACCAGCCTTCGGCGGCACCTAGCGCTGACGGTTCGATGCCCTTGGAGATCCGGCTGAGCAGCGTCCTGGTCTGGGCTGCGATGATGCGCCACTCGGCCGGAGAGAATATTCGATCTCTCCGAGCCCAGCTCACCGGGTCGACGATGCTCGATCGCCTAGCCAACACGGAGGCCTACAAAGGCGAGCGCTACTAAGGGGCGTGCCCAGCGAGTCTTGGCTAGGGCCGTGGCAGCCAATACCTCGAGCCGCGGGAGCCGATCGCCTTCAGGGCCACAGCGGGACCGGCGTCCGCGACTGGCCGAGGGTCGAGAACATGCCGCGTGCCGGGCACAACGCATGGCACGTTCTCGACCCTCTCGACGGCTAGCCCCTTCTGGGCGAAGTGACTCACCACTTCGATTGTGCCTGAACTGTTCGCTATACCGGCCGACCACCTCGACTACAGCTGAACTACCCGAGTGTCAGCTGACGGTTGATGCACCGCAATTCACGTGCGCGGCGGGACCCTCACCGGCATGCTGGTGCCATGAGCTCAGCCAACACCGCTCTCCCCCAAGGGCTCCACGCTCGTCCCTGCAGCCCGGCGGACGCGGCGTCCGTGTTCGCGGTCTTCGCCGCCGCCGAGCAGCACGACACCGGCGAGGTCTCGGTCGAGCTCGAGGACATCGAGGGTGACTGGCAGCGGCCCAGCTTCTCGCTGGAGCGCGACAGCATTGCCATCCTCGACGGTGAGGTCATGGTCGCGGCGGCCGAGGTATACAAGGGGCGCCGCGCCGAGGCCACCGTGCACCCCGACCACCGTGGTCGCGGGATCGGGACCTGGCTCGTCGAGTGGGCGCGCGAGGCGTCGGCACGCAATGGCGGCACCATCGTCGGCCAGACCGTGCCGGCCGGCGGGGAGGCGGAGGGTTTCTTCCGACAGCTCGGCTACGAGCGCGGGTGGACCTCATGGGTCCTCGAGGTTCCGGAGGGCGCCGAGATCACGCCGCAGCCGCTGCCCGAGGGTTACGGGCTGCGCGACTACGTCCCCGGCGACGACGACCAGGTGACCTACCGGCTCGTCGAGGACGCCTTCAACGAGTGGCCGGAGCGGCAGCCCTCGTCGTTCGAGGACTGGGCCGCCAACGTGATCCGGCGTCCCGGCTTCGAGCCGTGGCAGGTTCGGCTCGCCACCGACCCCGACGGCATCCCGGTCGGGATGGCCTTCGTCGTCAAGGCCGGCGACTTCGGCTACGTGGCCCAGCTCGCCGTGCGCCGCGACCAGCGCGGCCGAGGTCTCGCCCGGGCCCTGCTCGTCGACGCCTTCGAGCGCGCCCGCGCCCACGGTGCCGTCCGCAGCGAACTGTCCACCGACTCCCGCACCGGCGCCCTGGGCCTCTACGAGAAGGTCGGGATGGTCGTGACGAAGACCTACCACCACTGGCAGACGAACCTCTGAGCGAGCGAGCGACCAAGGGACTAGAACAGGCGTTCGAACTGCGCTATCGTCGGTGCATGGACGCGGTCCTGCAGCACTCGCTCTTCGACACCGGTGACACCATCGCGCTCGGCCCGCTGGCGCCGAGCCGCACGGTGCTGTCGCGAGGCGCGTGGGTCGACTACCAGCCGAGCTGGCTGACCGGCGCCGACCTGCTCTTCGACGCCCTGCACCAGGACGTGCCGTGGAAGGCCGAGCGCCGCGAGATGTACGAACGCGTCGTCGACGTCCCGAGGCTGCTCAAGTTCTACGAGGAGGGCGAGCCGCTCCCCCACCCGACGCTGCTCGAGGCCCGCAACCTGCTGTCACAGCGGTATGCCGGCGAGCTGGGTGAGCCCTTCGTCTCCGCCGGGATGTGCCTCTACCGCGACGGCCGCGACTCCGTCGCGTGGCACGGCGACCGCATCGGCCGCGCCAAGGACCTCGACACGATGGTGGCGATCCTGTCGGTGGGGTCCGCACGCTCCCTCATGCTCCGCCCACGAGGCGGTGGCTCGTCGATCGGCTTCTCGCTCGGGCACGGCGACCTCGTCGTCATGGGCGGGTCGTGCCAGCGCACCTGGGATCACGCGATCCCCAAGACGAGCAAGCCCGTCGGTCCACGCATCTCGATCCAGTTCCGCCCCTGCGGCATCCGCTGACGCCGGGAGCATCAACGGATGGTCAGCTCGCTGATGAGGTCGCCGTCGAGCGTGAACCGGTAGGTGAGGTCGGCGACGTTGCCGGGGAAGTCGCCCTCGATCCGGTTGACCGCCTCCCAGTGGGTCTCGTCGGTCCGCCCAGCTGTGAGGAGCTCGGTCGTGTAGGTGAACTCGCTCCCGGCGCCCTGGAGGAAGCGCAGCACCTCGCGCTCACCGGCATACGTCTCGTCCTGGTCGACGACGACGGCGTGCCCGGCCAAGGTTCGGGCGGCGGCTTCGATCTCCCGGGCGGCATGGGCGGCGAGGAACGTCCGGATCGTGGAAGGCAGCTCGGAGGGGTGAACGGGGGTCGTGATGCTGTCGGTCATGCGGTCAGCGTGGCCCCTCCCCCGGGCGCAGGGTCAAGGACTGGACCCTCCTCCGGGGGGCTCACCCACCTCAGCGTGCGCACGCTGCGGCGCTATCACGAGGCCGGGCTGCTCGTCCCCGCCGACATCGACGACGACACCGGCTACCGCTACTACGCCGCCGACCAGATCCCCACCGCCCAGGTCATCCATCGGTTGCGGGACCTCGATGTCCCTCTCGCGGTGGTCCGGCGCATCCTCGCGACCCCGGAGCCGGGCACTCCGTCCCGGATCGTCGCCGACCACCTCCACCACCTCGAGGCCGAGCTCGATCGCACGCGTGCCGCCGTGCGGTCGCTTCGACGGCTGCTCGCTCCCGAGCCCGCGGGTGCGCGTGGAGGTGCGGTCCCTGGCGTCGCTGACGGTCGCCGCGGTCGAGGACGACGTGGACCTCGACGACGTCCTCGGCTGGCATGCCGGTGCCATGGCGGAGCTCGACACGACCCTCACTGATCCGCTCGGCCCGCCCGGCGGCGTCTACGACAACGTCCTCTTCGAGAGGGGCAGGGGGCACGTGCTCGTCCACCGGGCCTGCGCCGAACCGCCGAGTCGAGGTCGCGTCCACCCCGTCGAGCTGCCCGCCGTGGAGCTCGCCGTGGCCACCCACGTGGGCGGCCACGACGACATCGACGTCACCTACGGCGAGGTGGGGGCGTGGGTCGTCACCAACGCCCTCGCCGTGGCCGGGCCCGTTCGCGAGACCTACCTCGTCGGCCCGCGCGACACCCCCGATCCGTCGCAGTGGCGCACCGAGATCGGCTGGCCGGTCTTCGCCGTCAGCTGACGGCGATGGACGGTCGGCCCTCCACCACCGCGGCGTCGCGCTCGGCCCGGTTGACCGCGGACATGACCGCCCGCAGCGAGGCCTTGACGATCGACTCGTGCAGCCCGACTCCCCAGAGGACGCGCTCGCCCACCGCACACTCGACATAGGCCGCGGCCCGCGCGTCGCCACCGGCGGAGAGCGCGTGCTCGGCGTAGTCGAGAACCCGGACGTCGACGCCGATGCTGCCCAGGGCCTCGATGAACGCGGCGATCGGCCCGTTGCCCCGACCGAAGAGCTCGACCTCCTCACCGTGGTCGAGCACCGTCGCCTCGATGACGTCGATGCCGTCCTCGGCGCCGCTGATCGTCGAGCGCACCGGTGTGAAGCGACCCCAGCGGTCCTCGGGCGCGTCCGCGTGGAGGTACTCGTCGGAGAACATCTGCCAGATCTCGGCAGCGGTGAGCTCGCCACCCTCGGCGTCGGTGCGCTTCTGCACGACACCGCTGAACTCCACCTGGAGCCGGCGCGGCAGGTCGAGCCCGTGCTCGGCCTTGAGCAGGTAGGAGACCCCACCCTTACCGGACTGGCTGTTGACGCGGACGACCGCCTCGTAGGACCGACCGATGTCGTGCGGGTCGATCGGCAGGTAGGGCACGCCCCAGTCGAGCTCGTCGATCCCCTTGCCCGCGGCCTTGCCGCGGCGCTCCATGTCGTCGATGCCCTTCTTGATCGCGTCCTGGTGCGAACCGGAGAAGGCGGTGTACACGAGGTCACCGCCCCACGGGTGCCGCTCGTGAACCGGCAGCTGGTTGCAGTACTCGACCGTGCGCCGGATCTCGGCCATGTCGGAGAAGTCGACCTGCGGGTCGATGCCCTGGCTGTAGAGGTTCATGCCCAGCGTGACCAGGCAGACGTTGCCGGTGCGCTCACCGTTGCCGAAGAGGCAGCCCTCGATGCGGTCGGCGCCGGCGAGGTAGCCCAGCTCGGCCGCCGCCACGCCCTCGCCGCGGTCGTTGTGCGGGTGCAGGCTCACGACGATGGACTCACGCCGGTCGAGGTGGCGCACCATCCACTCGATCGAGTCGGCGTAGACGTTCGGCGTGGCCATCTCGACGGTCGCGGGCAGGTTGATGATCATCTTGTGGTCCGGCGTCGGGTCGATGACGCCGATGACCTCGTTGCAGACCCGGACGGCGAACTCGAGCTCGGTTCCGGTGTAGGACTCGGGCGAGTACTCGTAGTAGACGTCGGTCTCGGGCACGGTCTCCTCGAGCTTGCGGCACAGCCGCGCTCCCTGAAGAGCGATGTCGATGATGCCCTCCTGGGGCAGGTCGAACACGACCCGCCGCTGCAGCACCGACGTGGAGTTGTAGAAGTGCACGATCGCCTGCTTGCTCCCGCGGATGGCGTCGAAGGTCCGCTCGACGAGGTGGTCGCGGCACTGGGTGAGCACCTGGATCGTCACGTCGTCGGGGATGTGCCCACCGTCGATGAGCTCGCGGCAGAAGTCGAAGTCGGTCTGGCTCGCGCTGGGGAAGCCGACCTCGATCTCCTTGTAGCCCATCTTGACGAGCAGCTTGAACATCCGCATCTTGCGCTCGGAGTCCATCGGGTCGATGAGCGCCTGGTTGCCGTCGCGCAGGTCGACGGCGCACCACCGCGGCGCCTTGGTCATCACCTGGTCGGGCCAGGTGCGGTCGGGCAGGTGGACCTCGATCTGGTCCTGGAACGGCAGGTACTTCCTCGTCGGCATCCCGGAGGACTGCTGGGGGTGGATCATCGTCTCAACTCACTACTCGTCGGTGCTCAGCCAGGGCACAGCCAGCCGCGACGAGGAGGGCCGATTCAGGCCTCGCCGCGGCAGAGAAGGAGGAGACGGTGCTGCACGCATTCGAGTATGCCGGGTGCGCGCCGATCCGTCGACGTCACCGACCGTGCGGCCCAGCATGCGGACCGGATGGACGGTGGGTCAGTCGAAGATGCCCGGGTAGGCGTTGAGGGCAGGCTGTCCGCCGAGGTGGGCGTAGAGCACCGTCGAGTCCGTGGGGATGTCGCCGGAGGTGACGAGGTCGACGAGCCCGGCCATGGACTTCCCCTCGTACACCGGGTCGAGGATCATCCCCTCGAGCCGGCCGCTGAGCCGGATGGCGTCGACGGTCGACTGCACGGGGATGCCGTAGAGGTCCCCCGCCCAGCCCTCGAGCAGGGTGATCTCGTCGTCACGCAGGTCCCGCTGCAGGCCGATGAGCTGAGCCGTGTGCCGCGCGATGCGCGCCACCTGGGCCCGGGTCTTCTCGAGGGTCGCGGACGCGTCGATCCCGATCACCCGACGACGGCGACCGCCGGCATCCTCGAGCGCGGCGAACCCGGCGACCATCCCGGCGTGCGTGGAGCCGGTGACGGTGCAGACGACGATGGTGTCGAAGAAGACGCCGAGCTCCCGCTCCTGCTGCTCGACCTCGTAGGCCCAGTTGGCGAACCCCAGTCCGCCGAGGGGGTGCTCGGAGCCGCCTGCCGGGATGCCGTAGGGCCGGCCACCCGCCGCCTCCACCTCACGCATCGCCTCCTCCCAGGAGCTGCGGATGCCGATGTCGAAGCCGCTCGGGTCGAGGCGGGCGTCAGCACCCATAATCCGCGACAGCAGGATGTTGCCGACCCTGTCGTTGCCCGGGTCGTCCCAGTCGACCCACTTCTCCTGGACGAGGCGGCACTTCAGGCCGAGGTGGGCGGCCACGGCCGCGACCTGTCGGGTGTGGTTGGACTGGTAGCCACCGATCGAGACCAGCGTGTCGGCGCCCTGAGCCAGCGCGTCAGGGACGATGTACTCGAGCTTGCGGGTCTTGTTGCCCCCGAAGGCGAGCCCGCTGTTGCAGTCCTCGCGTTTGGCCCAGACCTCCGCCCCGCCGAGGTGCTGGTTGAGCCGCCGCAGCGGGTGGACCGGGCTCGGCCCGAAGGTCAGCGGGTGACGCTCGAAGTCGTGGATGCTCATGCGGTCTCCTCGGTGCTGCGGATCGGGTGCTCAGCCGCGGCAGCGGACCGAGAGGCAGGTGACACAGCCCTCCAACTTCTCGAACTCGCTGATGTCGACGGTGACGACGTCGTGGCCACGACCCCGCAGGAGGTCCACCGTCCGTGGTGCGCTGGCCGCCATGAGCAACGTCGTGTCGTCGAGCAGGACGACGTGGGCGCCGCCCTCCTCGGGCATGCCCTCGTAGGCGGGGAAGGCGCCCGGCCAGTCCACGACCGGGTCCCACCCGATGACCGTGCCGTCGGGCAGGGCCGTCACGGCGGACTTCAGGTGCAGGGCTCGCTCCACGGTGACGGCCTGCGTGCGCAGGCCGACCTCACGCAGGTGGGCTCCGAGCTGCGCGATGCCCGCACCGTTGGTGCGTCCACCCAGCCCGACGTATGCCGTCCCGCCCACCTTGAGGACGTCCCCACCGTCGAGCGTGCCCGGGTCGGTGATGCGGACCACCCGGTAGCCCAGGTCGCGCACGACACCCTCGACGCCCGCCACCTCCGGCTTGCGCTCTGCCGCACCGGGATTGGTGAGCACCGCCACGTCGCCGGCGACGACGACCGCGTCCTCGACGAAGACGGCGTCGGGGCAGTCGTCGGCCGGTGGGACCTCGATCGTCTCCCAGCCCGCGGACCGCAGGCACGCGGCATACGCGTCCCACTGTTGGCGCGCGAGGTCGAGGTCGATCGCGGACTTCTCGAGGTGGGTCACGAGGCCGTCGGCGAGACGGGGACCCGGGCGTCGGACGAGGGCGGTGCGGCGGCTCACGCGTCCGACCCTACGTCGAGTCCGTGCCGCTCACCGGGGCGGTGTGGGGATGTCGAACCTCGCGCCGTGGTCGGTGAAGTCTCTCAGCGACTCGGTCGTGACACCGTCGATGGACAGGGTGGCGGCGTGGTGGACCGGCGTCCAGTCCTCGCGCACCCACAGGGCTGCGCGGGTGGTCGTGGCCCCCTGGGCGACGAAGGGAGCGGTGCAGTCGAGCCGGACGAGGCGCGCAGGCTGCGACCCGTCGTGCAGCGTCAGGGTCTGGCGACCCGGTGCGACCTTCCACGTGGAGCAGTCCCCGACTCCCTGGGCCAGCCCGGGCGGCGAGAAGACCGCTGCCGCGAACTCCCCGGCCGCCGCCACGAGCGCCTCGTCCTCGATGTCGGAGTTGAGGACCCCGGTGACCCACTGCCCGTCGACCAACGACGACGCGACCCCGTCCTGCACCACCACGACGCCGCCGACGGCCTCCGTCTGCATCCGCGGCGACGGTACGAGCTCGACGTCGGCCTCCATGTCGGGCGGCCCGTTGGTCCAGGCCCGCACGGAGCGGTGCGCCTGAAGCGCCTGACCCCAGCACCTCGACACGGCCGCGCCCGGGAGAACCGTCCCCCCGGTCAGGCTCAACGGACTGCACGAGCCCGGCACTGCGTAGGCCGGCACCTCCGGTTCCGTCGCGCCTGCACCACCCGACGCACCGGGTGCCGACGTGCTCGGCGACGAGCCCTCGCCGCCGGCGCTCGAGCAGGCGGGCAGCAGGCCGAGGAGCAGCACGGCAACGACTGTGACAGGCCGCCACCGGTCGCGCAGGGGACGGCAGGGCCCCGCGCTCAACGGCGCTTGAGCAGTTCCTCGGCGACCTGCACCGCGTTGAGCGCCGCACCCTTGCGAAGGTTGTCGCCCACGACGAAGAGGGTCAGGCCCTTGCCCTCAGGTGCCGCCTGGTCCGCCCGGACGCGGCCGACGAAGACCTCGTCGCGTCCGGCGGCGTCGAGCGGGTTGGGGACGTCGACGACGACAACTCCGGGAGCCTTGCCGAGCAACTCGAGCGCGCGCTCCGGCGAGATGTCGTCGGCGAACTCCGCGTGCACCGCCAGCGAGTGGCCGGTGAAGACCGGGACCCGCACGCAGGTGCCCGAGACCCGCAGGTCCGGGACGTGCAGGATCTTGCGGGACTCGTGCCGCAGCTTCTGCTCCTCGTCGGTCTCCAGCGAACCGTCGTCGACCAGCGAGCCGGCGAGGGGGATGACGTTGAAGCCCACCGGGACGGCATACACGTTCGGCTGGGGAAGCGAGACCGCGCGGCCGTCGAGCGCCAGGGCGGTGGGGTCCCCGGCGGCGTACCCGCCTCGCAGCTGGGTGTCGAGCTCCTGCACTCCCTTGCCGCCCGAGCCGGAGACCGCTTGGTACGAGGCGACCCGCAGCGCGACGAGACCGGCGACGTCGTGCAGCGGCTTGAGGGCCGGCATGGCCGCCATCGTCGTGCAGTTCGGGTTGGCGACGATCCCCTTCGGGATCGAGTCGAGGTCGTCCGGGTTGACCTCCGCGACGACGAGGGGGACGTCGGGGTCACGCCGCCAGGCGGACGAGTTGTCGACGACGACGGCTCCGGCCTCGGCCACCCGCGGCGCCCACTCCTTCGACGTGGAGCCACCGTTGGAGAAGAGCGCCAGGTCCAGGCCGGAGAAGTCGGCGGTCGCCGTGTCCTCGACCGTGACGTCCGTGTCCCGCCACGGCAGGGTGCTGCCCGCCGAACGCGCCGACGCGAAGTAGCGCATCTCCTCGACGGGAAAGCCCCGCTGCTCGAGAAGGGCGCGCATGACATTGCCGACCTGACCGGTCGCACCGAAGACACCGACTCGCATGGCCCCAGTCTAGGAGCACGGCGAGCCGGTGCGTCCGGGCGTTCAGCGGGTGGGCGCCGACCCGGCCACCACGTCCTCGGTCCCGGTTCCCGGGTCGTCGGATGCCGCCTCGGGTTCGGTCGTCGACGACGTCCCGGTCGAGACGAGGTCACCCACGCCCTCCCCCGGTGCGGCCTGCTCGAAGGCCAGCGTGAAGTCGTCGCCGTGTTCGGTGACTCCCGCCACCACCGCCTGCTCGACGGCTGCGACGGCATACGCCCGCCGGACGACGAGCGGGTCGCTCGACAGGTCCTTCACGAGCGAGACCGCGAGTCCCACCATGACGAGGAGGAAGGGCAGCGCCGCGACGATGGTGATGTTCTGCAGGCCGGAGAGGGCATCGGCACCACCGACGAGAAGCATGACGGCGGCGACGGCCCCCGTGGCCGCGCCCCAGAAGATGACCGTCGGCCGGCTCGGCACCAGCGTGCCGCGCTCGGACAGCGTCCCCATGACGATCGAGGCGGCGTCGGCCCCGGACACGAAGAAGATGGCGACGAGGAGCATGACGAGCACCGAGGTCACGGTCGCCAGCGGCATCGTCTCGAGCATGCCGAAAAGGGTCGCCTCGGGCGTCTCGGAGCCGGCCAGGTCGGTGCCGCCGCGCTGGGTGGCGATGCCCGCCCCACCGAAGATCGCGAACCACACGAGGGAGACCAGGCTCGGGACGAGCAGCACCCCGGTGACGAACTGGCGGATGGTGCGGCCGCGCGAGATCCGAGCGATGAACATGCCGACGAACGGGGTCCACGAGACCCACCAGGCCCAGTAGAAGATCGTCCAGCCCGAGAGCCAGGTCTGCATCGCGTCGCCACCCGCGGCGTCGGTGCGCGCCGACATCATCGCGAGGTTTTGGAAGTAGCTGCCCACGGCCGTCGGCACCAGGTTGAGGATGAAGACGGTCGGCCCGACGACGAAGACGAAGAGCGCGAGGACGACTGCGAGCACCATGTTGGTGTTCGAGAGCCACTGGATGCCCTTGGAGACACCGGAGACGGCCGACACGACGAAGCACAGGGTGAGCACGGTGATGATGGCGACGAGGACGCCGTTGCCGGTGCGGTCGAGGCCGGCGACGATCTCCAGGCCGGAGCCGATCTGCAGGGCGCCGAGGCCGAGCGACGCGGCCGACCCGAAGAGGGTCGCGAAGATCGCCAGGATGTCGATGACGCGCCCGGCCGGGCCGTTGGCGCGACGCTCCCCCAGCAACGGCGCGAAGGCCGAGCTGATGAGCAGCGAGCGGCCACGGCGGAAGACGCCGTAGGCGACGGCGAGGCCGACGACCGCGTAGATCGCCCACGGGTGCAGGGTCCAGTGGAAGAGCGTCGTGGCCATCGCGTTCTGGACGGCCTGGGGGTTCCCCGCCTCGCCGGTTCCCGGCGGGGGCGCCACGAAGTGGGCGACCGGCTCGGAGACGCCATAGAACATCAGGCCGATGCCCATGCCGGCGGAGAACATCATCGCGATCCACGAGACCGTGCGGAACTCCGGCTGCTCGTCGTCACGTCCGAGCGTGATGCGGCCGAACTTGCCGGCCGCCAGCCAGATGACGAAGACGACGAAGCCCGAGGCCACGAGCGAGAACAGCCAGCCCATGTTGTGGACCACCCAGTCGAGCCCGGAGGACGACGCCGTCCCCAGCGTCTCGGTGCTCACGAAGCCCCAGACGACGAAGCCGATCGCGATCGCGGCGGTGACCCCGAACACGACCGTGTCCAGCTTCTGGGGCTCCGCGGCGCGGTGCTCCTCGACCTCGTGGTCGAGCGCGGGGTGGGGGGTCTCGTCGTGCAGCGCTCCCTCGAGGACCTCTCGTTCGCCGGTGGCGTCCACGGGCGCCGTCGGCCCGGTCTTCATCAGTTCTGTGGTCACGGGTGTGTCGGCGCGGACGCCGCTCCTTCGTTGTTCTCGTCAGTCACGTGTGCGGCTCGTATGCCGTCTGCTCAGGTCGGTTGCAGCGGCCCACCCTGCCGACCATCGCCGCAGAACTCAACTCGGGAGCCGTCGACGACGACGCGACCCCGGCCACGTGCCACGTGGGACGAGAGGTCAGAAACCCAGTCGTTGCAGCTGTTTCGGGTCGCGCTGCCAGTCCTTGGCGACCTTGACGTGGAGGTCGAGGTGGATGCGCTGGCCGAGCAGCTTCTCGATGCCCTCGCGCGCCGTCGCGCCGACCTCGCGCAGCCGCGAGCCGCCACGACCGATGACGATGGCCTTCTGCGACGAGCGCTCGACGAAGACGTTGACGCGCACGTCCATGAGCGGCTTGCCGGCCGGGCGGTCCTCGCGCGGGACCATCTCCTCGACCACGACCGCGAGCGAGTGCGGCAGCTCGTCGCGCACTCCCTCCAGGGCCGCCTCGCGGACGAGCTCGGCGATCATGACCGTCATCGGCTCGTCGGTGAGGACGTCGTCGGGGTAGAGGGGGCCGGGCGAGGTGGGCAGGTGCTTCGCGAGGACCTGGCCGACGATGTCCACCTGGTCGCCGCGGGTCGCCGAGCAGGGCACGATCTCGGCCCACTCCCCCAGCTGATCGATGGCGATGAGGTGCTCGGCCAGACGCTGGCGATCGACCTTGTCCGACTTCGTCGCCAAGGCGATGACCGGCGTCCGTCTGGCCTGGCGGAGCTCGACGAGCTCGCGGGCGATGAACTGGTCACCGGGACCGATCCGCTGGTCGGAGGGCAGGCAGAAGCCGACGACGTCGACGTTGAGGAGCGTCTCGCGCACGAGGTCGTTGAGGCGCTCACCGAGCAGGGTCCTCGGCTTGTGCAGGCCCGGGGTGTCGACGAGGACGAGCTGGCTCGTCGGGGCGTTGACGATGCCGCGGATCGTGTGCCGCGTCGTCTGCGGCTTGCTCGACGTGATCGCGACCTTCTCGCCGACGAGGGCGTTGGTCAGCGTCGACTTGCCCGCGTTGGGGCGGCCGATGAGGCAGGCGAAGCCCGCGCGGTAGGGAGGCTCCTCGGCACCGTCGGCGGAGCGGGGACCAGCGGTGTCGTTCTCACTCATGGGCACTCCCGGACTCGGCTGGCTCCATCATGGCGTGGTCGTCGGCGACGATCCGTTCGATGATGACGGTGGCGATGCGGTGGCGTCGTCCCGCCATCCGTTCGGCGGTGAGGCGGAGCCCGGCGACCTCGCACGTGGAGCCGAGGATCGGCACCCGCCCGATCGTCTTGCCGATGAGCCCGCCGACGGTGTCGACCTCGTCCTCCTCGATCGTCACGCCGAGGTGGTCGGCGAGGTCGTCGATGTCCATCGTGGCATCGACCCGCCACCGGCCGTCGCCGAGCTCCTCGAGGTCGGGGGTCTCGCGGTCGTACTCGTCGGCGATCTCACCGACGATCTCCTCGATGATGTCCTCGATGGTCACGAGGCCCGCCGTGCCGCCCCACTCGTCGATGACGAGGGCGAAGTGGATCTGGTCGCGTTGCATCTCGCGCAGCAGCGCGTCGACGGGCTTGGACTCGGGGATGAAGGGCATCGGCCGCATGAGCTCCGACACCGGCACCGTGGCGACCTTCGGGTCGGCGGTGAGGCGCCGCACGACGTCCTTGAAGTACAGCAGCCCCAGGACGTCGTCGGAGTCGTCGCCGGTGACGGGGATGCGCGAGTAGCCGCTGCGCAGAAAGAGGTTCATGGCCTGCCGGGCGACGCGGTTCCCGTCGATCGTCACCATGTCGGTGCGGGGCACCATGACCTCGCGGGCCAGCGTGTCACCGAGCTCGAAGACCGAGTGGATCATCTGGCGCTCGCCGGCCTCGATGAGCGAGGACTCACCCGCCATGTCGACGAGGTCACGCAGCTCGGACTCGCTGTCGAAGGGGCCGTCACGGAAGCCGCGCCCCGGTGTCACCGCGTTGGCGAAGAGCACGAGCAGCCGGGACAGCGGCCCGAGCACCCGCCGCAGCCAGAGTGCGACCGGGGCCGCGACGAGCGAGATGGTGGTGGCGTTCTGCCCGCCGAGGGTCCGTGGTGAGACCCCGACGAGCGCGAAGGAGACGACGGCCATGATCCCGATGGCGACGAGGAGGGGCTTCCACGTGCCGTCGACGCCGCGGTAGACGGCGGTGGTGACGAGCACCGCGGTCGTCATCTCGGCGATGACCCGCACGAACGAGACGACCGACAGGTATGCCGCGCTGTCGCCGACGACCGTGAGCAGGGCCCGCGAGCCGGGCCGGCCGTCGTCGTGCAGCTCCTGCGCGCGCACGCGCGACATGCGCTGGAGGGCGGCCTCGGCCGCGGACAGCCCGAACGCGAGCGCGAGACCGATGATGCTGAGGACGACGAGCCTGGTCATGCCGCCCCCGCCCGGGCTCCCGGCACCGAGGTGGCACCGGGACTGGCTGGGTCAGGCACCGTGCCGGCCCCTCGTCGCGAGGAAGGTGAGCAGCAGCTGGCGCTGCAGCTCGAACATCTCCTTCTCCTCGTCGGGCTCGGCGTGGTCGTAGCCGAGGAGGTGCAGCAGGCCGTGCGTCGTGAGCAGCAGCAGCTCCTCCTCCGTGGCATGTCCGGCCGTGGCGGCCTGCTTGGCGGCGACGCTGGGGCACAGGACGATGTCGCCGAGGACACCCTCCTCGGGGAGGTCCTCGTCACGTCCCGGTCGGAGCTCGTCCATCGGGAAGCTCATGACGTCGGTGGGTCCCGGCAGGTCCATCCACTGCACGTGCAGGGTCTCCATGGCGTCCTCGTCGACGAGGCGCAGGCACAGGTCGGCCTGGGGGTGGACCTTCATCTCGGCCATGACGTAGCGGGCGCAGGCCACGAGCTCGAGCTCGTCGAGCGCGAACTCCGTCTCGTTGAGGACGTCGATGCTCACGCGTCACCGTCGGCAGCCGGAGCGTCGTCGGCAGCCGTGACACTGCTCGCCGGACGCTCACGGCGGACGGTGCGGGTGCGGGTGCGAGTGGCGCCCGAGCCCGGGCCCTCACCCTGCAACGCGTCCCAGCGTCCGTAGGCGTCGACGATCTCGCCGACGAGCCGGTGCCGCACGACGTCCTGGGCGGTCAGCTCGGCGAAGTGGACGTCCTCGAGCGAGGACAGGATCTCGCGCACGACGCGCAGCCCGCTCTGGGTCCCACCCGGGAGGTCGACCTGGGTGACGTCGCCGGTGACGACCATCCGCGAGCCGAAGCCCAGCCGGGTGAGGAACATCTTCATCTGCTCGGGCGTGGTGTTCTGGGCCTCGTCGAGGATGACGAAGGAGTCATTGATCGACCTCCCTCGCATGAACGCCAGGGGAGCGACCTCGATCGTGCCGGCCGCCATGAGCCGGGGGATGGAGTCGGGGTCGACCATGTCGTGCAGGGCGTCGTACAACGGTCGCAGGTAGGGGTCGATCTTGTCGTTGAGGGTGCCGGGCAGGAAGCCGAGCCGCTCCCCGGCCTCGACGGCCGGCCGGGTGAGGATGATCCGGTTGACCTGCTTGGCCTGGAGCGCGGCGACGGCCTTGGCCATCGCGAGGTAGGTCTTGCCCGTGCCCGCAGGACCGATGCCGAAGGTGATGGTGTGCTCGTCGATCGCGTCGACGTAGCGCTTCTGCCCCAACGTCTTCGGACGGATGGTCCGGCCCCGCGACGACACGATGTTCATCGTCAGGACGTCGGCCGGGCGCTCGAGCGTCTGGGCCCGCATCATCCCGATGGAGCGTTCGACGGAGTCACGGTTGAGGGCCTGTCCACCGTCGATGACGGCGAGCAGCTCGTCGAGAAGCCGCTCGACGAGGACGACCTCGGCGCTCGGGCCCGAGATGTGGAACTCGTTGCCGCGCACGTGGATCACCGTCAGGGGGAACTGGCGCTCGATCGTGCGGAGCAGCTCGTCGCGCGGACCCAGCAGGGACACCATCGACACCTCCGCCGGGATGGTGACGGTGTGGACCGGGGTGCGCGTCGACGTCGGGTCGGACGAGGGCGTATGGGGTGCGTCTGTCATGTTGCGGCCCAGTCTACGGTTCGCCTCAGCCCGGTGGCCATTTCATGGGCCGGCCCCCGAGCATGTGCAGATGGGCGTGGAAGACGCTCTGCCCGGCACCGGCGCCGGTGTTGAACACGAGCCGGTAGTCCCCGCCCAGCTCCTCCCGCTCCGCCACGGTCCGGGCGAGGAGCACCACGTCGGCGAGCTCCTCTGGGGACGCGGCCGCCAGCTCCGCGGCGTCGGCGACGTGTCGACGCGGGACGACGAGCACGTGCGTGGGCGCCTGCGGGTCGATGTCGCGGAAGGCGAGGCTGTGGGTGGTCTCCCCTGCGACCTGGGGCTCGATCTCGCCCGAGACGAAGCGGCAGAAGAGGCAGTCGGTGGAGGACATGTCCCCGACAGTAAACCGAACGCCCACGCTGGGCGTCCTCCAGACGTGACAATGGCAGCCGTGGGCCCACGACGAGGCGCAGCCTCACGCGTCGCCGCCGACGACGGCGTGTCGAGCCTCTATGCCGTCCACTGGCAGCCGATGGTGCGGCTCGCGTGGCTGTTCGTCCACGACGACCTGCTCGCCGAGGAGATCGCCCAGGACGCCTTCGTCGCCCTGCACCGCAGGTGGGACGACGTGCAGGAGGGGCGCGGGGCGGCATACCTCCGGCAGAGCGTCGTCAACGGGGCACGGTCCGCGCTGCGGCACCACAAGGTCGAGCAGCGCTACCTGGACTCCGCGACGCGCGGCGGCCACCTGCGCGTCGCGAGCGCGGAGGACGCGGCCCTGGCTTCGGTGGGCTCGGCCGAACTCTTCGCCCGGCTCCAGCACCTGCCGCCCCGTCAACGGGAGGTCCTCGTGCTCCGCTACTACCTCGACCTCAGCGAGGCGCAGATCGCCGACGCCCTCGGCATCGCCGCAGGGTCGGTCAAGGCCCACGCGCACCGCGGCCTTGCCGCCCTGCGGAACCAGATGGAGGCCAGGACATGACGACGGACCTCGACTTCTCCGACACCGAGCGCGCGCTCCGGGAGGCGCTGTCCGAGCGAGCCCGGCAGGTGCACCCGTCCTCGCGGCTGGACGCCATCCTGCGCGAGGCGTCCGCGCCGGAACGGGCCGAGGGCCGTCACCGCGGCCTCGCCCTGGTCGCGGTGGCCGCCGCTGCGGCCGTCGTCGCGGGAGCGGTCTGGGGGTCCCGTCCGGACACCGACGACGCGACCCTGCCCGCCGGCCCCCCGTCAGTCACGGCGAGCGCCACACCCCAGCCGTCCGGTTCGCCCTCCCCGTCCGGGTCGGACCCGGCCCGGCCGCCGGCGTCGTCGGTCGCCCTGGCGGTCTACCGGGTCGGCACGAACGGCGGGGACGAGGACCGGCCCGTCCTGGTGCGCGAGTTCTGGGAGGCCGTTCTCGACCCCAGGGACCCCGCCTCGGCCAAGGTCCGGGCCGCCGTCGGTGAGTCACTGCGCCGCTCGGAGCTCTGGCGTGGGGCCACGGTCGAGGACGCCGGGGTGACCTCGGGGCGCATCACGATGGAGCTGTCGGACAGTGGCCCGGACGCCGCCACCGCCGAGGCCGCCCGCCTCGAGGTGGCTGCCCTGGTCTGGACCGCGCAGGCGGCGGTCGGTCGGGGCGACGTCCCGGTGAGGATCACCACCGACGACGGGGGACGGCTGCTGGGGCACGTGTCCGGCGACACGGCCTTCACCCGTGCCGCGACCCCTCCGGAGGCGGTGGCCGACCTGTGGATCGACGAGCCGTCCCCCGGCGCCGCCCTGCCGACCGGCCGGACGGTGACCGTGCGTGGGCAGGCGGTGGCCTTCGAGGCGACCGTCGAATGGGAGCTGAGACGCGGGACGACGACCCTGCGCGACGGGTTCACCACGGCGGACGCCGGTGCACCTCGACGCGGGACCTTCACCGTCGACCTCGGGCGCCTGGAGCCGGGGACGTGGACCTTCCGCGCCTTCACGACCTCGGCCGAGGACGGTCAGGCGGTCGTCGCCGAGCGGCTCGTCACCTTCACCGTGATGTGATCAGCGCCAGCGCCCGGCGGCGCTGAGGACCGCGAGGGCGGCCGGTCCCGCGCTGGAGGACCGGAGCACGGTGTCCCCGAGTCGCACGACCTCTGCTCCCGCTGCGCGGAAGGCCTCCAGCTCGTCGGGCGCGATGCCCCCCTCCGGGCCGACGACGACGAGCACGTCGCCCTCCTGCGGCAGCTCCCGACCGGCCAGGGGCAGGTCGGCGTCCTCGTGCAGGACGTAGGCCGTCGCTCCTGCCCGTACGCGCGCGACCACGTCGGCGGTCGTCGCGGCCGCGGCGAGCACCGGGCGTCGCGGACGTCGCGACTGTTTGGTCGCGGCCACGAGGACGGCATCCCACTTGGCCCACGCCTTGGCCCCTCGGTCGCCGCGCCACTGCACGATGCTGCGGCCGGCCTGCCACGGTACGACCTCGTCGACGGCGAGCTCGGTGGCGGCCTCGATCGCCTGGTCGTCGCGGTCCCCCTTGGCGAGGGCCTGGACGAGGACGAACCTCGGGCTGGGCTCGGCGACCGTCTCGACCGAGTCGACGCGCAGGGAGAGCCGGTCCCGCTCGACGGCCTCGACGACCCCCGTCACGACCCGGCCGGCCCCGTCGGCGACGCGCAGCCGCTCTCCCACCTGCGTCCGTTTGACCGTCACCGCATGGCGTCCCTCGGGTCCCTCGAGGACCACGATGTCCCCCGGTGCGGTGGCGACGAGCGACCCGGGCGCGACGAGATAGAGGTGCAGACTCACGCGGCCACCTGCACCACCGACTGATGACAGGTGGCAAGGCGCGCGTTGGGGACGAAGTCCCCACTGAGCGTGGCTTGCCACCTGTCATTCGTCGGCGTCCGCGGCATGGATCAGCGGGCCTTGAAGGCGTCGCGGAGCTTGCCGAAGAGCGAACCCTCCGCGGGGTTGGCGAGGCGCCCGGTGGGCTCCTCCTCGTCCCGCATCCGGGCCAGCGTGCGCAGCAGGTCCTCCTGCTCGGAGCTGAGCTTCGTCGGGGTCGACACCATCGCGTGGATGACGATGTCGCCGCGGCCCGAGCCACGCAGGTGGGTGACGCCGAGGCCACGCAGGAGGATCTGCTCGCCGGACTGGATGCCGCGTCGGACCTCGAGCTCGCTGACGCCGTCGAAGGTCTCGAACGGCACGGTGGCCCCGAGGGCGGCCGCCGTCATCGGCAGCTCGAGCGTGGCGTGGAGGTCGTCACCCTGCCGCTGGAAGCGGGGGTCCCGACGCACGACGACCTCGACGTAGAGGTCACCGGCCGGACCGGCACCGGGACCGACCTCGCCCTCGCCGGCGAGCTGGATCCGGGTGCCGGTGTCGACGCCCGCCGGCACGCGGATCGTCATCGTGCGGCGCGTGCGGACCCGGCCGTCGCCGGAGCACTCGTAGCAGGGAGCCTCGATGACCTGGCCCGTCGCCTGGCAGTTGACGCACGGCCGGGAGGTCATGACCTGGCCCAGGAAGCTGCGCTGGACCTGCTGGACCTGGCCCTGGCCGCGGCAGACGTCGCAGGTGCGCGTCCCGGTGCCGGGCTGGGTTCCGGCACCGTGACAGGTGCCGCATCCCACCGCGGTGTCGATGGTGAGCTCCTGCTCGCCGCCGAAGACGGCGTCGGCGAGGTCGATGTCGAGCCGCACGAGGGCGTCCTGGCCGCGCGACTGGCGCGACCGGGGCCCGCGGCCCTGGGCCTGCCCGGCGGCCTGGCCGAAGAAGGCGTCCATGACGTCGCTGAACGAGAAGCCCTGGCCGAACCCGGCACCGGCGGCACCGGCATACGGGTCGGCGCCCATGTCGTAGCTGCGCCGCTTCTCCTCGTCGGAGAGCACGTCGTAGGCCTGGGAGACCTTCTTGAACTGCTCCTCGGCCTCCGGTCCGCTGTTGACGTCGGGGTGGAGCCGTCGGGCGGCCTTGCGGTAGGCCTTCTTGATCTCGTCGGCGCTCGCTTCACGGGCCACGCCGAGGTCGGCGTAGTAGTCGTTCACTTCGGTGGACGTCCTTCGCTGGGTGGGTGCTGCGGTCAGGGGTCGGTCAGGGGTCAGGCGGGGGCGGTCAGGCCGGGCTCATTCGGAGAGGATGCGGCTGACGTAGGTCGCGACGGCGCGCACGGCGGCCATCGTCGTGGGGTAGTCCATGCGCGTCGGACCGACCACCCCGAGGCCGGCGACGAGGTCGGACCCCAGGCCGTAGCCCGAGGTGACGAGCGAGGTGCTGCGCAGGCCGGCATACGGGTTCTCGGCACCGATGCGGACGGCCACCGGTGACTGCTGCTCGCTCACGCTGCCGAGCAGCTTGAGCAGCACGACGTGCTCCTCGAGGGCTTCGAGGACGGGGCCGATCGAGCTCGGGAAGTCCTCGCCGGCTCGCACGAGGTTGGAGGTGCCGGCCATGACGACCCGCTCCTCGCGCTGCTCGACGAGCACCTCGGTGAGCTCGGCCGCGATGGCCGCGAGGAGCCCGCGTGCCGCCGGGTCGGCCTGGGTCGGCAGCTCGCCGAGGCCCCCGGCGGCGTCGGCGAGCGTCTTGCCCACCGTCGCGCTGTTGACGTCGGACCGAAGCGTGGCCAGCATCCGTTCGGCGGAGGGCTCGGTGAGGTCGAGCCCGGTCTCGAGCACCCGCTGCTCCACGCGGCCCGTCGTCGTGATGAGCACGACGAGCAGCCGGGAGGCGCCGAGCGGGACGAGCTCGATGTGTCGCACCGAGGACCTCGTGAGCGAGGGGTACTGGACGACCGCCACCTGGCGGGTCAGGGAGGCGAGCAGGCGGACGGTGCGGTCGACGACGTCGTCGAGGTCGATGGCTCCGTCGAGCAGGCTGCTGATGGCCCGCCGCTCCGCCGGGCTGAGCGGCTTGAGCGTGCTGAGCCGGTCGACGAAGACCCGGTAGCCGGCGTCCGTGGGGATGCGGCCGGCACTCGTGTGCGGCGCGGCGATGAGGCCCTCCTCCTCGAGGACGGCCATGTCGTTGCGGACCGTGGCGGCGGAGACGCCCAGCTGGTGGCGCTCGAGCAGCGCCTTGGAACCCACCGGCTCCGAGGTCTCCACGTAGTCCTGGACGATCGCCCGCAGCACTGCGAGCCGTCGATCCTCACTCATGCGCGACACCTCCTCGATCGTTGGCACTCATGCTTGGTGAGTGCCAATTCTACGTCTACCCTCGCGCAGGTGACTGATCGCTACGGCCGCGACGTGCTCTCCGGCGACTGGAAGGCCCCGCCCAAGGGCCGGTCCACCCCCCTCGCCGCCGAGCGCGGGGTCGTCGTCGAGGACGTCGAGACGGGCTGGGTCGGGGCCGTCGTGCGGGTCGAGAAGGCCGGCGGCATCCACGTGGTCCACCTCGAGGACCGTCGTGGGCGGACCAAGGCCTTCCCCCTCGGACCCGGCTTCCACGTCGACGGCCGGCCGGTCACGCTCACCAGGCCGCAGGCTGCCGCCCACGCCCGGCTGTCCGCCGCGCGCACCGCCGCCTCACGCACGGCCAGTGGGTCACGGGCCGTGGCCGGCGCCCCGGCCAGGGTCGCGAGCGCGTCGCGCATCTTCGTCGAGGGCCGCCACGACGCCGAGCTCGTCGAGAAGGTCTGGGGTCACGACCTGCGGGTCGAGGGAGTCGTGGTCGAGATGCTCGACGGGGTCGACGACCTCGAGCAGGCGATCCGCGACTTCGCCCCCGGGGCGGGCCGGCGCATGGGCGTCCTCGTCGACCACCTCGTGCCCGGGACCAAGGAGACGCGGGTCGTCGAGGCGGCGTCGCGGCTGAAGCCCTTCGCGCCGCACGTGCTCATCGTCGGACATCCCTACGTCGACGTCTGGCAGTCGGTCCGTCCGCAGCGGCTGGGCATGGAGCAGTGGCCGGTCATCCCGCGCGGGACCTCGTGGAAGCACGGGATCTGCGCCCACCTCGGCTGGGCCCACGACGACCAGGCCGACATCGCCCGCGCGTGGAAGCAGATCCTCGGGACGGTCCGCACGTACGCCGACCTCGAGCCGTCCCTGCTCGGTCGGGTGGAGGAGCTCATCGACTTCGTCACAGCGCCCTGACGCCAATCCGCCCTCGTGCACCAGCCCCGGTATGCCGTTCCAGCCGGCTCCGCGGCAGGGTCAGCCCTGAGCGCACCCTGAACCTGCCCTGAAGGAGGGTCGAAAGGGGGTCCGCATGGGTTTCACTGGAGGCAAGCACCTCGTCCCTCGAAGGAGGACCCCATGACCACTCCGCACCCGGAGAACCCGCAGGGCCACATCCCCCCGCAGCCGCCCGAGGGCCAGCTGCCGCCTCCCTCGGCGCAGCTCCCGTACCCGCAGACCGCGTCGGGCCAGGGCTACCCGGCGCCCACCCAGGGCTACGGCCCGCAGGTCCTCGACCCCGCGCAGCAGCGGCAGTGGGGCATGTTCTCGCACCTGATCGGCGTCGCCGCCATGGTGTTCTCGGCCGGCCTGCTCGGCTTCGTCAGCACCCTGGCGGTGTTCCTGCTGTACCGGGAGCGCGGGGACTTCGTCCGGCGGCATGCGGCGAACTCGGTCAACGTCCAGATCACCATGGGCGTGCTCACCATCGTGGGCATCATCTTCTGCCTGACGGTCATCGGTCTCGTCGTCGGGATCCCGCTCATCATCGCGGCGTGGGGCTGGGCCTTCGTGGTGCACATCCTCGGCGCCATCAAGGCCAACAACGGCGAGATCTGGGATCCGCCGCTGACGCCGCGGTTCGTCAAGTGACGGCTGGAGTCCCGGTACCGAACGACGCGAGCTGAGCCCGTCACGAGGGGTGCGATCGGGACGACGTCCCGACTGAGCGCCTCTCGTGACGGGCTCGCGATGCGTCGGAGTCGTGCTCTCAGACGCCGCCCTTGAGCAGCAGGCCACCGTCCACGACGAGGAGCTGCCCGGTGATCCACGCCGCGTCGTCGGAGAGCAGGAACGCGACGACCCCGGCGATGTCCTCGGGCACACCCAGCCGACCGAGCGGGTAGCCCGCCGCAACCTGCTCCTCACGGCCCTCGTAGAGCGCCTCCGCGAACCGGGTCTTGACGACCGCAGGGGCGACGGCGTTGACCCGGACCGTCGGTCCGAGCTCGACGGCGAGCTCCTCCGTGAGGTGCGTGAGCATGGCCTTGCTGGCGCCGTAGAACCCGATCCCGGGTGCCGGCCGCACGCCCGCGACCGACGAGACGTTGACGATCGCCCCACCTCGTGACTCGAGGCCGTGCGCGACCGCCTTCTGAACCCATGACAGAGCCGCGATGCAGTTGACCTCCACGATCTTGCGGGCGACGTCGAGGTCGAGGTCGACCAGACGCCCGTATGCCGGGTTGATGCCGGTGTTGTTGACGAGCAGGTCGACGTCGCCGAACCGCTCCCCCACCGCGGCAAAGACCGCCTCCTGGTGCGCGGCGTCGTCGGCGCGGCCGGCGACGGCCATCGCCACCTCGGCGCCACCGAGGAACTGGACGGCCGCGTCGAGTGCGTCCTGCTTGCGGGCGGTGAGGCAGACCCGGGCCCCCTCGGCGACGAGGCGTTCGGCGATGCCGAGGCCGATGCCCCGGCTCGAGCCGGTGACGATGGCGGTGCGGCCCTCGAGCCGACGAGCGGGCGATGATGTCGGGGGAGGCGCAGCCGTCATGGCCGCCACCCTAGGACCCTCCCGCCTTGTGTGCCTGAGCGCGAGCCCTGGCTCGCGCTCAGGCACACAAGGCGGGGGTTCAGCCGAGGAGGCGCCGGACGACCGTGTCCGCCAGCAGCCGCCCGCGCAGCGTGAGCACAACGCGTCGGTCGCGGACGGCCGCGAACCCGTCGACGAGGCCGTCGGCGACCAGTCCTGCGACCGCTCGCCGACCGGTGTCGTCGAGGTCGTCGACGCCGAGCCCGTCCCGCACGCGCACCCGGAGGAGCACCTGCTCGTCGCGCAGCTGCTCGTCGGTCAGCGTCTCCCGGCCCGCGGCCGGAGAGGCGCGCTCGGCCAGCCGGCCGGCATACGCCCTGGGGTGCTTGACGTTCCACCAGCGCACACCGCCGACGTGGCTGTGCGCCCCCGGGCCGATGCCCCACCAGTCGCCGCCGGCCCAGTAGCCGTCGTTGTGACGGCAGCGGCCGGCCGCGGTGCGCGTCCAGTTGCTCACCTCGTACCAGTCGAACCCGGCGGAGGCGAGCACCTCGTCGGCGAGCTCGTACTTCGTCGCCTCGTCGTCGTCGTCCGGGCGCGGCACCTCGCCCCGGCGGACCTGGGCTGCCAGCTTGGTCCCCTCCTCGACGACGAGCGCGTAGGCGGACACGTGGTCGGGCTCGAGCGAGATCGCCTGGTCGAGGCTGCGGCGCCAGTCGTCCAGGCTCTCGCCGGGCGTGCCGTAGATGAGGTCGACGCTCGTGACCAGACCAGCGTTCCGGGCAGCGTGCACAGCGCGGCCCACCCCTTCGGGATCGTGGGTCCGGTCGAGGGTGGCCAGGACGTGGGGCACCGCGGACTGCATGCCGAGCGAGACCCGGGTGAAGCCCCCGTCGGCCAGCTCGCGCAACGACTCCGGCGTGACCGAGTCCGGATTGGCCTCCGTGGTCACCTCGACGTCGTCCGCGAGACCGAACCGCTGCCGTATGCCGTCCACGGCCCTGACGAGGTCGCTCGCCGGGAGCATGGTGGGCGTCCCCCCGCCCACGAAGATCGTGTCGACCCTCGGCGCCGAGTCGCCCAGCACGTCACGGGCCAGGGCGAGCTCGACCAGCGCCGTGTCGACGAAGCTCGACGTGCCGGCGCCGGGCCCCAGCTCGGTCAGGGTGTAGGTGTTGAAGTCGCAGTAGCCGCACCGGACCCGGCAGAAGGGGACGTGCAGGTAGATGCCGAAGGGCCGCTCCCCCAGGCCACGGGTCGCCTCGGTCGGCAGGTTCCCCGACGCCGGCGCGGGGTCACCGTCGGGAAGTCGGGGCATGACGACGATTCTCCCACTCCCGGCCCACGACCCCGACCCGGTGCAGCGCGCTCCCCGGTGGCGCCGTCGGCGGCGTGTCCGGCTCGACACGCCGCCCGACGGAGAAATCGTCGCTCGACTTCTCCCGAAGGCCTTGCGGGCCACGGGGCGCTCCACTAGAACTGTGCCTACGCACTCACCTCGGTGAGAGCGTCAGATCAGGAACTTCGGTTCGTGACCTGCGAGGGCCTCGGAAACTCATACTTTCCGAGGCCCTCACCTCTGTGCCCGCTAGGTTGGCGACCGTGCGCATCCTCACCGACGCCGACGTCCGGGCCTGCCTCCCTCCCCTGGTCGAGGTGGTCGACCTCGTCGCCGACGCGCTGAGCGCCCTCGCCGAGGGACGGGCCGACGTCCCGCCCAAACCCACGGTGCGCACCTCCCCCGGCATGTTCGCGAACGCCATGCCTGCCGCCTATCCCGAGCGAAACCTGTTGGGCTGCAAGTGGATCAGCCTCGTGCCGGACAACCCGGTGCGCGGGCTGCCCACGGCGAGCGGTGTCATGGTCGTCAACGACGGCACGACCGGGGCACCCCGCACCCTGCTGCCGGCGGCAGAGCTCACCGCAGTGCGGACGGCGGCGGTGAGCGGCGCCTGCGTCCGCGCGCTCGCCGGGGACGGACCCGTCGCGTTCCTCGGCGCCGGCGTCCAGGCCCGGTCGCACCTGCGGGTGCTGCACGCGCTCGGTCACACCGAGGTGCACGTCTGGGCGCGTCGCCGCCAGGCGGTGGAGGAGCTGGCGCGCGAGAGCGAGGCGACGGCGCCCGGCCTGCGGGTCGTCGCGTCGTCGTCGCGCGAGGCCGCCGTCCGCGACAAGGCCGCCGTCATCACCGCTTTGTCCATCGGGCTGACCGACATGACGATCTCGGCCACCTGGCCGCGAGAGGATGCGCTCCTCCTGCCCATCGACTACGCGAGCTCGGTCGGCGCGGACCTCGCCGACACCCCGGTCCTCGCCGCCGACGACCCGCACCAGTTCGCCGCCGTGCGGGCCGTGCGCGGCAAGCTGGACGGCTACCCCACCCCCACGACGTGGACCGGCCACCTGCTGCACGCAGTCCGCCCCGCAGGTCGGCTGGTGGTGCAGAACCTGGGGACCGGGATCACCGACCTCGTCGTCGCGGCGGCGGTCGCGGACCGCGCCGAGACGTCGGGGACGGGTCAGGTCGTGGACGTCTGAGCCACCTACGATGACACGGTGAGCGACAACCGCGGTCCCGACGAGGCTGTGCCTGACCGGTGGATCGACCTCGACGGCGTCGTCAACATGCGGGACGTCGGCGGTCTGCCCACCCGCGACGGTGCCACGATCCAGCCGCGGCGGCTGCTCCGCTCCGACAACCTCCAGGACCTCAGCGAGTCGGACGTGCGCCACGTCGTCGACGTCCTCGGCGTGAGCGACATCGTCGACCTGCGCAGCGACACCGAGGTGAGCACCGAGGGGCCCGGACCGCTCTGGCACGTCGAGTCGCTCACGCACCACCACCACTCCCTCTTCGGCGAGGGTCGGGGGGTGACGGGCGAGCAGGCGCTCGCGATGCCCGAGCACTCGAGCCGCCCGGTGCGCGACGCCCAGTTCTGGTCGGAGCACTACCTCGGCTACCTCGCCACGCGACCCGACTCCATCTCCGCGGCACTCGACATCGTGTCCCGCAGCACGGGCGCGACGGTGGTGCACTGCGCCGCGGGGAAGGACCGCACCGGCACGGTCGTCGCCCTGGCGCTCGACGCCGCGGGTGTTCCGCACGACGCGATCGTCGAGGACTACGCGCTCACGGCGGAGCGCATCGAGCGGATCATCGCTCGGCTCATGCCTCGCGAGCTCTACGGCAACGCCCTGAAGAAGCAGAGCGTCGCGGACCAGAGCCCACGGCCCGAGACGATGCAGACCATCCTCGACGCGGTGCAGAGTGAGTTCGGGGGTGCTGCCGGGTGGCTGCGCCGGCAGGGGTGGCGCGACTCCGACGTCGACCGGCTCCGGACGCGGCTCACCTCATGAGCCGTGTCGTCACGCTGTCCGCTCCCCTGCCGGATCGGCGGCCCCGCAACCGCCGCCGCGCCATGCGCGTCCTGCTCGTCGACGAGCAGGACCGGCTCCTGCTCTTCCGGGACAGCGACCCGGGCCTCACCCCGGTGCCGATCTTCTGGATCACCCCCGGCGGCGGGGTCGACCCGGGCGAGAGCGACCTCAGTGCCGCCATCCGCGAGGTCGCGGAGGAGACGGGGCTGGCCATCGACAGGGACGACCTCGTGGGACCCCTCGCCGAGCGCGTGGTCGTCCACGGCTACAGCGACGTCGTCACCACCCAGGACGAGCTGTTCTGGTTCGTCCGCTGCGACGCCTTCGAGGTGTCGACGGCCGGCCACACCGAGGTCGAGCTGGCCACCATGACCGCCCACCACTGGTGGACCAGGGCGGAGCTCGAGCAGACCGACGAGGAGATCTGGCCCCGTGACCTGCTCAGGATCTGGGACCACGTCGGACACGGCGACACGCTGCAGCTGGGCGACGTGGACGAGTCGACGGTGGCGCCGGGCTGACGGGAGCCGGTGGTCGGTCGCGTCAGGGAGCGTTGCCCGGTTCGACCGGCTCGAGGGCGAAGACGGGGATGAGCCGGTCGGTGTTGCGCTGGTACTCCGCGTAGTTGGGGAAGGCCTCGACGCACCGCACCCACCAGGCGTCGCGCTCGGCGCCCTCGAGCTCGCGCGCCCGGGCCACCCAGGTGCGGGTGCCGTCCTGGACCTCGAGCACGGGGTTCTTGCGCAGGTTGGCGTACCACTTCGGGTGCTCCGGTGCGCCGCCCTTGCTGGCCACGGCGGCATACACGCCGTCGTGCTCGACACGCATGAGCGGCACCTTGCGCACGGTGCCGGTGACGCCGTTCATCGTGAGCAGGACCACGGGCCTGCCCTGGATGTCGACGGACTCGGTGGTGCCGGTCGCCTCGATCGTCTCGACCTGCTGGCGCACCCAGGCACTGGGGCTCGGGACGTAGGTTCCGGGAATCGTCATGAGGTCTTCTTCTCGCTCACGTAGATGGTGATGACGCCCTCGACGACGGTCGTCCCGTCCTCGCGGACCGCACGCACGCGGACCGGCACGTCACCGGGCCGCTCCCAGTCTGCGGGATCCGTGTCGGCCGTGCAGAGCAGGTCGGTCGTCGACTTCGCCGTGTAGGCGACCTCCATGCCCTTGGGGATCCAGCGCCTCCCGGGCGGCGTCGTGGCCTCCGCGAGCAGCCCCATCGCGGCCTCCAGCCCGTTGCACACCGCGATGGCGTGGACGGTGCCGATGTGGTTCTGCACGGCCCGCCGCTTGCGGATCGTCAGCTCGGCGTGGTGCGGCCGGACCTCGCGCACCTGCGGCCGCACGGTCCAGAAGTACGGCGCCTTCTGGGCGAAGAGGAACGAGAACGCAGCCTTCCCGAGCGGCAGGGAGGTGAGCGAGCGGTACAGGCTGAAGGTGTCCGGCATACGGCGATGTTACTGCTCGGTATGCCGTCCGCCCCCGCCGACCGGACCTACTTCTTCTTGGTCTCGCCGCCGTCGTCGGACGAGAGCGCCGCGATGAAGGCTTCCGGCGGCACCTCGACGGTGCCGATGTTCTTCATCCGCTTCTTGCCGGCCTTCTGCTTCTCGAGCAGCTTGCGCTTGCGGCTGATGTCACCGCCGTAGCACTTGGCGAGGACGTCCTTGCGGATGGCGCGGATGTTCTCGCGGGCGATGACCCGGGCGCCGATGGCGGCCTGGATCGGCACCTCGAACTGCTGGCGAGGGATGAGGTCCTTGAGCTTGCCGGCCATCATGTTGCCGTAGGCGTAGGCCTTGTCCTTGTGGACCACGGAGCTGAACGCGTCGACGTTCTCGCCCTGGAGCAGGATGTCGACCTTGACGAGGTCCGCGACCTGGTCACCGGCCTCCTGGTAGTCGAGCGACGCGTAGCCGCGGGTGCGCGACTTGAGCTGATCGAAGAAGTCGAAGACGACCTCGGCGAGCGGCAGCGTGTAGCGCAGCTCCACGCGGTCCTCGGAGAGGTAGTCCATGCCGAGGAGCTGCCCACGCTTGCCCTGGCAGAGCTCCATGATCGCGCCGATGAACTCGCTCGGCGCGAGGATCGTGGCCTTGACGACCGGCTCACGGACCTCGGCGACCTTGCCGTAGGGGAACTCGCTCGGGTTCGTGACGACGATGACCGATCCGTCGTCCATCGTCACGTCGTAGACGACGTTGGGCTGGGTCGAGATGAGGTCGAGGTCGAACTCGCGCTCGAGGCGCTCCCGGACGATCTCGAGGTGGAGCAGCCCGAGGAAGCCGCACCGGAAGCCGAACCCCAGGGCGACCGACGTCTCGGGCTCGTAGACCAGCGCCGCGTCGTTGAGCTTGAGCTTGTCGAGCGCGTCGCGCAGCAGGGGGTAGTCGGAGCCGTCGATCGGGAAGAGGCCCGAGAAGACCATCGGCTTCGGGTCGCGGTAGCCCCCGAGGTCGGAGGCCGCGGGCTTGCGCTCGTTGGTCACGGTGTCACCGACGCGCGACTGCCGCACGTCCTTCACGCCGGTGATGAGGTAGCCGACCTCGCCGACCCCGAGGCCCTTGCCGGGCACGGGCTCCGGGCTGATGACGCCGATCTCGAGCAGCTCGTGCGTGGCCCGCGTGGACATCATGATGATCTTCTCGCGCGGGTTGAGGTTACCGTCGACCACGCGCACATAGGTGACGACACCACGGTAGGTGTCGTAGACCGAGTCGAAGATCATCGCGCGCGCCGGGGCGTCCGGGTCGCCGACCGGGTGCGGGATCTGGCGGACGATCGCGTCGAGCAGCGGCTCCACACCGACCCCGGTCTTGCCGGAGACCTGGAGGCAGTCCTCGGGCTCGCAGCCGATGAGCTTGGCGAGCTCCTCGGCGTACTTCTCGGGCTGGGCCGCGGGCAGGTCGATCTTGTTGAGGACCGGCACGATGGTGAGGTCGTTCTCCATCGCCAGGTAGAGGTTGGCCAGGGTCTGCGCCTCGATGCCCTGGGCGGCGTCGACGAGGAGGACGGCTCCCTCGGACGCGGCGAGCGAGCGCGAGACCTCGTAGGTGAAGTCGACGTGCCCGGGGGTGTCGATCATGTTGAGGATGTAGTCGCCGCTCGTGCCGTCCTCGCCCACGCTCTCCCACGGCATCCGGACGGCCTGGCTCTTGATGGTGATGCCGCGCTCGCGCTCGATGTCCATGCGGTCGAGGTACTGCGCACGCATGGCGCGGTCGTCGACGACGCCGGTGATGCCGAGCATGCGGTCGGCCAGGGTCGACTTGCCGTGGTCGATGTGGGCGATGATGCAGAAGTTGCGGATCGCCTCCGGCGGCGTGGCGTGCGGCTGCAGCACGGTGCGGGCGCGGGGAGACACAGTCGCTCAAGTCCTCGGGAAGGCGGAAACGGATCGCCGACAGTCTCCCACGCCACGGCCACGCGTCCGAACCGGCACACGGGCTCGCACCATCGTCTCCCGGTGCGGGTCGGGACGTAGCGTGACAGCCATGGACAGCCCACCCGGAGACTTCCACGGACCCCTCGACCCGGCATACGCCCCTGATCCCGATGGCGAGCCCGATGTGGGCGAGGTGGTCTGGGCCGAGGTGGCCTACGAGGACGACCCGGCCCGGGGCAAGGACCGCCCCGTGCTCGTCGTCGGCGCAGACCGCGGGTGGCTGCTCGGGATGTACCTCACGAGCAAGGACCACGACCGCGACCACGCCCAGGAGCGGCGTGCGGGACGGCTGTGGGTGGACGTGGGTCCGGGCGGCTGGGACAGCAAGGGCCGGCCGTCGGAGGTCAGGGTCAACCGCATCGTGCGGGTCGACCCGGCCACCGTGCGGCGAGAGGGCGCCGTGCTCGACCGGGCGCGTTGGGACGAGGTCATGGCGGCATGGGCGCCGTTGTCCGAGCAGCGCCGGGGCTGAGCGGGTGCTGTTGGTGACAGCCGGCGAGACGTGGGTCCTCGTCCTCGCGGGGTCACACCTCATGCTCCGTGAGTGGCGGCGGGGACGGGTGGCGCCGAGCTGGTCCTTCCACGTCGGGCTCCTGCTCGCCGGATGGGGTGCCTTCAACCTCGTCGAGGGGTGGTGGACCACCTGCTCCTCGGCGTGCACCACGTGCGCGACGACCTCGGCGGGCCGCTGGCGTGGGACCTCGGGTTCCTCGCCCTGGGTGCGGTGCAGCTCGCCGGCGGGTGGCTCCTCCACGAGCGGGGACGCCGGGCGATGGGCCGCTCGGTCCGCTCATGACGAAGCGCGCCCCGGTCGAGGACCGGTGGCGCGCTTCGGAGGTGGTGCGTGTCGCGGACGACTCAGAGGGCGGATGCCTTCTTGGCCATCGCGGACTTCTTGTTCGCCGCGCTGTTCTGGTGCAGCACACCCTTGCTGACGGCCTTGTCGAGCTTGGTGGAGGCCACCTTGAGAGCGTCCTTCGCCTCGTCGACCTTGCCGGCCTCGGCGAGCTCACGGAACTTGCGCACGGCGGTGCGGACGTCGGACTTGACGGCCTTGTTGCGCTCGGTCGCGACCTTGTTGGTCTTGATGCGCTTGAGCTGGGACTTGATGTTTGCCACGAAGAGATACTTTCTGAGAGGTCGGTGGTTGCCGTAGAGGGCGGCAGTCGCAGCTCGGGACCGGGAGTGGGGACGCCCTTGCGTGAACCGCGACTGGGTGGAGCAACGTGCGCGCACGACCTGAGCGCGCACGCAAGGACCAAAGTTACCAGCGGGCCGGTCCGACACGCAAAACGCCCGTATGCCGGCCCGCGCAGGGCGTGGACCCGCGATCCCGCGCGGTTCAGCCGTCTCCGGCCGCCTTCTCGCGGGTGATGGTGAGGACAGCCCGCTCCACGGCGTAGACCGGGTCGCGTCCGCCACCCTTGACCTCGAAGTCGGCGGCGGCGACCGCACGCAGCGAGCGGGCGAGCGCCTCGGCCGTCCAGCCGTTGAGCGCGCGACGGGCCTTGTCGACCTGCCAGGGCGCCATGCCGAGATCCCGGGCGAGGTCCGCCGAACGGCCGCGTCCAGCCGAGCCCACCTTGATGAGCTGGCGGAGCTGCTGGGCGAGGACCGCGACGATCGGCACCGGGTCGACGCCGACGGCGATGGCGTGCCGCAACAGGCGCAGGGCCTCGCCCGCGTCTCCCGCGACGGCGGCATCGGCGACCCTGAACCCCGTGGCCTCGACCTTGCCCCCGTGGTAGGTCAGCACGACCTGCTCGTCGATCGTCCCCGTGGTGTCGGCGACGAGCTGGTGGCAGGCGGAGGCGAGCTCTCGCACGTCCTTGCCGATCGCGTCCACGAGTGCCTGGACGGCCTCGCCAGTGGCGCGCCGCTTGGCCCGGCGGAACTCGTTCATCGCGAAGTCGGCCTTGTCGCGGTCGGACTTGATCGCCGGGGCGTCGATGACCCGGGCCCGAGCCTTCTTGAGGGTGTCGAGGACCTTCTTGCCGCGGTTGCCGCCCTTGTGGACGACGACGAGGGTGACGTCGTCGGGAGGGGCGGCGAGGTAGTCGAGCAGGTCCTGCTGGAGCTCGTCGGTCGCCTCGTCGAGGTCGTGCACGACGACGGCCTTGTCGCCACCGAACAGCGAGGGGCTGGCGTGGACCGTGAGCTCCCCGGGCTGGTAGGCGGCAGCATAGAGGCGGATGACCTCGATATCGGGGGTGCGCTCGCGGACGGCCTCGAGCACCTCGGACAGGCCGCGCTCGGCAAGCACCTGCTCGGGGCCGCTGATGAGCACCAGCGGCGGAACCCGGCGCTGCACCTCGACGAGATCACTCACGGCGGCCACTCTGCCACGCGCCTCAGACGGGCCGCGGTCGGCGTCGGCGGACGGCTCCCGCCGTCCGAACTGCCTCGATGCGTCCTCGTGCGGGCGCTGCGAGGCACCGTCGGCGAAGCGAGCGGTCAGGCGAGGTCGAGCGTCGAGCCGCTGCCGGGCTTCAGGCCGAGGCCCTCGAGGCGTGCGCCGATGACGTCGGCGGACAGCTCGAGCGACTCGCTCAGCTCGTCAAGGTCGAGGCCGAGCTCGACGCCGTCGCGCAGCTCCTCGTCCTCCTCCGGCGTCCAGGCGTGGCCCTGGGTGACGGCGGTGCGGGCCGCCGGCGCCGGTCGTGGGGCCGTGGCGACCGGGCGCGTGTCGGTCGCGTCGACCGCACCGGTCGCCTCGGCGTCGCCCATCGCCGTGCCCCTGACCGCGCCCGTGAGCCCGCGCAGGGCCGGCTCCTCCACGTCCTCCGGCGGCGGCGCGGTCTCGTCGAGCCGCTTGAGGGCGTTGAGCACCAGGTCGCGGTCGGAGGTCGGCCAGAAGGGCGGGAGCGAGCGCTGGAGGAACCCGGCATACCGGGCACTCATCATGCGGGAGTCGAGGAAGGCGACCACTCCACGGTCGTCGCCACGGCGGATGAGGCGACCGGCGCCCTGGGCGAGCCTCAGCGCCGCATGGGTGGCGGAGACCGCCATGAAGCCGTTGCCGCCCATGCGGGCGATGGCCTGCGAGCGCGCCGAGGCGAGCGGGTCGTCGGGTCGGGGGAAAGGAATCCGGTCGATGATGACGAGCTGGCACGAGGAGCCGGGCACGTCGACCCCCTGCCACAGGCTGAGGGTGCCGAAGAGGCAGGTCCGCGAGTCACGGGCGAACTGGCGCACGAGCGTGGAGATCTGGTCCTCGCCCTGGCACAGCACCGCGACCTCGCCGTCCGTGGAGTGATCGTCTGAGAGGCGTTGACGAAGTTCGTCGGTGGCGGCGCGGGCGGCGCGCATCGACGAGAAGAGCCCGAGCGTGCGCCCCCCGGCCGCGCGGACCAGCGCCTCGATCTCGTCGAACATCTCCGGTGACGCCCCGTCACGCCCCGGCGGGGGCAGGTGCTTGGCGACGTAGGCGATGCCCTGCTGGGGGTAGTCGAAGGGGCTGCCGACGTCGAGGCCGGTCCACTGGGGGGAGCCCTCACCGCGCAGGCCGATCGTGCCGGCGACGGCGTCGAACGTGCCGCCGAGCTCGAGCGTGGCGGAGGTGAGGACGACGGTGCGGTCCTCGAACACCTTGTCGCGCACGAGCATCGCGACGCTCATGGGCGCCACCCGCAGGACGCTCCCCCGGCGTGGGTCCTTGCTCACCCAGACGACGTCGAGCTCGCGCTCCTCGAGCACCCTGGAGGCGTTCTCGTGCAGCTCCTCGATCGCGGCGCGGGCGACCTGCCGGGCCCCGTCGACCTCCTGGCCGGGTGGCGGCTTGAGCTCCGTGGTCACCTGCCGGGTGGTGTCGCGGATGCGGGCGAGCGCCAGGCCGAGGTTGTCGGGGATGCCGGTCAGTCGACCCTCGGGCAGCTCGTCCAGGACGGACTCGAGGAACGTCCCCGCGTCGTCGACCGTCTCGCTGGAGTCGGCCTGCCGACCTGCGCGCTTGGCGGCGGCGCGGCACATGCCGGGGGTGACCTCGTCGGTGATCGTCGCGGTGACCCGGTCGACGAGCTCGTGCGCCTCGTCGACGACGAGCACGTCGTGCTCGGGCAGCATCTGGCGACCCTCGAAGGCGTCGATCGCCATGAAGGAGTGGTTGGTGACGATGACGTCGACGGCCTTGGCAGCCTCGCGGGAGCGCTCGACGAAGCACTCGGCCACGAGGGGGCACTTGCTGCCCAGGCACTCGTGGGCGCTGACCGACACCTGCCGCCAGGCGCGCTCGGAGACACCCGGGACGAGCTCGTCACGGTCGCCCGACTCGGTCTCGCCGGCCCACTCGCGCAGGCGCACGACCTCCTTGCCGAGGCGGCCGGCCTGCTGGTCGACGTCGCCGACCCCGAACAGGCCCTCCTCGTCGTCGGGGAAGCCGCCCTCGAGCTTGTGGGCGCAGAGGTAGTTGCGGCGGCCCTTGACGAGGGCATAGGTGGGGCGGCGTCCGAGCAGCGGCGCAAGGGCGTCGGCCACCCGGGGCATGTCCCGGTCGACGATCTGCGCCTGCAGGGCCAACGTCGCCGTGGCGACGACGGCGGGCTTGCCGACCTCCATGGCGTGCTGGACGGCGGGCACGAGGTAGGCGAGCGACTTGCCGGTGCCCGTGCCGGCCTGGACGAGCAGGTGCTCACCGGTGTCGACGGCATGGGCGACGGCCTTGGCCATGCTCACCTGACCGGGGCGCTCGCTCCCCCTGACACCGCTGACCGCGGCCGCGAGGAGGTCGTCTAGGGTCGGCACCGAGACAGCCTATGCCGCTGTCCCGACAGCTCCGACGCCCCATCCACAAGCGGGTGAGTGAGCCAGGGGGCGCAACCGGAGGAAACCTGTGGGGAGCGGAGGGAAGGAAACCCTCCGGACCCACAACGTTCCCGCATGGGGAGCAAAAGCAGGGGCGTCAGACGGCGCCGGGTTTCTGCATGAGTCCCCCGTCGGCCATGAGCGTGGTCGCCGTCACGTAGGCCGCCGCGTCGCTGGCGACGAAGCACACGAGCTCGCCCATCTCCTCCGGCGAGCCGATCCGGCCGAGCGGGATGGCGGCCTCCAGCGCCCGGGTCTCGGCCGGCGTGTCCTCGGCGTTGATCGCGGTCCGGATGGCGCCGGGCCCCACGCCGACCACCCGGATGCCGTCGGGTCCGAGCTCGACACCGGCGGTCCGGGTGAGCATCCGCATGCCGCCCTTGGAGATGCAGTAGGCGAGGTCGCTCGGCATCGGCCAGTCCTCGTGCGTCGACGTGATGTTGACGATGACGCCGCCACCGCCCTGACGGCGCATCTGCTCCGCGGCGAGCTTGGAGCCGAAGACCGCGCCCTTGAGGTTGATGCCCATGAGGAGGTCGTACTTCTCCTCCGTGAGCGTCGCCAGCGTCTCCTCGAACTCGACCCCGGCGTTGTTGACCATGACGTCGAGCCGGCCGAAGGACTCGACGGCGGTGTCGACGAGCCGCTGGAGGTCGGCCACGTTCGACACGTCGGCCTCGCACCCGACGGCCTCGCCGCCCGCAGCCTCGATGTCGGCGATGATCGCCTCGGTGTCCTCGGGGCGCGAGACGTAGTCGATGACGACCCTGGCGCCCTGCGCCGCGGCCGCCCGCACGATCCCCTCGCCGATGCCGCTGTTGCCGCCGGTGACGAGGACGACCTTGCCCTCCAGCGGCCTCGCCGACGCGCCTGTCTGCGTGGACGTGCTCATGAGTCGATCTCCTTGCGTAGGTCCGAGGGACTGGTGCAGATGAGGTGCGCGACGAGCGCCGTCCAGCCGCACTGGTGCGAGGCGCCGAGACCGGTGCCGTCGTCACCGTTGAAGTGCTCGCTGAAGGTCGGGTGCACGTCCCACAGCGGGCCCGCCGGGTGCTCCCGCGGGGTGCCGGGTCGGCGTCCGCCCTGGGTCGGGAGAAAGAGAGAGATGAGCCGGTCGCGCACGCCGATCGCCGCCTCCTCCAACGGGATCCGACGACCTGAGCCGGTGGGGAACTCCACGGTGAGGTCACCGTCGGCCCCCTCGGCGATGACGAGCAGCGCGTCGAGGATGAGCACGTTGGTGGGGAACCAGACGGGTCCGCGCCAGTTGGAGTTGCCGCCGAACATCCCGCTCGAGGACTCTCCCGGGTCGTACTGGATGCGGACCGACGTGTCGCCGACGGCGATCTCGGCGCCACCGCGGTAGGACGCGGACAGCGAGCGGATGCCGTGCGGCGCGAGGAACTCGTCCTCGTCGAAGAGCCGGCGCAGGATCGCCTCCAGCCGCGGCCGGACGACGGGCGTGAGGCTGTTGTGGACGACCTCGCCGTCCTGGCTGTGCAGCAGCGAGTCGGTGAGGTCGGGCCGGCGGTCCTGCAGCCACCGCAGCCGCGACGTGAAGTCGGTCAGCTCCTCGAAGGCCCACGCGGGCACGTTGCCCACGGCGATGAGCGGCAGCAGGCCGACGAGCGAGCGCACCCGCACCGGTGCGCCGTGCCCCTGCTCGTCGACGAGGACGTCGTAGAAGAACTCGTCGGCGTCGTCCCACAGCGACACCCCTTCGGTGCCGAACGTCTCCATGGCCTCGGCGATCGAGAAGAAGTGCTCGAGGAAGGTCGTGGCCAGTCCGTCCCAGTCCCGGTCGACCCGGCTCAGCTCCAGCGCGATGCGCAGCATCTGCAGGCAGGTGAACGCCATCCAGCTCGTCGCGTCCGACTGCTCCAGGCGCCATCCCTCCGGGACCTCGCGCGACCGGTCGAAGACGCTGATGTTGTCCATCCCGAGGAAGCCGCCCTCGAAGAGGTTCGAGCCGTCGGAGTCCTTGCGGTTGAGCCACCACGAGAAGTTGAAGAGCAGCTTGGTGAAGACGCGGATGAGGAAGCCCCGGTCATGTGCACCGTCGAGGACGTAGACGTGCCACGCGGCCCAGGCGTGGACGGGCGGGTTCACGTCGCCGAACGACCACTCGTATGCCGGGAGCTGCCCGTTGGGGTGCTGGCTCCACTCCCGGCACATGAGGAGCAGCTGGTTCTTGGCGAACTCGGGATCCATGTGCGCGATGGCCACGGTGTGAAAGGCGAGGTCCCACGCGGCGAACCAGGGGTACTCCCACTCGTCGGGCATGGAGATGACGTCCGCCAGGGCAAGGTGGGACCAGGAGGTGTTGCGCCCCAAGGGTTCCCGCGCCCGTCGCGAGTCCGGAGGAGGTGGTCCCGCCGGGTCGCCCTCGAGCCACTCGCGGACGTCGTAGCGGTAGAGCTGCTTGCACCAGTTGAGCCCGGCGAACGCGCGCCGGGCGACGTGCCGCTCCTCATCGCCGACGTGCTCGGGGATGGCGGCGGCATAGAAGCGGTCCGCCTCGGCACGCCGCAGGGTGAGCACCTCGTCGAAGCCTGCCCCGAAGGGGTCGGCCAGCGGGTCGGCCATCGGGCCGTCCTGCTGCACCCCCTCGGCCCAGGCGTCGTCGTGCAGCCGCAGCCGGACCCGCACCGTCTCGCCGGGCGCGACCGCGTCGAAGTGGTGGCGCAGCCCCACCTTGGTGCCGCGGCCGTCGGACGTCAGGAGGCTGGGGTCCCCGTGCACGACGGCGCGGTCGACCGCGTCCTTGGGGTGGGCGCTGCGGCTCTCGCCGTTGCCGAACACCGCCTCCACGTGGGTCTCGTTGTCGCAGACGAGCACCTCGGGTGCACCCTCCGCCAGCAGGTGGACGACGCCGATGTGGCCGTGCGTGGCGCGCAGGGTGACGCAGCCGGCCGCGCCCTCGTCGAGGACCTCGATGACCGGCTTGCGGTCGTCACGGCCCCACGCCCACGTGTTGCGGAACCAGAGCTGTGGCACGAGGTCGAGCGGCGCCGCCTCGGGTCCGTGGTTCGTCGCCTCGATGACGACGCAGAGGTCGCCGGGTGCGGCCTTGGCGTGGGTCGTCACGACGTCGAAGAACCGGTCCTCGTCGAGCACCCCCGTGTCGGCGAGCTGGAACTCGGGCACATCGTGACCGCGCGCGGCACCCTCGGCGCGCAGCACGGCATACGGGAAGGCGGCCTGGGGGTAGCGGTAGAGGTACTGCGCCCAGCTGTGCGTCGGGGTGGCGTCGAGGTGCCACCAGTACTCCTTGGCGTCCTCGCCGTGGTTGCCCTCCTCGTTGGTGAGCCCGAAGAGGCGCTCCTTGAGGCGGTCGTCCTGCCCGTTCCACATCCCTACCGCGAGGTTGAGGAAGCCGTAGCGGTCGCAGACGCCGGCGATGCCGTCCTCCCCCCACCGGTAGGCACGGGCGTGCGCGTGGTCGAACGGGAAGAAGTCCCAGGCGTTGCCGTCGGCGGAGTAGTCCTCGCGGACGGTGCCCCACTGCCGGCCCGCGACGTAGGGACCCCAGGCGCGCCACGGGCCGCCGTCGCCGGGCGAGTCGCGCAGCCGCTGGTGCTCCTCGGTCAGGGGGCGCCCCTCGGGCTCGACCGACGTCATGACCCCACCTTCGCACGGCGCCGCCCCGTCGCAGTGCAAGGATGCGGGCGATGACCTCTCACCCGTTGGCCGACCGCGCACTGGGTTCCGTGACCACCGATGCCGACGAGCTGTATGCCGTCTTCTCCGGTTGGGCGCAGGAGTCCGGCATCGCGCTGTACCCCCACCAGGACGAGGCCGTGATCGAGGTCGTCACCGGACGCCACGTCGTGCTCGCCACCCCCACCGGCTCGGGCAAGTCGCTCGTCGGCGTCGCGGCGCACTTCGCGGCCCTCGCGGGTGACCGGGTGAGCTTCTACACCGCGCCGATCAAGGCGCTCGTCAACGAGAAGTTCTTCTCCCTGTGCGAGGTCTTCGGCGCCGAGAACGTCGGCCTCTTGACGGGCGACGCCGCGGTCAACGCGGACGCTCCGATCATCTGCTGCACGGCTGAGGTCCTCGCCAACATCGCTCTGCGAGAGGGCTCCTCGGCCGATGTGGGAATGGTCGTCATGGACGAGTTCCACTACTACGCCGACGGCCAGCGCGGCTGGGCGTGGCAGGTACCGCTGCTCGAGCTGCCACAGGCGCAGTTCCTGCTCATGTCGGCGACGCTCGGCGACATGTCGCGGATCACCGAGGACCTGCAACGGCGGACCGGTCGTGACGTGGCGACGGTGACCACGGCCGAGCGTCCGGTGCCGCTCTCGTTCGCGTGGTCGCTGACCCCGCTTGCCGAGACGGTCGAGGAGATCGTCACCACGCATCAGGCACCGGTCTATGTCGTCCACCCCACGCAGCAGCTGGCTGCCGAGCACGCCGCGTCGCTGACCAATCTCCGGGTGCTCACGTCGGACGAGAAGGCCCAGATCGCCGAGCGGCTCGCGACCGTGCGGTTCGCAGCGGGCTTCGGCCGCACCCTCTCGGGCCTGCTGCGGCGCGGGATCGGGGTACACCACGCGGGGCTGCTGCCCCGCTACCGGCGCATCGTCGAGCAGCTCGCCCAGGCAGGGCTGCTCAAGGTCATCGCGGGCACCGACACCCTCGGAGTGGGCATCAACGTGCCGATCCGCACCGTCCTGTTCACCGGGCTCGCCAAGTTCGACGGGCAGCGCGACCGGATCTTCCGCTCGCGCGAGTTCCACCAGATCGCCGGGCGCGCCGGCCGGGCCGGGTTCGACACGAGCGGCTCGGTCGTGGTCCAGGCCCCTCCCCACGTCATCGAGAACGAGCGCAACATCGCCAAGGCCGGGGACGACCCCAAGAAGCTGCGCAAGGTCCAGCGGCGCAAGGCTCCCGAGGGGTCGATCGTGTGGACCGAGCAGACCTTCGACAAGCTCGTCGCCAGCGAGCCCGAGGCGCTCACGTCGCGCATGCGCATGGACAACTCCATGCTGCTCGCCCTCATGGCCCGGCCGGGCGATCCCGTGGCGGCGGTCAGCCGCCTCACCCGTGACAACCACGAGAGCCTCGCCGGCCAGGCGCGGCTGGCGCGACGGGCGATCCGCCTCGGCCGCTCCCTGCTCGACTCGGGTGTCATCGTCCGGCTGCCCGAGCCCGGCCCGGACGGGCGCACGGTGGACCTCACCGTCGACCTGCCCGCCGACTTCGCGCTCAACCAGCCCTTGGCGCACTTCGCGCTCGCGGCGTTCGACCTGCTCGACCCCGAGTCGCCCAGCCGAGCGCTCGACACCGTCTCCATCGTCGAGGCCGTGCTCGACTCCCCCCGTCCCGTGCTGCGCGCCCAGCAGTGGGCCGCCCGCGGCGAGCGCATCGCCGAGCTCAAGGCCGAGGGCGTCGAGTACGACGAGCGCACGGCGATCGTCGAGGAGATCACCTGGCCGCGCCCGCTCCTGGAGCTCCTGGAACCGGCCTACGAGACGTACCGGCAGACCCACCCGTGGCTGCCCGAGGACGCGCTCGACCCCAAGAGCATCGTCCGCGAGATGTGGGAGCAGGCGATGAGCTTCGGCGACCTCATCCGCCGCTACGGGCTCACCCGATCCGAGGGCGTGGTGCTGCGCTACCTCTCCGACGCCTACCGGACGCTGCGGCAGACCGTGCCCGACTCGCACCGCGGCGAGGAGCTCGACACCCTCATCGAGTGGCTCGGCGAGACGATCCGCCAGACCGACTCGTCCCTCATCGACGAGTGGGCGGCCCTCACGGACCCGGAGTCGGTGCGCAACGCTGTCGCCGCGCACGGCGAGGCGCCACCGCCGCCGCGGCCGGTCACCGCCAACGAGAGGGCGTTCCGCGCGATGGTGCGCCAGGCGATGTGGCGCCGCGTCGAGCTGGCGGAGCAGGACGACGTGAACGGTCTGGCGCTGCTGGAGGTCGCGGCTGCAGCGGTCCCGGAGGACGGTCGGACCGCCGTCATGAGCTACGGGGCGTGGGACGAGGCACTCGGGGCGTACTGGGACGAGCACGGCTCCATCGGCAAGGACGCGGACGCCCGTGGGCCCCAGCTCCTCCAGGTCGAACCCGACCGGGACCAGGTGCCCGGCCTCGACGACGACACCGAGCACCGGATCTGGCGGGTGCGTCAGGTGCTGGCCGACCCGGCGGACGACCGCGACTGGGTCCTCGAGGCCGTGGTCGACCTGGACGCCAGCGACCGCATGGGAGAGCTCGTCATCGGGGCCACGGCCCTCCGCCGCCTCTGACTGGCGCAGTCCTTGACCAATAGGTCACGAAGTGTCGCCTGCCGCCGCGCAGTTCTTGACCAATAGGTCACGAAGTGTCGCCTGCCGCCGCGCAGTTCGTGACCTATTGGTCAAAAAGTGTGGCGAGTAGGGCGGGTCAGCCGCGGGGGTCGGGGGTGAGGGTGCGGGTGTCGAGGCGGCGGGTCATCGTGATGTCGTCGCGCTCATCACCGTCGGTGACGCGGATGGCGCCGAGGACGCGGCCGGACTCGTGGTAGCCGCAGGTCTCGTAGAAGCGGGAGATGCCGGTGCCGCTGCGGACCGAGAGGGTGAGGATCTGCACGCCGGACTCTCGGGCGACGCGGTGGGTGGCGGCCATGAGGAGGCGACCGAGGTTCTGGCCGCGGCGGTCCGGGTCGGTCATGACGCGGTAGACGCTGCGGGTGTGGTCAAGCAGCGGGTTGCTGCCCTGCACGAGGAACGACACCCCGACGACGCGGGAGTCGGCCGCCGAGCGCAGGAGCACCGCCACGGCGTGACCGGACGCCATCGAGGCCTCGTGCGCGCGCAGCGCCTCGTCCACCCGGGAGCGCGCCGCCCCGGGCAGGAAACCCACCGCGCCGCCGGCGTCATTGGTGCGGACCCAGAGGTCGAGGACCTGGTCGCGGGTCGCCGTGTCGAACGCGGCCATCGACTCGGCCCGGGGCGCGGCGAAGACGGTGGACGGAGCCTCGTCCGGGAGGTCGTCACGCAGCACCCGCGTGCCCACGCGGTCGAACCCGCTCGCCAGCGCGGTCCTCACCGACGGGGTGTTGACCTCCTTGACGAGCGCCCAGACGGGAAGCGAGGGCAGGTGCTCCACCGCGACCGCCGAGCTGACCCGCGACATCTCCCTGCCGAGGCCGCGGCCTAGGTGGTCGAACCCCAGCCGGTAGTAGAGGTTGAGGAAGTGCGCGTCGCCGTGCAGCTCCTTGAGCCCGCACACGCCGACCACCTCCCCGGAGGTTCTGTCCTGCGCCACCCAGACCCCGAAACCGCGGTCGTCCCAGTGCTGCCGGGAGGCCTCGAAGACCTCCTCGGCGGCCGCGTCGCTCGTCGCCATCGCGTGCGGGGCGTGGGCGTAGGTGCGGGCGTCCCGGTGCAGCGCGACCCACGCATCCCGGTCACCCCCGGAGGGTGGCCGCAGGGTCAGGCGCGGTGTCTCGACGACGGGAGCAAACGGCATACGGCAATCTTATTGCAAGGAATTTGCAACAAGCCCACGCGTCAGGCGCGGAAGTCCGACAGCTCGGCCGCGAGGTCGGCGTTGACGCGGGCGGTCACGCGGGTGCCCTCCCCGACGTGCTCGCTGGCGAGGATCTCGCCCTCCTCGTGCAGGCGGCTGACGAGGTCACCCCGGTCGTACGGGACGAGGACGTCGACGTCGATGTCCGGCTGCGGCAGCTCGTCGCCGATGAGCTCGCGCAGCGCGTCGAAGCCCTGACCGGTGCGGGCCGAGACGGCGATGGCGTGCTTCTCGTTGCGCAGGATCCGGTCGACGACCTCGGGGTCGGCGATGTCGGCCTTGTTGACGACGATGACCTCCTTGACGTCGGTCGCCTCGACGTCGGCGAGCACCGCGCGCACGGCCGAGATCTGGCCCTCGGGGTCGGGGTGCGAGCCGTCGACGACGTGCAGCAGCAGGTCGGACTCGGCGACCTCCTCGAGCGTGGACCGGAACGCCTCGACGAGCTGGTGCGGCAGCTGACGGACGAACCCGACCGTGTCGGTGAAGGTGAACTCGCGACCGTCCGGCGTCTCGCCGCGCCGCACGGTCGGGTCGAGCGTGGCGAACAGCTGGTTCTGGACGAGGACGCCGGCACCGGTGAGCCGGTTGAGGATCGAGGACTTGCCGGCGTTGGTGTAGCCGGCGATCGCGACGCTGGGGATGCCGTTGGCGTGCCGGCTCCCCCGCTTGGTGTCGCGGTGCGTCTTCATGCCCGCGATGTCGCGCTTGAGCTTGGCGACGCGGGTGTTGATCCGTCGCCGGTCGAGCTCGATCTTGGTCTCACCCGGTCCGCGCGAGCCCATGCCCTGACCCCCGGCGGCCTGTCCGCCGGCCTGGCGCGACATGGACTCGCCCCAGCCGCGCAGTCGCGGCAGGAGGTACTGGAGCTGGGCGAGCTCGACCTGGGCCTTGCCCTCACGGCTCTTGGCGTGCTGGGCGAAGATGTCGAGGATCAGCGCGGTCCGGTCGATGACCTTGACCTTGACGACGTCCTCGAGCGCGCGGCGCTGGCTGGGGGCGAGCTCGGTGTCGCAGATGACGGTGTCCGCGCCCTCTGCGACGACGACGTCGCGCAGCTCCTCGGCCTTGCCCTTGCCGAGGTAGGTCGCGGTGTCCGGCTTCTGGCGGCGCTGCATGACGCCCTCGAGGACCTCGGCGCCCGCCGTCTCGGCGAGCGCGGCGAGCTCGCGCATCGAGTTCTCGGCGTCGGTGAGGGTGCCCTCGGACCAGACGCTGGCGAGGACGACGCGCTCGAGCCGCAGCTGGCGGTACTCGACCTCGGTGACGTCCTCGAGCTCGGTGGAGAGGCCGGCGACGCGGCGCAGGGCCGCGCGTTCCTCGCGCTCGAGCTGGTCCCCGTCATAGAGGGCGGGACGGTCGGAGTCGTCGCCGTCGCCGTCCACGAGGAACCCGTCGGCGTCGAAGTCGGGGTCGGAGAGGGCGTCGGCCTGGCCGGAGAGGATGTGGTGTCGCTCAGTCATGTTCCAACTAGGGTCTCATCTATGACCGACTCGGTGCGAACGGATTCGGGGGACCACTACTTCACCGCGAGTCCGGCGAGCCGGGACGAGCGCCGCCCGCTCGACGTCACCCTGGCGGGGCGGGCCGTCACGGTCGAGGTGGCCCCCGGCATCTTCAGTCCCGGTGGGGTGGACAAGGGCACCGCCGTCCTCTTCGACGAGGTCCCCGACCCACCGCAGTCCGGCCGGTTCCTCGACCTCGGCTGCGGCTGGGGTCCCATCGCCCTGACGATGGGGCTGCTCTCGGAGCACGCCGACGTGCTGGGTGTCGACGTCAACGAGCGCAGCGTCGACCTTCTCGCCCGCAACGCGCAGGCCCTGGGCCTCGACCACGTGCGCGCGGCGACGCCCGACACGGTCCCGGACGACGCGGCATACGACCTCATCTGGTCGAACCCGCCGATCCGCATCGGCAAGTCAGCGCTCCACGACCTCCTGCGCAGGTGGCTCCCCCGTCTCGCCGGGGGCGGCCGTGCCTACCTCGTCGTGCAGCGCAACCTGGGCTCCGACAGCCTGCAGCGCTGGATCGAGGCGGACCTGGGTATGCCGTGTGCGCGCCATGCGTCCGCCAAGGGCTTCCGCGTCCTGCGGGTCGACGCGGAGCCGCTGTAGCCACGGGCCACCACCCCGACTTCTTGCCAGTTCGGGTCGGGCGAGCGCCAGCGAGCCTGACCCGAACTGGCAAGAAGTCGGCCTCGTTGCCGGGCGGACGTGCGGGACGCGGGTGGGCCGGACCTCAGAGGGCGGAGAGGTCGATCGTGCCGTCGGCGACGAGGGCTGCGGGGCCGGCGAGCTCCACCTCGTGGTCGGGCAGGGCGCGCACGCGCAGGCGCCCCCCGGGCACGTCGACGGTCCAGTCGTCCGTCGGCTCGGCGTCCCCGGCCCAGAAGCTCGTCGCGAGGGCGGCGGCGCAGACGCCGGTGCCGCACGAGCGGGTCTCGCCGACGCCACGCTCGTGCACGCGCATGGCGATGTGCCGTTCGCCGACCACGCGGACGAGCTCGACGTTGGTGCCGTTCGGCGGGGTCGGGCGGACCTCTGGCGCGTGCAGGAGGTCGAGCGAGTCGAGCTCCACGCCCTCGGGCAGGGCGACGACGGTGTGGGGGTTGCCCATGTCGACGGACAGGGCCGACCACGGCTCGGCCCAGCCCTGCAGGTGCACGAGGGAGTCGAAGCCGTCCGCCTCGGCACGGGCCGGGTCGTCGAGGCGCCACGGGCCCATGTTGGTCGCGATCACCTCGCCCTCGATGCGGATCCCCTTGATGCCGGCGCGTGTGGCGATCTCGAACTCGTCCGTCGCCTCGAGACCCTCCCGACGGAGGTAGGCCGCGAAGACCCGGGTGCCGTTGCCGCACATCTCGGCGACCGAGCCGTCCGCGTTGCGGTAGTCCATGAACCACGGTGCCCGGCCGGCCATCGCGCGGACGGCGTCGTCGGCCGCGGCTGCGGTGGGCACGACGCGGATGACGCCGTCGCCGCCGACCCCCGCGTGCCGGTCCGCGAGGCGACGAGCGAGGTCCGCGTCGAGGTCGAGGCGTGCGTCGACGTCGGGCAGGAGGACGAAGTCGTTCTCGGTGCCGTGCCCCTTGGTGAAGCGCCAGGTCGTCATGTCAGCCATTCTCGGCGACGGCCCGCCGGAGCTCGTGCACCGCGTCGTCGAGGGCGCCGTCGACCGTCGGGTCGACCCAGGAGATCCGGGGGTCGGGCCGGAACCACGACTCCTGTCGCCGGGCATAGCGACGGGTGGCCTGCGCCGTGTCGGCGACCGCCCGCTCCCTGGTCATGGTGCCGTCGACCTGGGCCAGCGCCTGCGCGTAGCCGAGGGCGCGCGAGGCCGTGCGCCCTCGCCGGATGCCGTGAGGCACGAGCGAGCGCACCTCGTCGACGAGGCCGTCGCGCCACATCTGCTCCACCCGGCTGTCGATGCGCACGTCGAGCAGGTCGCGAGGTGGCCGCAGGCCGACCATCACGGTCGGTAGGAGGTTCCGGCGCTCCGGCATGGACGCGCTGAACGGTCGGCCGGTGATCTCGACGACCTCGAGCGCACGGATGACGCGTCGCACGTTGTGGCGCCCGATCGACTGCGCTGCAACGGGATCGCGCTCGGACAGGGCGGCGAACAACGGCTCGGGACCGCGCTCCTCCGCCTCGGCCTCGAGCCGTCCGCGGACCTCGGGGTCGGTCGGCGGAATCTCGAGGTGGTCGAGGGCGGCCCGGACGTAGAGCCCGGACCCACCGGCCACGACCGGGTGCAGCCCGCGGCTGCGGATGTCGTCGATCGAGCGACGGGCGTCGACCTGGTACGCGGCGATCGTCGCCTCGTCGGTGACGTCGAGGACGTCGATCTGGTGGTGCGGGATGCCCCGGCGCTCGGCGAAGGGCAGCTTCGCGGTGCCGATGTCCATGCCGCGGTAGAGCTGCATCGCGTCGGCGCTGACGACCTCTCCCCCGACGGTCTCGGCGACGCGCAGCGCGAGCTCCGACTTGCCGCTGGCCGTCGGACCGACCACCGCGATGACGAGCGGGCCCTCAGCGGGCAAGTTCGTCCTCGGAGTGGGCGTGCCCGCCCTCGGCGATCACGTCGTCCTCGTCGTACTCGTCCTCGTCGTCGTGGCCGAAGGGGTCCCGGTCGACCCCGGGCATCCAGGTCAGACCGGGCTTGCCCCAGGAGTTCGCCTTGACGGCCTTCTTGGCCTTGCGCGCCCACTTGCCCTGCAGACGGTCGACGTAGAGGAAGCCGTTGAGGTGGTCGTACTCGTGCTGGAACATGCGCGCGAACCAGCCCGTCGCGGCATACGCGATCTCGTTGCCGTCGAGGTCGATACCGGTGAGCGTGGCCGTCTCGCCGCGGCGCAGCGGGAATGACTCGCCGGGGACCGACAGGCAGCCCTCGGACTCGTCCTGCGGGCTGGCGTCGCCGACGACGGGCTTGCTGGCCGACACGAAGGGGTTGATGACGACGCCGCGCGGCGGGATCCCGTCGTGGTTGTCCATCTGCCAGGTGAAGATGCGCAGCCCCACCCCGACCTGCGGCGCGGCCAGCCCGACACCACGGGCGGCGTCCATCGTCTCGAACATGTCGGCGACGAGCTCGCGGATGCCGTCGTCGATGACCTCGACCGGCTCGGCACGGCGGTGCAGCACCGGTTCGCCGGTGATGGTGATGGGGCGGATCGTCATGGGTCCAGTGTCGCAAACCGGCGGGCCCCGCCACGACTCCCCTCTTGCGCCGATCGGTGGCGGGGTCCATGGTGGGGAGACCGCTCCCCCGGGTGCGGCCCCTGTTTCCCAGAGAGAGGAGCCACCTTGAGTTTCTTTGACAGTGCCAAGGAGAAGGCGGAAGGTCTCGCCGCGGACAACCCTGACAAGCTCGAGGAATTCAGTGACCAAGGCCTGGAGCGTGGCGGCGACGCCGCCGACAGCGCCTCAGGCGGTCGTTTCGGCGAGCACATCGACCAGGGACAGGTCGCGGCCGACGAGCGCATCGGCTCCGGTGACGGTGAGAACCCCCCGACCGAGTAGCTCCGCCTGATCTTCTCGACACGCGCGAGGCCCCGAACCCACCGGTTCGGGGCCTCGTGACGTCACCCCGCCGTATGCCGTCCGCCCACCTCTCGACCCTCGTCCTGGGTGACGCGAAGCAGCGAGAAGCAGCCGGTCAGATACCGCAGGCGGGGGCGGTGGTCGGCGCCGTCGACGGCCGACCGACGGAGGGCATCCCCAGGCTGACGGCGGGCTTGCCGGGCACCGGCGCGTCCTGGAGCGCCGCCCAGGCGTCTCCGCCCGGGGTCCGGCGCACGGCGTACGTGCCGCCCTGCAGACCGCTGTCCGCGACGAGGTGGTGGGGCGCTCCGTAGGTGACGTCGACGCTGACCGCGTCGCCCGGGCGAGCCACCTCGGCGCCGTCGGGCACCGCGAAGTGGACGAGCCGGTTGTCACGGGCCCGCCCGCTCATCCGCCGGGTCTCGAGATCCTTGCGGCCCTCGGACGGCGCGACGAGCACCTCGACGGTGCGGCCCTCGATGGCGCGGTTCTCGGCCCAGGACACCTCGTCCTGGAGGGCGACGAGGCGCTCGAAGCGCTCCTGCACCACGGCCTTGGGGACCTGGTCGGCCATCGTGGCGGCGGGGGTCCCGGCGCGGATGGAGTACTGGAAGGTGAAGGCGCTCGAGAAGCGGGACTGCTCGACGACCCGCAGCGTCTGCGCGAAGTCCTCCTCGGTCTCCCCCGGGAACCCGACGATGATGTCGGTCGTGATCGCCGCGTCGGGGATCTGGTCGCGGACGCGGTCGATGATGCCGAGGAACCTGTCGCTGCGGTAGGAGCGGCGCATCGCCCGGAGCACCCGGTCGGACCCGGACTGCAGTGGCATGTGCAGGCTCGGGGCGACGTTGTGCGTCTCGGCCATGGCGGTGATGACGTCGTCGGTGAACGCCGCCGGGTGCGGGCTGGTGAAGCGCACGCGCTCGAGCCCCTCGATCTCGCCGCAGGCGCGCAGGAGCTTCCCGAACGCCAGCCGGTCGCCGAACTCGACGCCGTAGGTGTTGACGTTCTGGCCGAGGAGGGTCACCTCGACCACGCCCTGGGCCACGAGGGCCTGGATCTCGGCGAGGACGTCGCCCGGGCGGCGGTCGGTCTCCTTGCCGCGCAGGCTGGGCACGATGCAGAACGTGCAGGTGTTGTTGCAGCCCACCGAGATGGAGACCCACGCGGCATACGCGGAGTCACGGCGGGTGGGCAGGGTCGAGGGGAAGGTCTCGAGCGACTCGAGGATCTCGACCTCGGCGCGCTTGTTGTGGCGGGCCCGGTCGAGCAGGGCCGGCAGGCTGCCGATGTTGTGGGTGCCGAAGACGACGTCGACCCAGGGCGCCTTCTGGACGATGGTGGCGCGGTCCTTCTGGGCCAGGCACCCACCGACGGCGATCTGCATGTCGGGGTTGCTCGTCTTGGCCGGCCGCAGCTGACCGAGGTTGCCGTAGAGCTTGTTGTCGGCGTTCTCACGCACCGCGCAGGTGTTGAAGACGACGACGTCGGCCGTCGCGGGGCGCTCTGTCACGGGAACGCTGGCCAGGTCGACGTAGCCCGCCGTCTCGAGCAGGCCGGCGAGGCGCTCGGAGTCGTGGACGTTCATCTGGCAGCCGTGCGTGCGCACGTCGTAGGTCAGCAGGTCAGTCATGGCACCCACAAGGGTACGTGCTGGTCAGGATGCGTCGGACGGGTCGTCGACGCCCCACAGGGCGGCGACGTGGCGCACGTCGGTCCCGCAGCACCCACCCACGACCTCGAGACGTGGCAGCCGGGCCTCGAGCCGGCGGTGCTCGGCCACCAGGTCGGCGAGGTTGCCCTCGTCGAGCACCTCGGCCCCGTCGAGCTCAGCGTGCGACTGGCGGGACGCGTTGACGCGCAGGCCGGTGACCCGCTCCGTCCACGAGTCCCCGTCGTCGAGAGCGGCGGCCACGTGGCTCGGATGTGCACAGTTGACGACGAGACCGTCGGGACGGGCCTGCCGCCACAGCTGTTCGACCGCGGCGTCGAGCGACGTGCCGTCGGGGAGCCGGCCGTCGGTCTCGACCGTGAACGAGACGGTGACCTCCACTGCGTGGTCGCGCGCCGTCTGCACGATCCCCACGGCCTCGGCGACCGTCGTCAGCGTGTACGCCGTGACGCGTTCGGCCCCGGCCTCGGCGAACGCGCCGACCTGGACCGCGTGGTAGGCGCCGAGCTCGTCGGCGGACGCGCTCGCCCCTGGCACGTAGCCATCGCCCCGGGGACCGATCACGCCGACCACCCTGGTCCGGGACAGGTCGGCCCGTCCGGACGCTCCCAGGTTCTCCGCGAGCCCCGCGAGGAAGACGATGCTCTCGAAGTTGACCTGGAGCACGTCGGCGAGGGAGCCGCCCAGTGCCGCCACCCACTCGGGGCTCGCCCGCCACGTCGGCGTCTCGAGAAGGAGGCCGGCGTCGGCCGCCCGCGCGACGTCGGCGAAGCCCGAGTAGTAGGCCGTGAGCAGGCTGCGGCCGTGCGGGTCGGACAGCAGGGGGTAGGCGGCGAACATCGGCAGGTCCACCCCGTGGTGGTGGATCAGGTCCGTCTCGAGCCCGGCGTCGGTGACCCACTGCGCTCGCGGGCGTGCCGGCTCGGACGGCGCCGTCGCCGCCCCGAGGGCAAGGTCGGGACCGGAAGCCGTGCCACCACGCATCGCGACCCTGCCTTCCGTCCCGTCGGCTGCTCGTCGCCCAGCGTCCCGCGGGACGCAGAGCAGCACCAGTGCCTGTCCGGATGGCAGTCGACGTGACGCCTGGGCTGGCCCTTTCGATCCGTCATCGAGCAATAGTTGACATGACAACCAAAATAAGGCAGAGTACTCATTGAAGGATCAACCACTTACCTCTCTCCGAAGGACTGATCATGGGACTGTTCAACCGCTCCAAGACCACCAGCACCCCCGTCGCGACCGCCGCACCGGTGGCCACCGAGCCGACGTCGAGCTTCGTCTCCGACATCGCCGGCGACTACGTGCTGGACCCGAGCCACTCGCGTCTCGGCTTCTCCGCCCGCCACGCGATGGTCACCAAGGTCCGCGGCAACTTCGAGGAGTTCGAGGGAACCGCCCACGTCGACACCGTCACCCCGGCGAACTCCAAGGTCGAGGTCACCATCCAGGCCGCGTCCGTCACCACGGGCAGCGAGCAGCGTGACGGTCACCTCAAGACCCCCGACTTCTTCGACATCGAGAACCACCCGACGATCACCTTCGCCTCCACCGAGGTGGTTCGCGACGGCTCCGAGTGGGCGATCACCGGGAACCTGACCATCAACGGTGTCACCAAGCCCGTCACCATCGACTTCGAGGAGACCGGCTCCGCGAAGGACCCGTACGGCAACACGCGCCTCGGCTTCGAGGGCGCGACGACCATCGACCGCACCGAGTGGGACCTCAACTTCAACGCGGCCCTCGAGACCGGCGGCGTCCTGGTCAGCGAGAAGGTCAAGCTCGAGTTCGACATCTCGGCCATCGCTCAGGTCCCGTCCCAGGTCTGACCGACCCGAGAACGCCCGGAGGGGCCAGGACCACAGGGTCCTGGCCCCTTCGTGGCGTCCCCTGGCCACTTCGTGGCGCCCCGGGCGAGCAGACACGCCGTGCCGGAGGAACCGAGGCGGCTCAGTCGCGCTGGTGCTCCGAGGCGCTGACGATCGCCTCACGGATGAGCCGCAAGGACAGGTCCGAGGGATACCCCTTGCGGGCGAGCATGCCGGCGAGGCGTCGGGTCTGCACGGTGGCCTCGAGCCCGTGCAGGCGGCGCAGACGCTTCTCGACGAGGGCGCGGGCGCGTTCCTCCTCGTCGGCCGGGTCCACCTCGTCGAGGGCAGCCTCGGCGACCTCGTCGGACACCCCCTTCTGACGCAGCGTCTGGGCCAACGCCCGACGCGCGAGTCCCCGACCGGCCTGTTGGGAGCGCACGAGCATGCCGGCGTAGGCCTCGTCGTCGACGAGACCGACGTCCTCCATGCGGTCGAGCACCGCCTGCGCGACGTCGGGGTCGCAGTCGCGCCGGGCGAGGGCCTGCGCCAGCTGGGCGCGGGACTTGGGTGAGTTCGTCAGCTGCCGCAGGACGATCTGTCGCGCCACATCGTGCGCGTCCGGCTCGCTGCCGGCCGTCGCGGGGTCCTCGGGCGGGGGCGTCGAGCCCCTGCCTCGCCGGGACCCACCGTCGCGCGACGCACGCCTGGCGTCCCGGCTCCGTCCGCGCCGCTGCTCCTCGGCGGCAGGCGACGAGGACGACGGCGGCCACTGCGGCCGCGCTGCCGCGCCGTCGGACCCGGGCTCGACCGCGCCCACCGCCGCTGGCGACGCGCCGGCACGAGGTCCGGCGGACGCCGCCGCCCACGGGGGCGGCGGCGTCTGCGCGTCGGCGAAGGTCATCGCGTCGGCACCGAGGAGAGGTCGGAGGTCACCGTCAGAAGTCGACCGGGACCTCGGGGACGGCCTCCAGCGGCTTGTCGACCTGCGGGCCGATGCCGAGCTTCTCCTTGATCTTCTTCTCGATCTCGTCGGAGAGGTCGGGGTTGTCCTTGAGGAAGTTCCGGGCGTTCTCCTTGCCCTGCCCCAGCTGGTCGCCCTCGTACGTGTACCAGGCGCCCGCCTTGCGGACGAAGCCCTGCTCGACCCCCATGTCGATGAGGCCGCCCTCACGGGAGATGCCCTGGCCGTAGAGGATGTCGAACTCGGCCTGCTTGAACGGCGGCGAGACCTTGTTCTTGACGACCTTGACGCGGGTGCGGTTGCCGACCGGGTCGGTACCGTCCTTGAGCGTCTCGATGCGGCGGACGTCGAGGCGCACGGAGGCGTAGAACTTCAGCGCCTTGCCACCGGTCGTCGTCTCGGGCGAGCCGAACATCACGCCGATCTTCTCGCGAAGCTGGTTGATGAAGATGGCCGTCGTGCCGGTGTTGTTGAGCGCGCCGGTGATCTTGCGCAGGGCCTGGCTCATGAGGCGGGCCTGGAGGCCGACGTGGCTGTCCCCCATCTCGCCCTCGATCTCGGCGCGCGGCACGAGGGCGGCGACGGAGTCGATGACGATGATGTCGAGGGCACCGGAGCGGATGAGCATGTCGGCGATCTCGAGGGCCTGCTCACCGGTGTCCGGCTGCGACACGAGCAGGTTGTCGGTGTCGACACCGAGCTTCGCGGCGTACTCCGGGTCGAGGGCGTGCTCGGCGTCGATGAACGCGGCGATGCCGCCCGCGCGCTGGGCGCTGGCGACGGCGTGCAGGGCGACGGTCGTCTTGCCCGAGCTCTCCGGACCGTAGATCTCGACCACACGACCGCGGGGCAGCCCACCGATGCCGAGCGCGATGTCGAGCGCGATCGAACCGGTGGGGATGACCTCGATGGGGGGACGCACGTCGTCGCCGAGGCGCATGATGGCGCCCTTGCCGTGCTGCTTCTCGATCTGCCCGAGGACCAGCCCCAGGGACTTCGTGCGGTCGTTGGTGACGGCTGCTGCAGCCATGTCGCACCTGCTCTTCCTGTGTCGTTCGATGTGCGCGTCCGCCGGCGACCCTGGTCCGCGGTCGGTCTCGTCGCGATCTCGGGTCAGACGCTAGGTCGTCGCACCGACAGCCGTCTGCAGCTGCCGTGGAGGCTGTGGACAGGTGCTGCGGGTCCGGCGACCTGTGGACAAGACTAGACGAACACGTGTTCGACGGACCGCAGCGACGCGGCGACACGCCGCAGCCGTCACCGGACTGCCGGCCGCCGCATCGGCACGTGCAGGATCCCGTCCTCGTCCGCGTACGGGTCCCCCGTCACGGTGAAGCCGAACCCGGCATACCAGTGCTCCAGATGGGACTGCGCGTCGAGGACGATCTCGCGGTCGCCGTGCCGCTCGAGCACCTCACGCACCATCGCGGTGGCGACCCCCCTGCCCCGGTGCTGCTCCGCCGTCGCGACCCGGCCGACGCGCCAGGAGGCGCCGTCGTCGAGCACGCGCAGGGTCGCGACCGGGAGTCCCGCCCCGTCGGCGCACCACACGTGCCACGTGCCCGCCTCGGTGTCGCGCCCGTCGAGGTCGAGGTAGGCCGCCGCCTGCTCGACGACGAACACCTGTGAGCGCAGTGCCCACAGGGCGTACGCCACGTCGGGCGCGAGGTCGGCGAACTGCTGGACGCGGAGGTCGGTCGTCGGCTGGTCCACGGGGCCAGCGTAGGCAACTGGCAGACTCCTGCGCCGTGACGATCCTTGCGGCAGCAGACGGCTCGGCCCTCGGCAACCCCGGCCCCGCGGGGTGGGCCTGGTACGTCGACGGCGCCCACTGGGCGGCGGGCGGCTGGCCGCACGGCACCAACAACCAGGGCGAGCTCACCGCGGTGCTCGACCTCCTCGAGCAGACCGCGGGCGTCGACGACGAGCTCGTCGTCTACTGCGACAGCACCTACGTCATCAAGTCCATCACCCAGTGGATGCCCGGCTGGAAGCGCAAGGGGTGGAGGAAGGGCGACGGCAAGCCGGTCATGAACGTCGAGATCATGCAGGCCCTCGACCGCGCGATGGCCGGCCGCCGCGTCCGCTTCGAGTGGGTCAAGGGCCACTCGGGCCACGAGCTCAACGAGCAGGCCGACCGCCTAGCCAACGGAGCGGCGACGTCCTGGCAGCGCGGCGCGGCACCGGACCCGGGCCCCGGCTGGCCCGGCGCCGAGACTCCCGAGCGCCCTGCCCCGGCCGTCGCCCCCGCCCCACCGGATACCCCCGCGTCGGAGCCGGACCTCTTCTCCGCCCTCGTCGACGACACCACGGACCCCACCGACGAGGAGCAGGTCGTCGCGCTCGAGCGCTCCCTCCTCGAGCACTCGACCCGTGCGGACGGTGCGGCGGTCGCGGCGCTGCTCCACCCCGAGTGGTCCGAGGTCGGCCGCTCCGGCCGGCTGTGGACGAGAGCCGAGGTCCTCGACGAGATCGGTCCGCTCGAGACCCCCGTGACGCTCGACGTCGTCACCTGCCAGCGGGTCTCCGACGACGTGGTGCTGCTCGTCTGGCGGGCGGTGGACGACGAGGGGTCGACCCTGCGCTCGTCGCTCTGGGTGCGCTCCTCCGGCCACTGGCAGCAGCTCTTCCACCAGGGCACCCGCGAGAGCTGACCCGGGAGGGCGAGCACCCGGCATACGCGGAGCAGGTCGCGACGGGCGAGCGGGCTCAGGTGCGGGACAGCAGCTCGGAGACGATCTCGGCGGCGGGCGCCTGACGGGCGCTGCGGTGCCCGGTGCCCGCCCACAGGTGGACGAGGTCGGGCTGGCCGGTGGCCCTGCCGTGCCGGCGCAGGGGTGCCGTGAGGTGGTGCACCTGCGGGTATGCCGCCGGAGCCGCCTCGCCGAAGACCTCGGTCCACGAGGTGGACAGGGCGCGCGCGCTGCGCCCGGTGAAGGCGCGGGTCACGACCGTGTCGGAGCGGTGGGTGAGCTCGTGACGGTGCACCTCCGCCGTGCCGGCCTCGTCGGCGCGCAGGAAGGCCGTCCCGCACGCGACCGCGTGGGCCCCGGCGTCGAGCAGGGACGCGAGGTGGGCCGGGTCGGACACCCCTCCCGCGGCGACGACCGGGAGCGAGGTGAGCTGCCGGACGCTCTGCAGCAGCATGCGGGTCGGTGCCTGGTGGTGCCCGGTGTCGACCGGGCCACCACGGTGTCCCCCGGCCTCCCAGCCCTGGGCCACGATGGCGTCGACACCCAGCTCGTCGGCCCACGCGGTCTCGCTCGCCTCGTTGAGGGTGACCCACACCTCCATGCCTGCGGAGCGGAGGCGGTCGACGACGTCCGACGGCGGCCAGGCGAAGGCGAACGACACGACGGCGGGGCGCTCGGCGAGCAGCACCTCGATCTTGGCGTCGAAGGAGTCGTCGTCGTGGATGGGCTCGCCCAGCGGCACGCCGGCCTTCTCGGCCAGCGGACGCAGCCTGGCGGCGTAGTCGTCGACCCGCGCGGCGCTGCCCGGCTCGTAGGGAGAGGGGGCGAAGAGGTTCACCCCGAACGCCGCGCCCCCGACGGCCGAGCGCAGCAGGACGATGTCGTCCCGGAGCCGGTCCGGGGGCAGGTAGGCGCCGGCGAGGAAGGCGAAGGCGCCGGCGCGGGTGGTCGCGGCGGCGAGCTCGACGGTTCCGGGTCCGCCCGCCATCGGCGCGAGGACGAGGCGGCGGTCGAGGAGGGTCACGGGTCAGGCGCGCCGCGGCGCGTCCTCGCGCCCCAGCCGCCGCTCCTGCGGCACGTCCATGTCGTCGCACAGGGCGAGCCAGACGAGGCGAGGGTGCATGCCGGCCTCGAGGGCCTGCGTGACGCTGCGGCCGCCGAGCACCCCGAGGACGTGGTCCCGCGCCAGGGTGGGTGCGTAGGTCTCACCGAACTCGTCGTACATCAGCGTCCAGAACTGACTGATGCGCATGTCGGCGAGTCTGTCACACCCATCTCGTCGCCCGAGATCGCCGCAGAACTCCGCCACCGCCTGCGATGCCCCCCATTCCTTTGTAGGGTCATCGCCATGGCGACCCCACTGGAGCCCGACCCGCGGCGGGACGTCGTCCTGGACGCGACCACGCTCAAGGCGTTGACCCACCCCCTGCGCCCGCGGATCCTCAGTGCGCTGCGCCTCCACGGGCCGGCCACCGCGTCCCGGCTCGCCGCCCACCTGGGCGTCAACACCGGGGCCACCAGCTACCACGTCCGCCAGCTCGCCGAGGCCGGCTTCGTCGTCGAGGCGAGCGAGATGGGCAACGCCCGTGACCGGTGGTGGCGGGCCGCCCACGCCCGCACCTACTTCGACACCCACGACGCCGACCAGGAGACCTCGGCCGCCTACCTGTCCGCGGTCGCCGCCGGGTACGCCGACAACGCCCAGCGCGCCATCGCCGAGATCGCGACGCTGCCGCCCGAGTGGGAGGACGCCGGCACCTTCAGCAACTTCACGTTGCGGCTGACGCCCGACGAGACGGTGGCCCTCATGGCCGACCTCACCAAGGTCATCCGCAGCTACCGCCCGCACCAGGGCACCGTCGACGCCCCCGCCGACGCCCGTCCGGTGTCCGTCAACCTCGAGGTCTTCCTCGCCCCCGGGATGTCGCCCGAGTGAGCACAGCCACCGGGCGCCTGAGTCGGCGCAGCCTCTACGGCATGCTCATCGCCTCGAGCGTGTCCATCGCGGGGACGCGCGTGTCGACGATCGCGCTCCCGGTGTTCGTCTACACCCAGACGAGGTCGCCGGGCCTCACCGGTGTCGTGCTCGCCGCCGAGATGGCGCCCTACGTGGTCTCCAAGGCCCTCGGCGGTCCGCTCGTCGACCGTCGCGGACCTCGGACCATCAGCATCGTCGGTGACGTGCTGAGCGGCGGCTTCCTCGCGCTCATCCCGATCCTGTATGCCGTGGGGCAGCTCGCGCTGCCCGACCGGATCCCGCTGCTGCTGCTGCTCGTCGCCCTGGCCGGTGCCTTCCGCGGACCCGGCGACGGCGCCCGCAACACGATGATCCCCGCCGTGGCGGACGCGTCCGGGCTCTCGATCGAGAAGATCACCGGCCTCGACAGCACCTTCGACCGCGCGAGCGGCCTGCTCGGAGCCGGCATCGGCGGCCTGCTCGTCGCCGGCTTCGGCGCGCCCGAGACCGTGGCGGTCACCGCGGGCGCCTCCTTCGTCAGCGCCCTCGTGGTCGCCCTGTTCATCCCGGCCGTCGCGGCCGTCGAGTCGACCGAGACCGGCTCCTACCGCTCCCGCCTGGCGGCCGGGGCCTCCTTCCTCCGCCGCGACCGCCTGCTGCGCTCGGTGCTGGCGATGATCGCCGTCACCAACCTCCTCGAGGCTGCCTACATCTCGGTCATGCTCCCTGTCTGGGTTCTCGACCAGGGTCGTGGCCCGGAGCTCATCGGCCTGCTCGGGCTCGTCTTCGGGGGCGCCGCCGTGGCGTCGAGCCTCATCGCGACGACGATGTCGGGTCGCTTCAGCCGGCGCACGGCCTACCTCGTCGGGTTCACCCTGGCCGGTGCGCCGCGCTACCTCGCGCTCGCCGTGGACGCGCCTCTGTGGCTCATCGTCGCGACGAACGTCGTCGCAGGGCTCGGAGCGGGATTCATCAACCCGACGATCGGCGCGATCTTCTTCGAGCGCGTCCCGCGCCCCATCGTCGGACGTGTCGGCTCGCTCGCCGACGCGCTCGCCTGGGCGGGCATCCCCCTCGGGGGCGTCGTCGGCGGCGCGGCCGTGGCCGTCATGGGTGTGGCGCCCGCGCTGGGAGCGGCAGGCGCGGCATACCTCGTCTCGACGACCGTGCCGGGGTTGCGCCCGGAGTGGCGCGAGATGGACCCGGCAGGAGCACGGCCGGGTGTCGGTCTCGAGTGAGAGGGTGGCCCTCTCATGACGACTGACGTGCTCGAGCGCTTCTCCCCACCCACCGCCACGTGGTTCCGGGACTCGTTCAGCGCGCCCACCGCCGCCCAGGCCGGGGCGTGGGAGGCGATCAGCTCGGGCCACCACGCGCTCGTCGTGGCACCCACGGGCTCGGGCAAGACCCTGTCGGCCTTCCTCTGGGCCCTCGACCGCCTGGGGTCGGAGCCGCTGCCCGCCGAGAAGCTCCGTCGCTGCCGGGTGCTCTACGTCTCCCCGATGAAGGCGCTGGCCGTCGACGTCGAGCGCAACCTGCGCAGCCCGCTCGTGGGCATCGGCCACGCCGCGACCCGGCTGGGGTCGACGCCGCCCGACATCACGGTCTCGGTCCGCAGCGGCGACACCCCGGCCTCGGAGCGGCGCACCTTCGCCCGGGCCCCCAGCGACATCCTCATCACCACGCCGGAGTCGCTCTTCCTCCTGCTCACGTCGCAGGCCCGCGAGGCGCTGCGCGGCGTCGAGACCGTCATCCTCGACGAGGTGCACGCCGTCGCGGGCACCAAGCGAGGCGCGCACCTGGCCCTGTCGCTCGAGCGCCTCGACGCGCTCCTCGACCGGCCTGCGCAGCGCATCGGGCTCTCCGCCACGGTCGAGCCGGTCGACGAGGTGGCCCGCTACCTCGCGGGCGGCCGTCCGGTCGAGGTCGTGCGCCCTCCCTCGACCAAGGAGTGGGACCTCGACGTCGTCGTCCCCATCGCCGACATGTCCTCGCTCGGCCAGGTCGTCGAGGACGACCTCAGCGGTCCGGCGGCCGGGGCCGAGCGCCGCGCGTCGATCTGGCCGCACGTCGAGGAGCGCATCGTCGACCTCATCGCGTCGCACCGGTCCACCCTCGTCTTCGCCAACTCCCGACGGCTCGCCGAGCGGCTCACGGCACGGCTCAACGAGATCTGGGAGGAGCGCCTCGAGGTCGAGGCGCAGGCCCGGGCCGAGGCGGACGGGACGGCCGCCGAGCCCGACCCCCGGCGGGCTCCCTCGAGGACGCCGGCGCAGATGATGGCGCAGGCGGGCGGGTCCGCAGGGGCACCGCCGGTCCTCGCCCGTGCCCACCACGGGTCGGTGAGCAAGGACCACCGCCAGCTCATCGAGGAGGACCTCAAGGCGGGTCGGCTCCCCGCGGTCGTCGCCACCTCGAGCCTCGAGCTGGGCATCGACATGGGCGCGATCGACCTCGTCGTCCAGGTCGAGTCGCCGCCGTCGGTCGCGAGCGGTCTGCAACGCGTCGGTCGCGCCGGCCACCAGGTCGGCGCCGTGTCGCACGGCATCCTCTTCCCCAAGTTCCGCGGCGACCTCGTGCAGACGGCCGTCGTCGTCGAGCGCATGCGGGCCGGCGCGATCGAGTCGCTGCGCGTCCCCGCCAACCCCGTCGACGTGCTCGCCCAGCAGATCGTCGCGATGACCGCCCTCGACGAGTGGGCCGTCGACGACCTCGAGCAGGTGGTCCGGCGGGCCGCGCCCTTCGCCTCCCTGCCCCGCTCGATCCTCGAGTCGGTGCTCGACATGCTCTCCGGCCGCTATCCCAGCGACGAGTTCGCCGAGCTGCGGCCCCGCATCGTCTGGGACCGCGTCACCGGGGTGCTCACCGGCCGCCCGGGCGCCCAACGCCTCGCCGTCACCTCCGGCGGCACGATCCCCGACCGAGGCCTGTATGCCGTGTTCCTCGCCACCGGCGAGGGCACCGGTCGCCGGGTCGGCGAGCTCGACGAGGAGATGGTCTACGAGTCACGCGTCGGAGACGTCTTCACCCTCGGCACGTCGACGTGGCGCATCGAGGACATCACCCACGACCGCGTCCTCGTCACCCCGGCGCCGGGCCAGCCGGGCAAGCTCCCGTTCTGGAAGGGCGACCAGCTCGGCCGGCCCGCCGAGCTGGGCCGGGCCGTCGGCGCGTTCGTGCGCGAGGTCGCGGCCTCGACGCCGGCGCAGGCGCGCACGCGCGTGTCCGCCGCCGGCCTGGACGAGTGGGCCACCGACAACCTCGTCGCCTACCTCGACGAGCAGCGCGCGGCCACCGGGCACGTCCCCGACGACCGCACGATCGTCGTCGAGCGCTTCCGCGACGAGATCGGCGACTGGCGCGTGGCGGTGCACTCGCCCTTCGGGGGCCAGGTGCACGCGCCGTGGGCGCTCTGCGTCTCCGCACGGATGCGCGAGCGCTTCGGCGTCGACGTGCAGGCCATGCACGGTGACGACGGCATCGTGTTCCGGCTCCCCGACCTCGAGTTCGACGGCGAGGGCTCGTCGGGGCGCGGCGCGGCGGCCGAGCTGCTCGACCTGGTGCGGCTCGATCCCGACGACGTGCACGACCTCGTCACCGGCGAGATCGGCGGCTCCGCACTGTTCGCCGCCCGGTTCCGTGAGTGCGCCTCTCGCGCCCTCCTGCTCCCCCGCCGCCGACCCGACCGCCGCCAGCCGCTCTGGCAGCAGCGCCAGCGCGCGGCGCAGCTGCTCGAGGTGGCCAGCCAGTACGCCTCGTTCCCGATCGTCCTCGAGACCGTGCGCGAGTGCGTGCAGGACGTGTTCGACGTGCCCGGCCTGACGGCCCTCATGGCGGCGATCGCCTCGCGTGAGGTGACGCTCGTCGACGTCGAGTCGGCCCAACCCTCGCCGTTCGCCCGCTCGCTGATGTTCGGCTACGTCGCGCAGTTCCTCTACGAGGGCGACTCCCCGCTGGCCGAGAAGCGCGCGGCCGCACTGTCCCTGGACCCGACCCTGCTGGCGGAGCTGCTCGGTCGCGGCGAGGGCCTGTCGCTGCGCGACCTCCTCGACCCCGAGGCGGTGGCGCGCACGGAGTCCGAGCTGCAACGCCTCGCCGAGGATCGTCGCTGCCGCGACGGCGAGGACGTCGCCGACCTGCTGCGCACCCTCGGTCCGCTGACCCTCGCCCAGATCGAGGCCCGCACCCGTGACGGAGCGAGCACCCGCGACATCGGCGGCTGGCTGGTCGACCTCGAGGGGTCCCGTCGCGTCATCCGCGTGCGGGTCGGTGGAGAGGAGCGGTGGGCCGCCATCGAGGACGCGTCCCGGCTGCGCGACGCCCTCGGCGTCTCCCTGCCCGTCGGGGTGCCGCAGGCCTTCCTCGACCCGGTCCCCGACCCGCTCGGTGACCTCGTCGCCCGCTACGCGCGCACCCATGCCCCCTTCCCCGCCATCGCCGTCGCCCAGTGGTGGGGCGTCGGTCCGGCCGTCGCGATGGACGCCCTGCGCCGGCTGGTGTCCTCCGGACGCGTGGTCGAGGGTGAGCTGCTGCCCACGGAGAGCGGCGGCGGCCAGCACGGCCTCGACTACTGCGACGCCGAGGTGCTGCGCACCCTGCGCCGTCGCTCGCTCGCCGCGCTGCGCGCCGAGGTGGAGCCGGTCGCGGCCGTCGAGCTCGCCCGCTTCCTGCCGCAGTGGCAGTCGGTCGGTGGTGGACTGCGCGGCCGTGAGGGTCTCATCCGGGCGGTGGAGCAGCTCGCCGGTGCCGTCCTGCCCGCGAGCTCGCTCGAGACGCTCGTCCTCCCCGCCCGGGTCGCCGGCTACTCCCGCGCCATGCTCGACGAGCTCATGAGCGTGGGCGAGGTCGTGTGGCGCGGCCACGGCTCGCTTCCCGGTGACGACGGCTGGGTCTCCCTGCATCTCGCGGACACCGCACACCTGACGATGACCGGACCGGACGACGTCGACCTCGGCGACCGGGCCCAGAGCGTCCTCGAGGTGCTCTCGCGCGGTGGCGCCTACTTCTTCCGCGCCCTGGCCGACGCGGTCGAGGCGAGCGACACCGAGGTCGTCGACGCGCTGTGGTCGCTCGTGTGGGCCGGGCACGTCTCCGGCGACACCTTCACCCCGGTGCGCGCGCTGCTCGCCGGTGGCCGGACGGCCCACAAGCGCGCCACCGCCGGACCACGGTCGACCCGGTATGCCGGCCGCACCGGTTCACTGGGCACGCTCGGCGGGCGCCGCGGCGGTTCCCGTCCCCTCAACGTCGCCCGGTCCGCGCCCGCCACGGTCGCCGGCCGGTGGTCGCTGCTGCCCGAGGTCGAGACCGACACCACCGTCCGCACGCTCGCCACCGCAGAGATCCTCCAGGACCGCTACGGCGTGCTCACCCGGGGCAGCGTCGTGGCCGAGGACGTCCCCGGTGGGTTCGCTGCCGTCTACCGCGTCCTCGCCGCCGCCGAGGAGTCCGGCCGGGTGCGCCGCGGCTACTTCGTCGAGTCCCTCGGAGCCGCGCAGTTCGCCACGACCGGCGCGATCGACCGGCTCCGCGCCGGGGCCCGGGCGCTCGGAGCCGCTCCCGACGCGAGCAGCCAGCGCGCCCTGGTGCTGGCCGCGACCGACCCCGCCAACGCCTACGGCGCGGCGCTCCCCTGGCCCGACCGGCCGGTCGCCGAGGACACCGACGAGTCCGCCGTCCCCGGCCGCAAGGGTCACCAGCCCGGCCGCAAGGCGGGGGCGCTCGTCGTGCTCGTGGACGGCGACCTCGTCCTCTACGTCGAGCGGGGCGGCAAGACGCTGCTGTCCTGGACCGACGACCCGGCCAGCCTCCAGGCGTCCGCCGACGCGCTCGCGTTGGCGGTGCGCGAGGGCGCACTCGGCCGGCTCACCGTCGAGAAGGCCGACGGCGGAGCTCTTCTCGGCTCGGGTCATCCGCTCGTCGACGCGCTCGCCCAGGCCGGCTTCCACGCCACGCCGCGCGGACTGCGCCTGCGGCGATGACCGCAGCCGCGGGCCCCGCCCCCTCCCGCCCCACCCAGCTCAGGACGCACCGCCGTGCCTGAGGGCGACACCGTCTGGCGCACCGCGGACCGGCTGCACCGGGCCCTCGGTGGGGAGACGATCACCCTCAGCGACTTCCGGTTCCCGCAGATCGCCACGGCCGACCTCCGCGGAGCCGTCACCACCGAGGTTGTGAGCCGGGGCAAGCACCTCCTCCACCGGGTCGACTCGGGCCTCACCATCCACTCCCACCTCAAGATGGAGGGCCAGTGGCGGGTCGAGCGGGTCGCCGACACGGCCTCGTGGCTGCGCCGGGCAGACCTCCGCGCTGCCGTCGGCACCGACACCTGGTCGGCCCTCGGGCTGCGGCTGGGCCTGCTCGAGATCGTGCCCACCTCCCGGGAGGACGAGGTCGTGGGCCACCTGGGGCCCGACGTCCTCGGTCCTGACTGGGACCCGGGCGAGGCGGTCCGACGCCTCCTCGCCTCGGGGACGACCATCGGTGCTGCCCTCCTCGACCAGCGGGTGCTCGCCGGGGTCGGGACGCTCTGGGCGTCGGAGTCCCTGTTCCTCGAGCGGATCGGACCGTGGTCGGCGCCAGCGGAGCTGGACCAGGGCCGCGTCGAGGCACTCGTGGCACGGATCTCCCGGCTGATGGACGCCTCGCGACACCACGCCGTCCAGTCGAGCACCGGGGTGCGACGGCGCGGGGAGGAGCACTTCGTGCACGCCCGCTCGGGGCGGCCCTGCCGGCGCTGCGGCAACGCCATCCGGGTGTCGATGATCGGTCCGCCGGGGCGTGAGCGGACGATGTTCTACTGCCCGACGTGCCAGGGCGGCATCGCCCCCGGTGACGACGGCCGTCCGCAGCGACCGCTCGGCTCCTCGGGTGGCGGCCGCTCGACGACCTACCGGCGCTCCTGAGCCGCGCGGTCCAGGATGTCCTCGACGACCTCGGACTTCGCGTCGGCGTAGTCCTGCACGTAGCGCCACGGACGGGCGGCCAGCTCTCGCTTCACGGCGGCATACCGGTCGCGGTCCTGCGGGTGCGAGCGAAGCCAGTCGCGGAAGGTGAGCATCCGGGCGATCTCGGAGGACCCGAGGCCGGGCGAGAGGACGTGGAGATTGACGGCCCAGGGGCTGCCCCTCGCCGTCCTGCGGTAGAGCACGCGGTGCTCGAGCCAGTCCGGTTCCCGCACCTGCAGCCAGTACCCCAGCGCGACCAGGGGCGGCACGTAGGCCGCCTCGTCCGCCGAGTCGGGCACCTGCAGCAGGAGGTCGAGAACCGGTTTGGCCGCCAGGCCCGGCACCGACGTGGACCCCACGTGGTCGGCCGCCAGGGACAGCGGCCCGAGCGCGTGCCTGATGGTCCGGACCTCCTGCTCGGCCGAGGCGGGCCAGGTGGGGTCCGGCTCATGCAGCACCACCGGGACGGACCAGGGTTCCGGCCGTCCCCCGACGACCGGGTCGGTCACGGGGGTGCGGTTAGGCCGCGGAGGCGGAGACGACCGCGCGGTCGCCGACGGGCAGCGAGACCGGGGCGCTGAGGGACTCGACGTCGGCGACGCGACGGCTCACGTCGTCGAGCACGACGGACATCGGCACGTCGAGCGCGTCGCACACGGCAGCGAGGAGCTCCGAGGAGGCCTCCTTGACGCCCCGCTCGATCTCGCTGAGGTAGCCCAGGGAGACCGATGCCGAGGCGGCCACGTCACGCAGGGTGCGGCTCTGGTCCTGGCGCCGCTCACGCAGGACCTCACCGAGCTCGTGTCGGAGCAGGATCATCAGTGGGCCTCCCATCGCTGTCGGCTGGTGCGTCGTGAGCTCCACGCTACATCGCGCGGGGGACATCACGTCGAAGGGTTCGGCCGATCGGGCTATTCCCGCAGGTCGCGCTCGAGAGGGCCGGCGAGCCGCGCCGCGGCCTCGTCGGGTGCCGCGCGCAGCAGCTCTCCCAGCAGGCCCAGCACGCCGGCGACCGTGGCCGCGCGCACGGCAGCCCTGTCGCCGTCGAGCCAGAGCTCACGAGACGTGGGGCGCGAGTCCCAGGGCCCGCACACGGCAACGTGGACCGTCCCCGCCGGAACGCCCGCCGACGGGCCCGGACCGGCCACCCCGGTCGTGGCCAGGCCGACGTCGGTGCCGAGCAGCCGGCGGACACCGGACGCCATCTGGGCCGCCACCACCGCGTCGACGGCCCCGACCTCGGACAGGCGCCCCCGGTCCACCCCCAGGAGCTCGGCCTTGACGTCGGTGGCATACGAGACCACGCCTCCTCGCACCGTGTCGGAAGATCCGGGGACGGAGGTCAGCGCGGCGCAGACGAGTCCTCCGGTGAGGGACTCGGCGGTGGCTACGGTCCATCCGCGCTCGAGCAGCAGGGACACGACGTCCGCCGGGTCGCCGGCCGACGGGTTCGTGACCGGTGCGGTCACTCGTCCCTGCCCTGCGTGCGGCTCGCGGCTCGCGCGGCTCGCTTCGCGAGGGCGCGGGGGCTGGTGCGGCGCAACCGGAGGGCGTCGACGGCGTAGTCGACTCCGGTGACGACGGTGACGACGAGCGCGGCGACCAGCGTCACCCAGGCCACCGCGTCGAGGGCGCCCTCCAGTGGGAGCGAGAAGCGCGGGATGACGAAGAAGCCGAGCGCGAGGGCCTGCAGCAGCGTCTTGACCTTGCCACCGCGTCCGGCCGCCATGACACCGTGGCGGATCACCCAGAAGCGCATCGCGGTGATGCCCCACTCGCGCACGACGATGACGACCGTGATCCACCACGGGATCTCCCCGATGGCCGACAGCCCGACGAGCGCCATCGTCACGAGCGCCTTGTCGGCGATCGGGTCGGCGACCTTGCCGAAGTCGGTGATGAGGCCGCGGCTGCGCGCGATGTCGCCGTCGATGCGGTCGGTGATCATCGCGACCGTGAAGACGCCGAAGGCCCACCACCGGGTCGCGGCATCCAGCCCGTCACCCCAGAGGAGCAGCCACCCGAACACCGGCACGAGCAGCAGCCGCAGCACGGTCAGCCCGTTGGCGACGTTCCACGCGCTGGGGGCCATCCGGGAGACCGGGGTGGAGCGCTCGGTCATGTCGGCTCCGCGACGAGGTCGATGCCTTCGGTACCCACGACCGTGGCCGTCACCGTCGTGCCGGGCGGGGCCGTGACCCCGACGACCCGGGTGGTGCCGTCGACGTCCGGGCCCTGGTGCTCCGCCCGGCCGACCGAGTCCCCGGTCTCGTCGTCGGCCTCCTCGACGAGCACCCGGACGCTCTCGCCGATGCGGTCCTCGGCCCGCTGGGCGGTGAGCTCCTCGATGAGGTCGGTGAGGCGTTCGACCCGTTCGGCGATGGCCTCGGCCGCCACCTTGTCGGGAAGCAGCTCCCCCTCGGTGCCATCCTCGTCGGAGTAGCCGAAGACGCCGACGACGTCGAGGCGGGCGGCGGTGAGGAACTCCGCGAGCTCGTCCACCTCGGCCTCGGTCTCACCCGGGAAACCCACGATGACGTTGCTCCGGATGCCGGCGAGCGGCGAGCGGCGGCGCACGTCGTCGATAAGCCCGAGGAAGGCCTCCGTGCCGCCGAAGCGCCGCATCCGGCGCAGCAGCGGCGCCGACGCGTGCTGGAAGGACAGGTCGAACCACGGCATGACCTCGGGGATGGCCACCATCGCGTCGAGCAGGCCGGGCCGGACCTCGGCCGGCTGCAGGTAGGACACGCGCACCCGCTCGATCCCGTCGAGGCCGGCGAGCTCGGGCAGCAGCGCGTCCATGAGGGCGAGGTCGCCGAGGTCCTTGCCGTAGGACGTCGAGTTCTCGCTGACGAGGAACAGCTCGCGCACGCCCTGGGTGGCGAGCCAGCGGGCCTCGTCGAGCACGTCCGTCGGGCGGCGCGAGACGAAAGACCCGCGGAACATCGGGATGGCGCAGAAGGCGCACCGCCGGTCGCAGCCGCTGGCGATCTTGAGCGGGGCCCAGGGTCCGGTGCCGAGGCGAGCCCGTGGAGCGGCGTGGCCCGGGAGGGCGACGTCCGCCGACGCGCTCTGGCGCGTGGCCGGTGACAGGGGCAGCAGCTTGCGGCGGTCGCTGGGCACGTGGCTGGGCACGGTCCCGCCGTCGAGGATGGTGCGCAGGTGGGTCGACATGTCGGCGTAGGTGTCGAAGCCAAGCACGGCGTCGGCCTCGGGCAGCTCGTCGGCCAGCGTCTGGCCGTAGCGCTCGGCGAGGCAGCCCACGGCGACGACCTTCTGGGTGCGACCCGACTCCTTGAGGGAGGACGCCTCGATGAGGCTGTCGATCGAGTCCTTCTTGGCCTGCTCGACGAAACCGCAGGTGTTGACCACCGCGACGTCCGCCTCGGCGGCGTCGTCGACGAGCGTCCAGCCACCGGCGGCGAGCCGGCCCGCCAGCTCCTCGGAGTCCACGTCGTTGCGGGTGCAGCCCAGGGTGACGACGGCCACCGAGCGGGAGGTCGTCTCGGGTGCGGGCATGCGCCCACTCTAGTTGCGCCGAGCCGGTGCCCCCGCAGGCCCGGATCCCGGTGCGGCCCCGTGGGTAGGTTGGGGCGATGACCTCGACGTCCGCACGCATCGACGCGCTGCTCGCGACCCATCCCGTGTGGGACGGCCACAACGACCTCCCGTGGGCGGTGCGCGAGCAGTTCGCCTACGACCCGGACCGCTTCGACCTGGCTGCCGGCGTCCCCACGACGCACACCGACCTGCCGCGACTGCGTCGCGGTGGCGTGGGTGCGCAGTTCTGGTCCGTCTACGTCGACGCCACCTGGGCCGGTGAGCGCGCCGTGACCGCCACCCTCGAGCAGGTGGACTTCGTCCGCGCGATGACGGACCGGTATGCCGGCAAGCTCGCTCTTGCGGTCAGTGCGGCGGACGTGCGGGCGGCCCAGGAGTCGGGGCGGGTGGCCTCCCTCCTGGGGGCGGAGGGCGGCCACAGCATCGACTCGTCCATGGGCGCCCTCCGGTCCCTCCACGCGCTCGGGGTGCGCTACCTCACCCTGACCCACAACGACAACGTCCCCTGGGCCGACTCCGCCACGGACGAGCCGGTCCTCGGCGGGCTGTCCGCCTTCGGCCACGAGGTCGTGCGGGAGATGAACCGGATCGGCATGGCCGTCGACCTGTCGCACGTCTCGGCCGACACCATGCGGCACGCGCTCTCCACGTCGCAGGCGCCGGTGATGTTCTCGCACTCGTCTGCACGGGCCATGTGCGACCACCCGCGCAACGTCCCCGACGACGTGCTGGAGTCGCTGGCCGCCAACGGCGGACTCTGCATGGTGACGTTCGTGCCCAAGTTCGTCTCACCCGCCGTGCGCGAGTGGGACCTGGAGGCGTCCGACGCGGCAGCCGAGGTCGGCGTGCGCGCCGCCGACTTCGCGGCATACCGGACCTTCGTCGACACCTACCAGGAGACCCACCCGCAGCCGGTCGCCACGCTCGAGGACGTCGTGGCGCACGTCGAGCACGTGCGTGAGGTCGCCGGGGTCGACCACGTCGGGCTGGGCGGTGACTACGACGGTGTGGGCCTGCTCCCGGTCGGGCTGGAGGACGTCGCGAGCTACCCGCGGCTCCTGGCGGCCCTCGCCGAGCGCGGCTGGTCCGACGCCGACCTCGGGAGGCTGACGTGGGGCAACGCCCTGCGGGTCCTCGAGGGGGTCGAAGACGTCGCGCGCGACCTCGGCGCCACTCGTGGCCCGAGCGTCGCCCGGATCGCGGACCTCGACGGCCGGTGAGGCCTCAGCGCTGCTGGTTGCGCATGACGGTGAGGGCGACGAGCCGCGAGATGACCATCGCGACGTACATGACCCCGGCCAGCTGCTCGAGGATCGAGACCGCCCGCGCCTGCGGTCCCACGGCCACGACGTCCGAGAGCCCGACGCTCGTGAGGTTGGCCGCCGAGTAGAAGAGCAGCTCGAGGAAGCTGCGGTAGTCCCCCTCACGGTGCCCGATGTAGGACCCCGGCCAGATCTCCTGGATCGCGAGGAAGAGGTAGGCGAACGCGAACAGCAGCACGGTGAACGCCGCGCCGACGGCGAACAGCTCGTCCTTGGTCACCCAGGCGTCCTCGAACATGTAGGCGACGAGGCCGTACGCCGTGTAGAAGTAGAAGAGCGACAGCGTGGTGTGAGCCAGCGCCACGATGAGCGAGTTGTCGTCCTGGACGGTGGACCAGATCTCGAGGATGCCGGCCGGCAGGCCGAGCGTCACGGAGAGCCACGTGAGGGCCGGCGTGCTCCTCACGGTGAAGACGGCCACGGTGAGCGCGCAGAGGCTGAGGACGCTGAGCGCGACCCGGCCGTAGGTGAGGTCCTGCAGCCACGGCAGCAGGATGATGACGAGCAGCTGGACGGCCAGCAGGAATGCGGACGGCTGCTTGCGCAGGACGGCCGACCAGCGCTGCATCCGCGTGGGCGGCTCGCGCAGGTCGTCCCAGAGCGTCGTCTCCATGGGCGTCACTCTAGGCGCGTCCGCGGTGAGCCGCGCCGACCTAGGATGACGACATGCGCCACGCCGCCTGGGTGATCCCCCCACTCGTGCTGGCTGCGGTGCTCGGCCTCAGTGCGTGGGCCAAGTGGGGTCAGGGCGAGTCCCTGCACGCCATCATCCGCAACCTCAAACTCCCGGCCTGGATGCTGCCTGCGTGGCTGGCCCCGTCGATGCCGGGAGTCGAGGTGGCGCTGGCGGTCGGGCTCCTCGCCCCGTGGCGACCCCTCTTCCTCGTCTCGGCCGCAGGCTCGGCCGCGCTCATGACCGTCTACTGGGGCCTCATCGTCCGTGGGCTCACCCTCTCTCCGCGTCCGAGGTGTGGGTGCTTCGGGCGGGTGGGCGACCACCGGATCTCGTTGCGGACCTTGGCCCGCAACACCCTCCTCGTCGGCGCCGCTGCCTCCTCCGTGGGGCTCGCCGCATCAGGCGGCACGGCGTGGTCCGGCCTGAGCGCGGGCACCACGAGCGACTGGTTGTGGCTCGTCCTGAGCGTCCTGGCGTGCGTACTCACCGGGCTGGTCCTGGCGGGCCCGGGCACCGCGGTCGCCAGGGCCGGCCGATCCGTTGCGGCCAGGGGACGGTCGAGGACCGCCCCCGCCACAGAGCCCGAGGAGGACGACTACGTGCGCGTCCCGATCCCCGCCACGCTGCTCCACGACCCCGACACCGGCCCAGCCACCCTGCTCGAGCTGACCCGGAGCCGCGCCCAGCTCCTCGTCTTCGTCAACTGCCACTGTGTGTCCACCAAGGAGGTCACCCGTGCCATTCCGGCCTGGCAGGACCGGCTCGGAATGGTCGACGTCCGCCTGGTGTTCTCCGTACCCCTTCCCCGCGGAGGTCACGACGACCCGCTGCCAAGCGGCTCCCTCGTCGACCACGCCGGGCTGACGTGGAAGGCACTCGGGCTCGTCGAGCCCTCGCCGAGCGCCGTCCTGCTGGGGACTGACGGCCTCGTCGCCGGCGGTCCGGTCAGCGGCATGGACGAGCTGCGCGAGTTCGTCGACGACATCGAGGAGACCCTGCGCGACGCACGCGTCGCTGCCGTGGAGACCAGCGTGCCCACTCCGGTGGAGGAGCCGCGGATCACCTCCGACCGGTGAGGTCCCAGGCGTCCTCGCTGTCGTCCTCGTCCTCGTCCCAGGCCTCGACCCGCGGGCGGCTCTCGAGGTCCGCCGCCACCGCGTCGGTGCCGTAGCGGTCGTGGGACGCCTGTCGCGGCTGCGGTGCGGCTGACGCCTCGGGCGCCTCCTCGACCGTCTCGTTGTCGAAGGCCGGGTCGGCGTCGTGGACGTCCTCGCCGCGCATGAGGGCCAGGGTCGTCGGGAGGTCGTCGGGGCGCACGAGCACGTCGCGCGCCTTCGAGCCCTCCGACGGGCCCACGACGCCACGCGACTCGAGCAGGTCCATGAGACGGCCGGCCTTGGCGAAGCCCACCCGCAGCTTGCGCTGGAGCATCGACGTGGAGCCGAACTGCGTCGTGACGACGAGCTCGGTGGCCTGCAGCAGCAGGTCGAGGTCGTCGCCGATGTCGTCGTCGATCTGCTTCTTGGACGCGACGACGGTGACGTCCTCGCGGTAGGTCGGCTTGAGCTGCCCGGTGACGTGGTCGACGATCTCCTGGATCTCGGACTCGGTGACCCAGGCGCCCTGAACGCGCATCGGCTTGCTCGCACCCATGGGGAGGAAGAGGCCGTCACCCTGGCCGAGGAGCTTCTCGGCGCCGGGCTGGTCGAGCACGACCCGGCTGTCGGCCAGCGACGAGGTCGCGAAGGCCATCCGGCTGGGGACGTTGGCCTTGATGAGCCCGGTGACGACGTCGACCGACGGGCGCTGCGTCGCGAGCACGAGGTGGATGCCGGCGGCCCGCGCGAGCTGCGTGATGCGGACGATCGACTCCTCGACGTCACGCGGCGCCACCATCATGAGGTCGGCGAGCTCGTCGACGACGACGAGGAGGTAGGGGTACGGGTGGATGACCCGCTGGGACCCGGGCAGCGGCTGGACCTTGCCCGACTTGACCGCCTTGTTGAAGTCGTCGACGTGCTTGTAGCCGTAGGCGGCGAGGTCGTCGTAGCGGGTGTCCATCTCGCGCACGACCCACTGGAGCGCCTCGGCGGCCTTCTTGGGGTTGGTGATGATCGGCGTGATGAGGTGCGGGATGCCTTCGTATGCCGTGAGCTCGACCCGCTTGGGGTCGACGAGGACCATGCGCACCTCGTCCGGCGTCGACCGCATGAGCACCGAGGTGATCATCGAGTTGATGAAGCTCGACTTGCCCGAGCCCGTGGCGCCGGCGACGAGCAGGTGCGGCATCTTCGCGAGGTTGGCGATGACGTAGCCGCCCTCGACGTCCTTGCCGACACCCATGACCATCGGGTGGTGGTTGTCCCGGGCGACCCGGCTGCGCAGGACGTCGCCGAGGCAGACCATCTCCTTGTCCGGGTTCGGGATCTCGATCCCGATCGCGGACTTGCCCGGGATCGGGCTGAGGATGCGCACGTCGGCCGACGCGACGGCATACGCGATGTTCTTGGACAGCGCGGTGACGCGTTCGACCTTGATGCCCGGGCCGAGCTCGACGACGTAGCGGGTGACCGTCGGGCCACGGGTGAAGCCGGTGACCTGCGCGTCGATCCCGAACTCGTCGAGGACCGTCGTGAGGGACTCCACGACGCGGTCGTTGGCCTCGGAGCGCTCCTTGTGGGGCGCTCCCTGCTTGAGGGCCGCGTTGTCAGGGAGCGTGTAGGTGATGTCGCCGGCGAGCGAGAGCTGCTCGACGCGCTGCGGCAGCGGGGTGGTCGGGGGCGCCTCGAGACGGACCTGCTCGACCGGGGCGGCGGACGGGGCGAGGACACCCGGAGCGGTGGGGCGCTTCTGGCCGGGGCGCAAGCCGGTGTCGTCGGGTGCGGGGGCGGGAGTGGTCGGCGCCTTGCCCTTGCCGCCCTTGCGCTTCTCCTCGTAGTCGACGATCGCCGCCTGCTCGTAGGCCTCGTCACCGACCATCGGCTCGTCGGTGAAGTCGCGACGACGCCGCGGCTTCTTGACCGGGACCTCGTCGGTGGCATCGGCGTCGCGCTCGGGCAGCGGCCGGCCGAGCAGGGTCGCACGCAGGTGCTCGAGCCGCTCGGGGATCTCGTGGACCGGGGTGGCCGTAAGGACGAGCAGGCCGAAGACGCCCAGGAGCAGGAGCAGCGGGATGGTGCCGTAGACCGACACCGCCGCCTCGAGCGGGCTGGAGGCGAGGAAGCCGATGATGCCGCCCGCCGCACGCATGGCGTCGGCGCCGGCCGGCGGCTCGGGGATCCCGGCCGACACGTGCACCACGCCGCACGCGGCGAAGGCGATGAGCGCGGTGCCGACGGCCATGCGGTTCGTGGCGGGGTGCTCCCGCGGGGTGCGCCAGAGGTGCAGGCCGAAGAGCAGGAGCACGATGGGGAGGGCGTAGCCGACCCGGCCGAACGTTCCGGCGACGACGGCGTGGACGACCTCGCCGACGGCCCCGGTGAGTCCCCACCACTCCCGCGCGGCGACGACGACGGCCAGCGCGATGAGGGCGAGTCCGGCGCCGTCGCGGCGGTGCTCCGGCTCGAAATCCTGGCCGGCGTGCGAGACCTTGCGCACGGTGCCGCCGGTGACGTGGGCCAGGCCCATCCACGCGCCCTTGACGACCGCGACCGGCATGGGGGTGGTGCTCTTGGCGGGAGTCTTCTTGCGGCTCGTCGTGCGAGCGGGCGCGCGCCGGTTCGCCGGACGGCTCGAGGCCGTGCGGGAGCGCGCTGGTGTCGTCGAACGAGAGGCCATGGTCCGCACCCTAGGCGAAAGTCACCCTGGACACACGCGTCACACGCGCCCCAGCGGCATACCTCCCCTTTCCCGCCTCATCACGGAAGGTGACCCTTCCCCCGGGAACTGTTCCGGGGGGAAGGGTCATGATCCGTGATCAGGCGGAAAACGTGCGACGAGGAGGTGCGCTCACGCCTCGATGACGACGGGAATGATCATCGGGCGACGGCGGATCTTGCGCCCGACCCACCCGCCGACGGCGCGCCGCATGACCTGCTCGAGCTGGTACGTGTCCACGACCCCCTGGGCGGTCGCCTCGTCGAGGGCCTTGACGAGGCCCGGCATGACGTCGTCGAAGACCACGTCGCCCTCGACGAAGCCTCGGGCGGTGATCTCGGGGCCGGCGACGATCTTGCCGCTGGAGGAGTCCATGACGACGATGACCGAGATGAAGCCCTCGTCGCGCAGGATGCGCCGGTCCTTGAGCAGGCCCTCGTCGGCCTCCCCCACCGAGGAGCCGTCGACGTAGACGTAGCCGGAGGGCACGGCACCGGCCACCCGAACGCGGCCGTCGAGGAGGTCGACGACGACGCCGTCCTCGACGACGACGACCCCCCGGGGGTGCACGCCCGTCGCGAGCGCGAGGTCGGCGTTGGCGCGCAGGTGGCGCCACTCGCCGTGGACCGGCATGACGTTGCGGGGCTTGACGATGTTGTAGCAGTAGAGGAGCTCGCCGGCGCTGGCGTGACCGGAGACGTGCACCCGTGCGTTGCCCTTGTGGACGACGTCGGCGCCGAGGCGCATGAGCCCGTTGATGACCCGGTGGACCGCGTTCTCGTTGCCGGGGATGAGCGAGGACGCGAGCAGGACGGTGTCGCCCTCCCCCACCTCGATCTGGTGGTCCTTGTTGGCCATCCGCGACAGGGCCGCCATGGGCTCGCCCTGCGACCCGGTGCAGATGAGGGTGACCTTGTCGTCGGGCAGGTCGCCGAGCTTCTTGAAGTCGACGAGGATGCCGTCCGGCACCCTGAGGTAGCCGAGGTCGGCGGCGATCCCCATGTTGCGCACCATGGAGCGGCCGACCATGGCGACCTTGCGACCGGACTTCTCGGCCGCGTCGAGGACCTGCTGGACGCGGTGCACGTGCGAGGAGAAGCACGCGACGATGATCCGGCGACGAGCGTGGCGGAAGACCCGGTCGATCGCGGGCGCGATGTCCTTCTCGGGGGTCGTGAAGCCGGGGACCTCGGCATTGGTGGAGTCGGTCATGAACAGGTCCACGCCCTCCTCGCCGAGCCGGGCGAAGGCGCGCAGGTCGGTGAGCCGGCCGTCGAGGGGCAGCTGGTCCATCTTGAAGTCGCCCGTGTGCAGGATCGTCCCGCCCGAGGTCCGCACGAAGACCGCGAGGGCGTCGGGGATGGAGTGGTTGACCGCGACGAACTCGCAGTCGAAGACGCCGAACGTCTCCCGGTCGCCCTCCCTCACGGTGAGGGTGTAGGGCGAAATCCGGTGCTCCTTGAGCCTGGCCTCGAGAAGCGCCAGGGTCAGCTGCGAGCCGACGAGGGGGATGTCCGGCTTGAGGCGCAGCAGGAACGGCACGGCCCCGATGTGGTCCTCGTGCCCATGGGTGAGGACGATCGCCTGGACGTCGTCGAGCCGGTCGGCGATGTGGCTGAAGTCCGGGAGGATGAGGTCGATTCCGGGGTGGTGGTCGTCGGGGAACAGGACGCCGCAGTCGATGACGAGCAGCTGGCCCCGGTGCTCGAGAACCGCCATGTTGCGGCCGACCTCACCGAGTCCGCCGAGGGCGACGACCCGGACGCCGCCCTCCTGGAGCGGGCCCGGCAGCGACAGCTCGGGATGGGGGTGGCTCACCGCAGGCCGGCTTTCGCCAGGCCCGCCCGCAGCAGCTCGAGGTGCTCGGGCGGTGACTCCACCAGCGGCAGCCGCACGAAGGCCGACTCGATGACGCCGAGCTCGGCGAGCGCCGCCTTGGCCATGATGGCGCCCTGCGACGTCGTCATGATCGCGTCGACCGCCGGGACGAGACGGCGGTGGATCTCACGTGCGGCGACGAGGTCACCGGCGTCCACGGCAGCCAGCATCGCGGCATACTCTGCGCCCGCGACGTGGCCGACGACCGAGACCACGCCCACGGCACCCTGCGCGAGGTGCGCGAGGGAGAGCACGTCGTCGCCGCTGAACCAGAGCAGGTCGGTCGCGGCCATGACGTGGGTGGAGGCCCAGAGGTCAGCCTTGGCGTCCTTGACCGCCGTGATGCGTGGGTGCTCGGCGAGCGCGACGAGCGTCTCCGTGCTGAACGGCACCCCCGTGCGGCCGGGAATGTCGTAGAGCATGATCGGCAGCTCGGTCGAGTCGGCGACGGCGCAGCAGTGCGCGAGCAGGCCGGCCTGGGTCGGCTTGTTGTAGTAGGGCGACACGAGGAGCAGGGCGTCGGCGCCGACCTCGGCGGCCCGGGCCGCCATCTCGATGCTGTGCGCGGTCGAGTTCGACCCGACCCCGGCGGTGACGGCCGCACGGTCCCCCGCGACCTCCTTGGCGAGCCGGACCGCCTCGATGCTCTCCTCGTCGGTGAGGGTCGCCGACTCCCCCGTCGTGCCGTTGACGACGATGCCGTCGTGACCGCTCGCGAGGAGGTGCTCGACGACGGCGCGCAGGCCTCCCTCGTCCACGGATCCGTCGGGGCGCATCGGGGTGACCATGGCCGTGATGACCCGGCCGAAGGGGTTCGTCGTCATGGCCCACAGGGTAGTCGCCCACCTCACGGGGACCGTCGAGGCGCGGTCGGTGCCCGCGACTACGCTCGGGGCCATGCGCCAGTACCTCGACCTCCTCGACCGCATCCTCGACGAGGGGGTCGAGAAGTCCGACCGCACCGGCACCGGCACCCGCTCGGTCTTCGGCCACCAGATGCGCTTCGACCTCGCCGAGGGCTTCCCCGTCGTGACGACCAAGAAGCTCCACCTGCGCTCGATCATCGGCGAGCTCCTGTGGTTCCTGCGCGGCGACACCAACGTGCGCTGGCTCCAGGAGCGCGGCATCTCGATCTGGGACGAGTGGGCCGACGAGCTCGGCGATCTCGGCCCCGTCTACGGCCACCAGTGGCGGTCGTGGCCCACCCCCGACGGGCGGCGGGTCGACCAGATCGCCAGGGTCATCGAGTCGATCCGCACCAACCCCGACAGCCGCCGCCACATCGTCAGCGCCTGGAACGTCGCCGACGTCGACGACATGGCGCTGCCGCCGTGCCACGCCCTCTTCCAGTTCTACGTCAGCCCGGCGGTCGACGACCGTCCCGCGAGGCTGCACTGCCAGCTCTACCAGCGCTCGGCCGACGTCTTCCTCGGCGTGCCCTTCAACATCGCCTCCTACGCGCTGCTGACGATGATGCTCGCCCAGCTGACCGACCTCGAGCCCGGCGAGCTCGTCCACACCCTCGGTGACGCCCACCTCTACTCCAACCACCTCGAGCAGGCCCGCCTCCAGCTCACCCGAGAGCCGCGCGCCCTGCCGACGATGACGATCACCCGCAAGGACGGCATCGACGCCTACGACCTGGACGACTTCCAGCTCGTCGGCTACGACCCGCACCCGGCGATCAAGGCGCCCATCGCCGTCTGAGACGGCCAACGACACGACACCCGTATGCCGGCCCGCGCAGAGAGCGTGCGACCCGCGCGCACCCCGCGCTGACGGCATACCGACCCGGGCCGGTCCACCCCTACAGTGAGTCGCATGACCCAGGTGACCCTCATCGCGGCGGTCGGGCGCAACGGCGTCATCGGCGCCGACAACGACATGCCGTGGCACCTGCCCGAGGACTTCGCCTTCTTCAAGCGGACGACGATGGGCCACGCGATGGTCATGGGCCGCAAGACGTTCGACTCCATCGGTCGGGTGCTGCCCGGGCGGCGCACCATCGTCATCACCCGGCAGGCCGACTGGCGCCATCCCGATGTCGAGACCGTCCACTCGCTGGACGACGCGCTCGGGCTGGCCGGTCCGGAGGGTGAGGTCTTCATCGCCGGTGGCGGCGAGATCTATCGGCAGGCCATGCCGTTCGCCCACCGGCTGCTCATCACCGAGGTCGACCAGGAGCCCGAGGGCGACGTGCGCTTCCCCGAGATCGACCCGACGGTGTGGCGCGAGACCGAGCGCGTGGAGCGCGACGGCTTCGCGTGGGTGACCTACGAGCGCTGAGTCCCGCGCGGGTCCACGGGCCCGGTCGAGGTGAACCGCTCGCGGTGGATGTGCGCGGCGGCGACGCCCTGCAGGCCCAGCCAGGCCTCGACGTCGGCGATGAGTCCCTCGGGACCGCACAGCCACCAGTCGTCGACGCCCTCGATGCCACCGACGTCGCCGAGCACGTCGCGCACCACGAGGGCGTCGATCCGTCCGTGGCGCACGCCCGGGACCCGCTCGCGGCTGAGGACGTGCGAGACGCGGAGCCGGCCGCCCGAGGCGTCGGCCAGCTCGTCGAGCTCGCGACCCAGCACGGTCGACTCGCGGGTGCGGTTGGCGACGACGAGGTCGACCGTGGACTCCTCGTGCTGCTCCAGGGCGGCGGCGGTGATGGCCAGGACCGGCGTGATGCCCGACCCACCGACGACGCCCGCGTGGTGGCGTGGGCCCTCGGCCTCGTCGAGGACGAACTCCCCGAGCGGCGGCAGGACGCCCATGACCTCCCCGACCTCCACCTCCGAGGCCAGCCATGGCGACATGCGCCCGCCCTGGACGGCGGCAGCGGCGACGCGGATGACTCCCTCGCGTCGGGCCCGGCTCGGCGGCACCCAGATCGAGTAGGACTGGCGGACGTCCTCGCCACCGACGAGGGCGCGCAGGGTGACGTACTGCCCGGCGCGGTAGTCGAGGAAGACCGGCATCTCGCTCACGTCGAAGCCGATCGACACCGCGTGCTCGGCGACGGGGTCCACCTCGGCGACGGCGAGGGGACGGAAGACGGGGTGGGGTGTGGCGGGTCGCCGGAGCAGGGACACGCCCCCCATCCTCACAAACGCCACCCGGTTAGGCTCGACCGCGTGGCGATCTCCTCACGCAGCACGGACCGGGTCACGGTCATCACCCTCGATCGGCCGGAGCGACGCAACGCGCTGAACCACGATGCGCTCGAGGAGCTCGACGCCGCGGTGGAGCAGGCCGTGGAGGCCTCCCGGGCCGTGGTCGTCACCGGCGCCGGTGGCCACTTCTGCGCCGGCGCCGACCTCACCGAGCTGGAGGACGACGGCTTCACCGACCGCCTCGCCGAGGTGCTCGGCCGGTTGTCGACGGCTCCCGTGACCACCGTGGCCGCGATCTCCGGGTCGTGCATGGGTCTGGGCATGCAGCTCGCCGTCGCCTGCGACCTGCGCGTCGTCGGCCCGGACGCCCGCTTCGCCGTTCCGGTCGCGCGCCTGGGGTTGATGGTCGACCACTGGACCCTCGAGCGCGTCACGCGCTTCTGGGGCGAGGGCGCCGCCCGGCACATGGTGCTCGCCGGCGAGGTGCTGACGGCGGACGACGCGTGGCGGCTGGGCTTCACGCAGGTGCGTGGCGACCTCGACGCCGCGCTGGCGCTGGCCGCTCGCGCCGCCGACCTCGCTCCCCTCACGCAGGCGGGGTCGAAGCTCGGCTTCGACGCGCGCGGCGGCGACCCTGCCGAGGTGGGGCGCTACGAGGCGGCCTTCGCCCGCGCGTGGTCGAGCGACGACCTGACCGAGGGACGGTCCGCGTTCCGCGAGCGCCGCACGCCGGAGTTCGTGGGCCGATGAGCAGCGACCACGAGGGCCACTCGCACCCCACCGGACCGGTCGCCGACGCCAGCGTCCGCACGGCGGTGCCGACCGATGCCCCCGCTGTCGGGGTGGTCCAGGCGGCCGTCTGGACCCAGGCGTATGCCGGCCGCGTCCCGGACGACGTCGTCGCCCAGTTCGTCGCTCCTGCCTTCGCGAAGGCGTGGCGGAGCTCGCTCGAGAACCCGCCGGAAGGCGTGCACCGGCTGCTCGTGGCGCGGGCCGGTGAGCAGGTCGTCGGCTTCGCGGCGATCGGCCCGAGCCAGGACCCGGACGCCGGACCGGCCCGTGGCGAGGTGACGGCCATCGGGGTGCACCCGGGAGGCCGACGTCTCGGTCACGGCTCCCGTCTGCTCAACGCCTGCGTGGACCACCTGCGCGGCGCCGGCGCCGAGGACGTGGCGATCTGGGTGCTCGCCGACGACGAGGCCACCCGGGCCTTCCTCGTGGCCTCGGGCCTCGGCCCCGACGGCGCCTACCGCGACCGCGTGGTCTCTCCCGACGGCGACACGCTCCGGGAGGTGCGGCTCGTCGCGTCGCTGGCTCCCGACGATGCGGAGCCCCGGGGGTGAGGACCACCGCCGCGGACGACGGTGGGCGCGGCTCCCACGCTCTGCGTGGGTCGGCAGACGCACCGTTAACCACGGAGCACCGCAGGGCCGTGCTGCGACAGTCGCTCTCGGTCGGCGTCGCCACCGGCGCCTACGGCATCAGCTTCGGCGCCCTCGGGGTCGCGTCCGGGCTGAGCATCCTCCAGACCGTGGCGCTGTCGGTGCTGCTCTTCAGCGGTGGGTCGCAGTTCGCCGTCGTCGGCATCCTCGGCGCGGGTGGAAGCGGACCGGCGGCCGTGGCGACGTCGACCCTGCTCGGCGTCCGCAACGGCCTCTACGCGCTACAGACCTCGCGCATCCTCGGGGTGCACGGGTTGCGCCGCCTGCTCGCCGCCCACGTGACGATCGACGAGTCGACCGCCGTCGCGGTCGGTCAGGACGACCGCCGCGCCGGGCGGCTGGGCTTCTGGGCGACGGGCCTGGCGGTCTTCGCGCTCTGGAACCTCATGACGCTGGTGGGCGCTTTCGTCGGCAACGCCCTGGGTGAGCCGGAGCGCTGGGGACTCGACGCCGCGGCCGCTGCCGCGTTCACCGCGCTGCTGTGGCCGAGACTGCGCAGCCGGGACGCCGCGGCGACCATGGTGCTGGCCGTCGCCATCGCCCTCCTCACTTCGCCCGTGCTGCCGGTGGGGGTGCCGGTCATCCTCACCGTGCTGGCCGCGGTCGTCATCGGGCTCAGTGGCGGCGGTCGGCACGAGCGCGTCGAGCCGGAGGACGTCGCGTGAGCTCGTGGACGATCGTGCTGCTCGCCTCCGGCCTCGCCTACGCCACCAAGCTCGCCGGCTACCTCGTGCCCACAGCCTGGGTCGACGGTCCGAAGCGCAGCCGGGTGCTGGCCCTGCTCCCCGTCGCCCTGCTCGCCGGCCTCGTCGCCATCCAGACGTTCGGGGGCGACGGGGGCTCGCTCCACGTCGACGCCAGGTTGGCCGCCGTCTGCGCCGCCGTGGTCCTCCTGCTGCTGCGCGCGAACTTCCTCGTCGTCGTCATCGGGGCCGCGGCGGTCGCGGCCGGGCTGCGCGCGCTCGGCTGGGGCTGACGGCGCCCTGGATCGGCGCCGACACCTCGGTCAGATGCCGAGGTAGTGCTCGAGACCCACCGTCAGCCCGGGGTGGTCCGCGACGCGGCGGACCGCGGCGACGACTCCCGGCATGAACGACACCCGGTCGAAGGAGTCGTGCCGGATCGTCAGCATCTCGCCGGCCTGCCCGAAGAGCACCTCCTGGTGTGCGACGAGCCCGCGCAGGCGGACCGAGTGCACCGGTATGCCGTGTGCGCGCGCACCGCGAGCACCGTCCGGATCGGTGGTGGTCGCATCCGGGACCTGACCCAGGCCGGCCTGCTCGCGAGCCCGTCCGATGAGCTCGGCGGTCCGTGCAGCCGTGCCGGAGGGGGCGTCGACCTTGTCGGGGTGGTGCAGCTCGATCACCTCGGCCGACTCGTAGAACTCGGCCGCCTTCGCGGCGAAGGCCATCATGAGGACCGCCCCGACGGCGAAGTTCGGCGCGACGAGCACGCCCACCTCCGGCTTGGCCTCGAGCTGGGTCCTGAGGGCGGCGAGGCGGGCCTCGTCCCATCCCGTCGTTCCCACGACGACGTGGATCCCGCGCTCCACACAGTGGGAGACGTTGCCGGCGGAGGCGTCCGGCACCGAGAACTCGACGACGACGTCGGCGCCACCGAGCTCACCGAGGTCGTCACCCGCGTCGAACCGTCCGACGAGCTCCAGCCCGTCCGCCGCCTCGACCGCGCGGCACACCTCCGTGCCCATCCGGCCGGAGGCGCCGATGACCGAGACCATCGTGGGGACCTGTGCGTTCGCGTTCACCCGAGCGAGCCTATCGGCGGCCGGACCGCCCCTCACGAGGCCGCCACGTCGGCGAGTCGTTCACCTGTTGTTCACCCATGGTCTATCCTGAGATGAACAACAGGTGAACGAAGGGTCCAGCCATGAAGAAGGTCGTCACGACCACCACCGGTCCGGCGTGCCTCACCATGCGCTGGGTCCCGGTCACGCGCGACGGGCGCACCCGGATGGAGATGCGCTGGGTCGCCCCACCGACCGTCCCCCGCAGCACCCGCACGACCCACGCCGCCTGAGCCGGGCGAGGTCGCGGGCGGTCACCGATCCCTGCGACCGCTCCAGATCTCCCCGAGCGTTCGCAGGTCCGCAGCGACGTCCTCGCGGTAGCGGGTGTAGAAGGGGTCGAACGGGGTCCGCAGGTGGTAGGCCCGGACCGTCCGCGCCTGCACCGCCACGATGCGACCGCTCGCCCGCGAGAAGAAGTCGCGGTGGTCGACCATCCGCAGGCGCTCGTCCCACCGCACGCGCTGGATCGACGCCGTCCGCGCGAGGTAGAGCTGCGGTGCCTTGGGCACGACCGGAAGCCCTCCGACCTCGGTCCCGAACGGGACGAGCGGTGCCTCCGCCCCGGGGAACAGCGCCTCGGCGCCGAGCCAGTGCACGGCCCGCCACCGGGGCAGGTCGACCCGCGACAGGGCGACGAGGTCGACGTCGGGGTGGTCGTCGAGGTAGTTCATCGCGGCTACCACGTCGCTCGCCGCGGTGAAGACGATGTCGTCGTCGGTGACGAAGACGAGCTCGGTCGCGACCGTGTCGAGGGCGGCGTTGCGGCCGGCCGGCACACCGCTGTTGAACGGCATCGGGATGACGTCGATGCCGGGCCCGAGGCCGGAGACCGGCACGCGGGAGTCGTCGGCCACGACGATCCTGCCGTCGAAGACGTCGCGAGCACTGGCGAGGCACCGGCGCAGCACCTCCGGCCGCTCGAACGTCTTCACCGTCATCGTCACCCGTCGGGCGACCTCGTGGCGTTCCTCGGCCGTGGCCCGGCCGAACCGGGCGCGGTCGGCCCGCCTCACCAGCGCCAGCTGGCTTCGCTCGACGTGGCGGTAACCCGTGCGGAGGGGTCCGGCGAACCTGCCGCGCATCACGCGCCTGACCTGCGAAGTGTCCACGTCGTCCCTCCGGCTGCCGGTGTGAAGACCCATCATCCACACCGAGGGCGAAGGCCAAGTAGTGTTCGCCGGATGGGGGGCCCGAGGACGAACTCGCACGCACCGGCGGGCATGCCGTCGTACGCGGACGTCTTGCGGACCAGGGGGTTCGTCCCGGCCTTCCTGGCCCTGAGCATCTCGACCTGGGGCGACTACATCGCCCGGATCGCCGTGGCCCTCGTGGTGCGCGAGCGAACCGGCTCCGACCTCGCCATGGCGGCCACGTTCACGGCCAGCCTCCTGCCGAGCATCCTCGGGCGCAGCCTGCTCAGCCCGCTGGCCGACCGCATCCCCTACAAGCACGTGCTCGTGGGATCCGACCTCGTCCGCGGCATCTTCGTGCTCGCGATCCTGGCAGCCGTCGCGCAGGACAGCCGGGTCTGGCTCCTCCTCGTCCTGCTGTTCGCCCTCGAGCTGTTCGGCGGCCCGGCCGGCGCCTCCGTCCAGATCCTGCTGACGGACCTCTTCGAGGACCGCCGGGCCTTCCTGCGGGCCCGGGGCCTCTTCTCGCTCGCCGAGCAGGTCAACCAGGCCATCGGACTGGCCGTCGGGGGCATCATCGTGACCGCCCTCTCCGCCCACGGTGCGCTCCTCGTCGACCTGGGGACCTTCCTCGTGTCCGCCGCCCTCTTCGCGGTGGCGGTCAAGGCACGCCCGGTGAGCGGCATACCGACTCCGGGGATCGTCGGGTTCTTCCGCGACATCGCCGACGGGGCCCGCTACCTCGCGCGCCACCGCGTGCTCCTCTCGCTCCTCACCCTGAGCCTGTTCGCCATGTGGGGCATCGTCGCGCCGGAGGCCGTCGCGATTCCCTACGTGCTCGGAAACGGCCTGCCGCAGTGGCTCGGCGGGGTGCTCATGGCGGCACCCGTGAGTGGGGCCGTCGCGGGCCTGGTCATGGTCGGGCGTTGGCAGCCCGAGGCCGCCAGCTCGCGCATGATCGCGATGGCACTTCTCATGCCCGTCCCACTGATCGTCTCGGCCCTCGTGCCCCCGTCCACCGGGTGGCTGCCGGTGGTCTGGCTCCTGTGGTTCCTCAGCGGGGTGCTCCAGGCGTTCGTCCTGCCCCTCCAGGCGACCTTCGCCCTCGTGGTCGAACCGGACATGCGTGGCCGCGTGATCGGGCTCGCCGGCGCGGCGTCGATGACGGCGGCGGCCCTGGGCTTCCTGCTGGCCGGCTGGCTCTCCGAGAGCCTCACCCCGCGGGTGGCCGTGGCCGGCTGCGCCGCCCTGAGCCTTGCCGGAGTCGCCCTGCTCGCCGCGACCTGGCCGGCGCGGTCGCTGGACGACGCCGTCGACGTGGCCTTCAACGGAGAGCTGAACGAAGGAGACCGATGAGCGAAGCGACCGGTTGCCCCGAGGCGGCGCCCCCCGCGGCGGCGGGTTCCAGCCGTCTGCGGCTCCCCCTGACCGGGCCGGAGGTCTCCTTCCACCACTTCTTCCCCGATGGACCGATGCCGGTCCCGGCCCGGGAGATCCTGCGTGACCTGCTGCCCGCCAAGGCCGTGAAACGGTGCCCGCCGGTGACGTCCGGCAGCTCGTTCGGGTGGCTGCTGTTCCCGCCGACGTCGTTCGCGGTCCGTTGGGTCAGGGACGGCCTCGAGTTCGCGCTGATGGACGACGACGGCCGGTTCGGCTCCTGGGAGGTCCTCGACTCCGGGCGCCCGGGCCGGCACCCCGGGACGGAGGCAGCCCTGGCAGGTGTCCCGGAGCATCGCCGCGAGGAGCTGCGTGAGGCCATCGGCGACGAAGGTGTCCCCCTCGTCGACCCGAACCCCGCGGACCCACGCGAGTTCCAGATCATCACCGGCGTCACCGTGCGGACGGCACCCGGGTGGGCCTCGCTCGTCCGGCCCATCCCGAACCTGCCGGTGCCGCCGGAGACGCACGACGTCGTCGACGGGCTGGTCGAGACGGCGTGGTACGGCAACGGGCTGCCGGTCATGGTGCGGCTGCGGGTTCGCGACCAGGTCGTCCGCTTCGCGCAGTCGACGCCGGTCGCCGCCATCCAGCCGGTCCCCGTGGCCGCCTTCGCGACGGAGAACGCCCGGGCCACCTCTGGCGTGCCCGGGGTCGGGAGCTGGGGCGACGACGAGTGGGAGCGCTTCGTCACCACGCGTCGCCAGCGACAGGACGCACTGCCGGGGTCCTACCGCCGCGCCATGCACGCCTACCACCGCGAAGCACCCGCCGACCAGGACTGACGGCACGGCTTCCGAGGAAGCCGGCCACGAACGCCGACGGGGCGGCATACCGCATCGGTATGCCGCCCCGTCGTCACGCGTTCATGCGTGCGGGAGTCACTCGTCGCCGGAGGCGTCCCCGGTCTCGGAACGCTGGCCACGGCCACGGCCGCCGCGACGACGGCTGCGCTGACGGCGCTCGCCGCCCTCGGTGGACTCACCGGAGTCGGCCGTCTCCGACGCGTCGTCGCCGCCCTCGGCAGCAGCGTCCGCCACCGGAGCGTCGTCGAGCGTCGGGGCGGGCGTCTCGGCCGGAGCCTCGGTGCCCGCGTCGTCGGACGAGCCGGCGTCACCCTCGGAGGCGGCGTCGCCCTCGGCGATGACGGCCGCGAGCGACAGCTTGCCGCGCGGGTCGACCTCCTTGAGCTCCACCTGGACCTTCTGGCCGACGGCGAGGACGTCGTCGACGTTGTCGATCCGCTTGCCACCGACGAGCTTGCGCACCTCGGAGATGTGGAGCAGACCGTCCTTGCCCGGGAGCAGGGAGATGAACGCACCGAAGGTGGTCGTCTTGACGACGGTCCCCAGGAAGCGCTCGCCGACCTCGGGCATCTGCGGGTTGGCGATCGCGTTGATCGCGGCGCGAGCGGCCTCGGCGGACGGGCCGTCGGTGGCACCGATGTAGATGGTGCCGTCGTCCTCGATCGAGATCTGGGCGCCGGTGTCGTCCTGGATCTGGTTGATCATCTTGCCCTTCGGGCCGATGACCTCACCGATCTTGTCGACGGGGACCTGCACCGAGATGACGCGAGGAGCGAAGGGGCTCATCTCGTCGGGGGCGTCGATGGCCTCGTTCATGACGTCGAGGATGTGGAGGCGGGCCTCACGAGCCTGGGTCAGCGCACCACCGAGCACGTCGGCCGGGATGCCGTCGAGCTTGGTGTCGAGCTGGATGGCCGTGACGAACTCGCGGGTTCCGGCGACCTTGAAGTCCATGTCGCCGAACGCGTCCTCGGCGCCGAGGATGTCGGTCAGCGCGGCGTACTGCGTCTGACCGTCGACCTCGGCGGTGACGAGGCCCATCGCGATGCCCGCGACCGGGGCGCGCAGCGGCACACCGGCGTTGAGGAGCGACAGGGTGGACGCGCAGACCGAGCCCATCGACGTCGAGCCGTTGGAGCTGAGCGCTTCGGAGACCTGGCGGATCGCGTAGGGGAACTCCTCACGCGTCGGCAGCACCGGCATGAGCGCGCGCTCGGCGAGCGCCCCGTGACCGATCTCGCGACGCTTCGGCGAACCGACGCGGCCCGTCTCACCGGTGGAGAACGGCGGGAAGTTGTAGTTGTGCATGTAGCGCTTGCGCGTCACCGGCGACAGCGTGTCGAGCTGCTGCTCCATGCGGAGCATGTTGAGGGTCGTGACACCCATGATCTGGGTCTCGCCACGCTCGAAGATGGCCGAGCCGTGCACGCGCGGCAGGACCTCGACCTCGGCGCTCAGCGCGCGGATGTCGGCGAGCCCACGACCGTCGATACGGACCTTGTCGGTGATGATGCGCTGGCGGATCAGCTTCTTCTGGACGGCGCGATAGGCCGCGGAGACGTCCTTGGACTGGTCGGCGTACTCGCCCTCGACGTCCTCGCCGTCGCCCACGAGCGCGAGGTGCAGCTCGGACTTGATCTCGTCGAGACGGTCCTCGCGCTCCTGCTTGCCGGCGATCTGGAGGGCGGCAGCGGTCTGCTCGGAGACCTTGGCCTCGACCGCGGCGTACAGCTCGTCGCTGTAGTCGAGGAAGAGGGGGAACTCCTGGATGGGCTTCGCGGCCTCGGCGGCCAGCGACGCCTGCGCCTCGCACAGGGTGCGGATGAAGCCCTTGGCGGCCTCGAGACCCGCGGCGACGACGTCCTCGGTCGGAGCGGTCTTGCCCTCGCTCTTGACGAGGTCCCACGTGAACTCGGTGGACTCCGCCTCGACCATCATGATCGCGACGTCCTCACCGGCGACACGGCCGGCGACGACCATGTCGAAGGTCGAGCGCTCGATGTCCGAGAAGTTCGGGAAGGCGACCCACTGGTCGTCGATGAGCGAGACGCGGACGGCACCGATCGGACCCGAGAACGGCAGGCCGGAGATCTGGGTGGAGGCCGACGCGGCGTTGATGGCGAGGACGTCGTACTGGACGTCCGGGTTGAGCGCGAGCACCGAGATGACGACCTGGACCTCGTTGCGCAGGCCCTTGGTGAAGGTCGGGCGCAGGGGGCGGTCGATGAGGCGACAGGTGAGGATCGCGTCGGTGGAGGGGCGACCCTCACGACGGAAGAACGAGCCGGGGATCTTGCCCGCGGCATACATGCGCTCTTCGACGTCGACGGTCAGGGGGAAGAAGTCGAACCCCTCGCGCGGGTGCTTCCCGGCGGTGGTGGTGGAGAGGAGCATCGTGTCCTCGTCCAGGTAGGCGCTCACGGCGCCTCCGGCCTGCTTGGCCAGGCGTCCGGTCTCGAACCGGACCGTGCGGGTGCCGAACGAGCCGTTGTCGATGGTGGCTTCGGCGAACGTGATCTCAGGACCCTCCATGGGTCCTCCTTTTCTTGAGTGTCAGACCGTGCATCGTCGTTGTGCACGGGTTCTCGTGATGGTCGTGCTGGGACTGCGTCCTGCTATGGAGTTGTTCTGCACATCCGAAAGAGCGGCCCTCCACAAAGGAGAGCCGCTCCGACGGAAATCGGGGGGTCAGCGACGCAGACCGAGGCGCTTGATCAGCGAGCGGTAGCGCTCGATGTCGATGTCCTCCAGGTAGCGCAGGAGGCGGCGACGGCGGCCGACGAGGAGCAGCAGACCACGACGGCTGTGGTGGTCGTGCTTGTGCTGACGGGAGTGCTCGGTGAGGTCGAGGATGCGCTGGGTGAGGAGCGCGATCTGGACCTCGGGGGACCCGGAGTCGCCCTCGGTCGTGGCGTACTCGGACATGATCTTCTGCTTGACGTCTGCGGCCAAAGGCATGGTCGAGGAGACTCCTTCTGTGCTGGTTGCGCGGCGCTCCCGGGCTGGTTCACCGAGGCTCTCTGGATCCGCGGCCGATTCTCACGGCGTGGCAAGGCTACCAGCGGGCGGGGAGGCGCCCTAATTCCCCAAGGCTGGGTGCCCCGCTCAACGCCGGGAGGATCGTCAGGAGCGCTTCGTCGATCTCGTCCGCGCACCGGGCAGCGGCGGCCGCGCCGCGCCGGTACGGGTCGGCGAGGTCCCCGTTGAGGCCGTCGGGACGGGCGACGGACAGGGCGGCGTCGAGAGCCGCCAGGCCTGCGTGCGCCGCGGGCGCCCGGCGCAGCGCGTCGGCGAGCTGGCGGAGGCCGAAGACCTTGCCGGCATGCTCGGGCCACTGCTCGAAGATGCGCATCCGATGGGCGAACTCGACGGTGACGACGACGTCGGCCTCCTCGAGGACCTCCGCGGAGACCGACCGGCTCACGTGACCGCCCGCGTCCCCTCCGCGGGCGACGAGCTCGGCGACCATCGCGGGATCCATCCCCCGCCCGGGGAACCCCGGCACGCCGGCACTCGACAGGACCACCCCCGTCGCGTGGGTGCCGAGCAGGTGCTGCCCACGGCGCTCGGCGTACGGGGAGCGCGAGATGTTGGCCGTGCAGACGAAGAGCACCCGGAGGGGGTGCGGGAGATCCGTCGTCCGAGTTCTCACCGGCTCAGGCTATCCACGCGATGGGGCTCGAGGAGGTGAACCGCTGGATAGGGTGACCACAGTCCGGCGCTCAGCGCGAGCGTGGACTTCGACGCGGGAGGGGAACTCGTGAGCGACCTGCTCCTGCTGCACGGTCTCGGCGCCGTCGTCGAGGTCCGCTGCGAGGGGGCCGCCGGTCCGGTGCTGGCCTCGGCCCTGCGGTCCGCGTGGTCTCGCTGCCGGACGCCGGCCGGCACGTCGGCTCAGCCGCGGCCCGCGACGCCGGTGGTGGCACGCCTGGACCATCCTGACTTCCTCATACGAGAGCTCATGCTGACGACTCGGAGCGTGACGCGAGCACTGATCACGGCCAGGGCCGGCGACCTGCTCATGTTTCACGCGGGAGCCGTGAGCGACCCGGGCACGGGTCGAAGCCTCGTCTACGTCGCCGCGGGAGGGACGGGGAAGACCACCATGAGCCGTCTCCTCGGCCAACGGCTGGGCTACCTCACCGACGAGACCGTGGGCATCGACCCTGCGGGCGGCATCCTGCCGTACCCCAAGCCACTCTCGGTGCGGCGCGTGGGTGAGCCCGACCTCAAGGACGAGGTGTCCCCCGACGCATTGGGTCTCTTGGCGGCGCCGGCGAATCCAACCGTTGCACGCGTGGTGCTCCTCGACCGACGGGCCGAGGTCGATCAGGACGATCTCTCGGAGGTCGGGTTCATGGACGCCGTCGTCGCCCTCGTCGCGCAGTCTTCCTCCGTGGGCGAGGTTCCGCACCCGCTCCAGCGCTTGGCCGACCTCATCGACACGACAGGACCGGTGCTCCGCCTGAGGTACAGCGAGGCCGCCTCCGCCGAGAAGGCGCTGGTCGCACTCCTCGAGGACGCGTCGTGAGGGTGCGACGCCGCCCGGCCACCGACGCGCTCACCCGAGACGGGGAGACCGTGCTCCTCTTCGCGTCGAAGGTCGTGCGGCTGAGCGCCATGGGCGCAGCGATCTACGACATTGCCCAGGAGCCGGTCACCGTAGAGGCGCTCGTCGACGAGCTCGAGCTCAGATTTGGCACCCCGACCGATCAGTCAGTCGGCGACATCACGCAGAGGGCTGTCTCTGACCTCTTGCGCCTTGGCGTTCTCTACCGCCACGTGTGACATCTCGATCGGGGAGAGGCCACGGCAGTGGCACCCGGTGAACACCTCCGGACCTTGGTCACGGTTTGATGCAGGTACCCAGGGGCTCTTCGAGCGTCTCGCAGTCTGCCGGCGCATCCACGATGACGAAGTTGGGATTGTCCGCAGCAAGGGCAGCCGCTTGGGTTTCGCCGTAGTAGAGACGAAGGTTGCGGGAGCTGTTCGTGCTGTTGAACTGAACCGTCCCGCTGCACCCGCCGACCGGAACCTCGATCACCAGACCAGGGGCAAGCTCCGGATGGGCACCGGTGTTCGCACGGACGCTGACGTAGAGGACTCCGTCGCCACCGCCATCCGGACAGATGACTCCGTCGTTGCAGACGCTGACGAAGTAGTCTTTCGCGTTCTGCCCCTCGCCCGTGCAACGGCAGCTGTCCGGTGAGAAGTCGAGCGTCGGGACGCAGCCACTGACGGCCTGCGCCTGGGCCGACGCCGATCCCATCACGGCGACGACCGGAACGCTCCATGCGGTGCCCTTGGTGATCGTCCGGCGCGAAATTCGCCGGTCCTCACGCTGTTCGGTCATTGGAACTTCCCCTTGGTTCGGCCTTCCGGATTCGAGGCAAACCTAGCAGCGGGGGGTATTCGCCGTGAGCGATCATGACAATTCGCAAAAAGTGATTCATCAACGCTCCATCAAGTGCGAAAGGGCCACCTTTTCCTAGTCACCGTGGATGGACAGCAGGTCTTCGTCGACAAGGTGCCCGAGGAAGTTCGCCACGTCTCGCGCCACCTCGTGGCGAGCCTTCCCCACGGCCCGGCCGACACCCGCGGCCACGTCCCTCTCGCCCGAGGCCGCCAGGATCCAGATGGCTGCGGCGGCGTCATCGAGAACGACCGGGGGGCCGTCGGGAAGGGACATGAGGAACACCCGCGGCGCGTCCGTGTCGTCGGCAATGACGAAGGCGAGTCGCGCCGGCACCGAGTACGTCGTCACCGATGCACGCCCCGAGCCACCTTCGCCAGCTCCTTGGCGCTGCGGCGAGCGCTGTCGACGTAGGCGGCGGCCACCTCCCGGGGGGTTGGCGGTCGGCCCAGGCTCGCCTCCATCCGGTGCCGGTTCGGCACGACCAGCCGGACGGCCACCCGGAGCGCAGATCGTCTGGTCGGTGCCGCCCTCACCCGGGCAACCCAGAGCCGCGACCGGGACCGGTCCCCGCTGGACAGCACCTTCCACAGCTCGTAGCCAGGGGCGCCCACGAAGTCGTCGAGACGACCGGTGCCGGACGCGAGCGCCACCTGGGCCCCCACGTCGTCCGCGAGCGCCAGGACGGCGGCGCGCTCGTCGTCCGTCGCGGCGTCCCACGACCGGGTGATGTCGCCCTCACCCAGGCGACCGGCTCGAGCGGCGTGGATGACGAGCACGAGTCGCTGCGCCGCCACGGAGGGCACGGCACACGGCATACCGGCAAGGTCGGTGACGTGACGCTCGGACCACAGCCTGTCGAACGCCGACCCCGCGTCGGCGTCGATGCCGGGGAAGCGCCGATGCACGTCGACGGGGGCAAGGAAGGGGTGCACCAAGGTCGAGGCGTGCTCGAACGCCGACCCGTCCTCGAACCGGTAACGGGTGCTCCAGCCGTGCTCGTGCATCGCCGAGATCAGGCGGTCGACGTGCGCCGGTCTCACGAGCACGTCCGCGTCGACGCTCGGCCGCTCGCCGTCGAGGAGCACCTCGTCGACGGCCGGACCCTTGATGTGGAGCACGTCGACGTCGTGGTCGTCCGCGAGCACCTGAAGTGCCGCGTGGGCGAAGCGAACACCCACGGAACGGGGCATCCTCACGGCATCCACGCGGCAACCCTACCGAGCGGCAGCCGGCTGCGAGGGCCGATGGTAGCGTGCCGAGATCAGGCTCACGAGGGCTCGCCACCGGATCGACATGGGGGACATGCACGTGAAGGTCGTGGTGACCGGCGGAGCCGGCTTCATCGGCTCCAACCTCGGTCGCGAGCTGCTCTCGCGGCCCGAGGTCGACGAGGTCGTCGCCCTCGACGACCTGTCCACCGGGTCACGCTCCAACCTGGACGGCACGCAGGTCCGGCTCGTCGAGGCGAGCATCCTCGACCGTGACGCCCTGGACGCCGCCTGCGAGGGCGCCGGCGCCATCGTGCACCTCGGCGCACTGCCGTCGGTCCCCCGATCTGTCCTCGACCCGGTCGCCTCCCACCACGCGAACGCGACGGGGACGCTCGAGGTGCTGCAGGCAGCGCGACGGGCCGGCGGCCCCCACGTCATCGTCGCCTCGTCGTCCTCGGTCTACGGCGCCAACCGTGAGCTGCCCAAGCGCGAGGCCATGCGCACCGCGCCCATCTCGCCGTATGCCGTGAGCAAGCAGGCGACCGAGGCCTACGCGATGTCCTTCGGGCACACCTACGGCCTCCCGGTCCTGGCGTTCCGGTTCTTCAACGTCTACGGCCCGCTCCAGGCGGCAGGCCACGCGTACGCCGCGGTGCTCCCCGCCTTCATCGACGCCGCCCTGCGGGGCGTCCCCCTCACGATCCATGGTGACGGGGAGCAGACCCGCGACTTCACCTACGTGGGCACGGTGAGCCGCGTCATCACCGATGCCGTGACGCGGACCGTGACCGACCTCGAGCCGGTGAACCTCGCGTTCGGCAGCCGCACCTCCCTCAACGTCGTCGTCGACGAGCTGGCCGACATCCTCGGACAGCGTCCCGCGGTCGAGCACGTCGACCCCCGCGCCGGTGACGTGCGGGACTCGCAGGCCGACAACTCGCGGCTGCGTGGACACTTCCCCGATGTCACACCCATCACGCTGCGCGAAGGGCTCCAGGCGACGGTGGACTGGTTCAGGACCCTGCCGGCCTACGCCTCATAGCGTTTGTGGTGCGTCGGCCTGCCGTCGGGGACTGGGCCGCATGGCTCCCCCTCCTCGTGGGAAGCGTCGTCCTGCCGGCGTGGGCACTTCTCGGCTCGGGAAACCGTCCGGGGCTGGCGCTGGACAGCCCCTACGTCGTCGCACCGCTGTCGGTGGTGGTGGGCGCCGTGCTGGGGGCGACGCTCCTGTCGCGGTGGCGGGCTGAGGACGTGTCGGCGACCCTCACGGGGGGCGTCGCAGCACTGGCCCTGGCGTCCTTCGTCAGTCCGGGTGCCGGTGGCGGAGCCCTGGGGTACGCGAACGCCAATGCCGCTCTGGCGATCCAGGTCATGGCGGTGGCCGGGCTCGCGCGGCTGAGCGCGCCACACGGCGAGGCTCGATGGCTTCTGCGAGGTGCCGTGGTCCTCTGCTTCGCGGTGGTGCTGGTCAACCAGTCTCGCGTCGGCATGGTCGTGGGCGCCGTCGTGCTGACGGTGTCGGTGGCTGCCCGGCCGGCGCGACGCCGGGCCGGGATGTGGGCGGCGGTGGCAGCAGCGCTCGCGGGCGCGGTGAGTGCAGCCTTCGTCCTCGCCTCGGCATCGGGCCGGACCCGGTCCAGCGGACTGCCCTTCCCCGACGCGGTGAGGGCCGACCTGTGGCGTGGCTCCATGGTGCTGTGGCGTGACCAGCCGTGGCAGGGCAACGGCCCCGGAGCCGTGGCCCGCGCGGTCCCAGCGGCCGCCGACCCAGACCTGGCCTCGTCCCACTCGGTCCTCCTGCAGGTGGGTGCCGAGACAGGTGTCGTGGGGGTCGCCGCGCTGGCCCTCGTCGCGATGGGAGGGCTCGTGCTCGCCTGCCGAGGCTGGGGGGGCGGCCATGCCGTCGTCGGCGTGGTCGCGTGGGCCGCACTGATGACGCACGCCCTCGTGGACCACCTCGTCGAGTTCGCACCGGTGGTGCTCACGGCCGGCCTCGTCATCGGGTGGGTGAGCTCTCAGAGGAGCTCGACGTCCCCCATGGTCAGCACCCAGGAGCTCGGTGGCGGCGGGCCGCTCCCGAGCGCCCGGGCCATGAGCACCGGCCCCTGGCCCGGCACGGGCAGCAGGCCTGCCGAGGGACCGGCCCGCAGGCCGATGGCGTAGTCCGCACCCGTGCTGCGGACGACACGGGCCACGAGCGCGGCCCCGGTCCTGCGGTCCGGGGTGAGCTGCTCGACGATGACGACCTCCGTCGCGGCGCCGCGACGTCGGAGCCGGAAGACCACCCCACCTTCGGCAGGGTCGGCCGGGGAGGCCAGGAGCACCCGGTAGGCCAGCGGGCCGAACGCCGTGCGCCACGCGAGGTACTCCGGCGTGCGGGTCGTCCGGAACCCCCGGGCGGGAGCGTGCTGGAGGAGGTGCTCGGCGAACGACGGGTCGGCGAACGCCTCACGCGCGTCGACACCGACCGTCGTCGGCCGGGACCAGAGCTCGGCGGGGACGCGCGACGTCAGCATCGTCCGCAGGGACCTCGGCCCCGAGGGCAGCACCCCGACGAGTAGGCGACCGACCTGCTGCCACCCCATCTTGAGGTAGCCGGGTCCGCTCTGGGTGTTGGGGGTGTTGAAGATGATGCCCTCGTCGGCCCGGGTGAGCTCGGACACCGCGTGCAGAGTGAGGCGTCGGAAGATGCCCAGCCCCTGGAACTCGGGATGGGTGGCGGTGTCGACGGCCCGGAAGGCGGAGACCGGCTTCCCGGTGTCGTCGGTGAACCTCCATCGCAGCAGGGTGCGGTAGCCGACCACCGCTCCGTCATGGGTGGCCACCCACTCGGGCGAGGGCCCGACCGGGTTTGCCCGGTGCTTCCACGCGAAGAAGTCCTCGTTGGGGTCGCCGTCCTGCCAGCCGAGGGTCTGACGGAAGAGCCCGAGCACCGCCGCGTGGTCGGAAGGCTCGGCGCGACGGATCTCGATCCGGTCGCCGCGTCCACCCATCTCAGACTCCTCGCTCGGTCAGCCAGCTCTGCAGCACCAGGGCGGTCCACAGCCGGTAGTCGTGGTTTCGCTCGCCGCGGTCGTGCTCGGCGAGGGCGACTCCGATCGGCTCCGGCCGGAGCACGCCACCGCGGGCCAGGGCGGCTGGGCTCAGCAGATCGTGCGACCACTCGTGCAGCGGCCCTCGGAGCCAGTCAGCCAACGGGGGGTCGAAGCCCACCTTCGGGCGGTCCCACAGCTCGGCCGGAACGTACCTGCCGAGAATCTCGCGGAGCAGCCACTTCCCGCGACCGTTGCGCACCTTGGTCCGCACCGGGAGCCTCCAGCTCAGCTCGACGAAACGGTGGTCGAGAAAGGGGACGCGCACCTCCAGCCCGACCGCCATGCTCGCACGGTCGACTTTCACCAGCATGTCGTCAGGAAGGGTGAGGACCTGGTCCGCCCACAGCATCGATTCCAGCGGTGACAGGCCGGGAGGTGGAACCGGTCGTCCCCAGGGGCGCGCGGGGTGGTCGGCCATGACCTCCTGGGGTTGCCAGACCCTGGCGAGCATCGCGTGAGCCCCGGGCACGTCAGCGCTGCCGAGGACGTGACCCAGCTTGTGCAGCTTGGTGCCCAGCTCCGGGACGGGTCGGGGCGCACGCGCCCCCACCCGGTCCCACGAACGCACCGAGGGGCGGCGCAGGGCCGAGGCGCCGAGGCGCCGCACCGGACGCGGGAGGGACAGGAGCCTCCCGACCGGGCCGTGGCCGACGAGGTAGCGGTTGTAGCCACCGAGCAGCTCGTCGGCGCCGTCACCGCTCAGGGCCACGGTGACGTGCTCGCGAGCGGCGGCGGACAGCAGTGCCGTCGGGATGGAGGAGGGGTCGGCGAAGGGTTCGTCGTGCATGGCGATCGCCCGGGCGGACATCACGAGGGGGTCGAGGTCGGGCAGCTGCAGCGTCGTGTGCTCCGTGCCGAGGTGGTGCGCCACGGCCGCTGCCGCGGACGACTCGTCGCCCGTCCCCCCCACCGCCACGGTGTACGTCCTCACGGGGTGCGCGCTCACCTGCTGGGCGAGCGCCGCGATCGTCGACGAGTCGACGCCGCCCGACAGGAAGGCACCCACGGGAACGTCTGCCATGAGCCGCGCGCGGATGGATCGGCGCAGCATGGCGTCGGCTCGCTCGACGAGGGCGTCGTCGTCCTCGTCGAGCCGACGGGCACCGGCGTCCCGGACGGCCGAGTTCAGCGTCCAGTACGGCTCGGGGTGCCCCACGGCCTGACCGGCGCGCACGCGCAGGACCGACCCCGCGGGGAGCTTGCCGACTCCGGGAAGGATGGACAAGGGGGCGGGGACGAAGCCGAGCTCCAGGTAGGCGCCCACCGCCTCCATCGAGGGAGCCGCCGGCGCCCGGGGCAGCCGGCGGAGGGCGGTGAGCTCCGACGAGAACGCGAACTGCCGTCCGACGTTCCCGTAGTAGAGCGGCTTCTCCCCCAGGCGGTCGCGGGCGAGGGTGAGGACGCGGTCGGCGCGGTCCCACAGGGCGAGCGCGAACATGCCGTCCACCGACCTGAGCGCCTCGACCACGCCCCGGCTGGCGACCAGCTCGAGCAGCACCTCCGTGTCGGAGTGGCCACGCAGCACCCGGCCAGAAGCGACCAGGGACTCTCGATGGTCCCGGTGGTCGTAGATCTCACCGTTGAGCACGAGCACCCACCGGCCGTCCGCGGAGACCATCGGCTGGTGCCCCATCGGGCTGAGGTCCACGATGGCCAGCCGGCGGTGGGCCAGGGCGATGCCGGCGTCCGCGTCGACCCACTCCCCGCGGTCGTCCGGCCCTCGATGGGCCACGGACCGTGACATCTCCTCGAGGTCGTCGAGGAGAGCGCGGTCGCCCGGCGACAGCAGACCCACGAGCCCGCACAAACCGGTGCCTTCCGCCGAGCCGACTGACCTGTCGACGTGAGCCTACGATCTTTCGCCCCGCCCGAAGGCAGAATGGGCCGGTGCCCACGCCCCGCTCCGGTCCGCCCGTCCGCGTGCTCTGGGTCATCAAGGGACTGGGACAGGGGGGTGCCGAACAGCTGCTCGTCTCCTCCGCCAGGGTGGCCGACCACACCCGCTTCGCCTACTCGGCGGCCTACGTCCGGCGCGACAAGAGCCGTCTGGCCCCGCTCCTGGAGCGGGAAGGGGTTCTCGTCACCGCGTTGGCCGCGCCGGGCGTGGCCGGGGCGCTGTGGCCGTGGCGCCTGCGCCGGCTGCTGTCCGGGGTCGACGTCGCGCACGCGCACTCTCCCCTCGTCGCCGCGGTCGTCCGCCTCCTCGCGCGCACGCTGCCCCGTGGGCGCCGACCAGCGACCGTGTCCACCGAGCACAACGTGTGGCAGAACTACTCCGCACCCACTCGCCTGGCCAACGCCCTCACCGCCGGGCTCGACACCTGGCGCTGGGCCGTCTCGGGGCCCGTCCGGCAGTCGATGTGGCCCCGCCTGCGGCCGGGCGCGGAGGTCCTGGTCCACGGTGTCGTCCAGTCCGACCTCACCGACCCGCCGTCGCGGACCGCGGTCCGCGAACGCCTCGGCGTCCCCCCGGACGCGCTGGTGGTGCTGACCGTGGCCAACCTTCGCGCCGAGAAGGACTACCCGAACCTGTTGGAGGCGGCCGACATCGCCACTCGCCAGGACCACCGACTCGTCTTCCTCGCGGTGGGCCAGGGACCGCTCGAGCAGCAGGTACGTGCCCAGCACGACCGGCTCGGCCTCGCTGACCGGGTCCAGCTTCTCGGCTACCGGTCCGACGTCTCCGAGCTGCTCGGTGCCACGGACATCTTCGTCCTCGCCTCCTCCACGGAAGGGTTGCCCGTGGCCATCATGGAGGCGATGTGCGCGGGCGTCCCGGTGGTTGCCACGGCGGTCGGAGGTGTCCCGGAGGCCGTGGAGGACGGTGTGACCGGTCGGCTCGTACCGTCGCGCAACGCCCCGGCTCTGGCCCGGGCGCTGCTCGACGTCGCCGCCGACGACCGGCTCCGGCAGCAGATGGGCGAGCGCGCCCGGCAGAGATCAGCGGCGTTCGACATCCGTCGCACCGTCGGGCGGCTCGAGAACGTCTACGAGCTGGTAGCCCGTCCCCGCGTGCTGCGGCGGACGTAGGCACCGCGCCTTGACGCGAGCGCCTTGGCAACGCGTACCACCCGTTCGTAACTGCGCTCCGCAACCAGGTCGCCCACGAGCTTCGCGGCGAAGAACTCGTCCGGGTCGGTACGCCTCACAGGAACCCGTCTGAGCTGGTGGCGGTCGGTGGAGGGGTGGTTGCGCCCGACGCTGCCGGTCGACGCACTCCGGAACCTGGAGCGCAGCGCGGGCTCCATCCGCGGTACGGCGACGCCCCAGGGATAGGTGAAGCTCGTCGGTGTGACGCCCAGGTGCTGCCCGATCGCCCGGGTGCAGTCGTCGAGCTCATCGGCGGTGAGGACCTCCGGCCGCACGTGCCTGTGCGTGTGGTTCCCGACCGTGCACAGGCCCGAGGCCACCATCTCGGCCAGCTGTGCCCAGGTCATTCCTCGTCCGGGTGTCCCTCCCGCGGTCGACCCCTCCCAGACCATCACCCGGCCGACGTAGTCGCTGGCGAGGTAGACCGTGAACGGCAGGCGGAGCTCCCTCAGCAGCGGCCAGGCGTGCTCGTAGACGTCCTCGAAACCGTCGTCGAACGTCAGGACGAACGAGGGCGACGAGTCGCCCGCGTCCAGTCGGTCGAGAGCAGCGTCCAGCGAGACCACGTCGTGGCCCTCGAGCATGCGCAGGTGGCGGGCGAAGGTGCGGGCGTCGACGTCGAGCTCGTCCGCCGTGCCCCCACCGACCCGGTGGTAGATGAGGAGCGTGGCGCCGACGGCCGGGGTGGGGCGCTGGTAGCGAGCCAACGCCTTCTTGACGGCGGCGCGGGCAGGGGTCGACGACACGGACAGGCGCGTCATGCTCTCACCGACCTCGTGGTGGAAGCAGTGCCCGTGCGTCGCGCCGCGGACCTACCGGATCCGCCGGCTCGTCCTCCTCGGGCAGGGGCAGCGCCAGCAGGATGAGGATGAACGGAAGCATGAGCACCCGCTGGCGAGCCAGGATCCCGAAGTTGCTGAACCCGGCGAACGCCACGACGAAGGCGACCGAGTACACGAGGGCGAAGGTCAGGTAGGCGTTCGACCGCAGCAGGGGGACGAGGCGACGCAGGCGCGCGCGGGAGCGGAACGCGAGAACGATGAGGAAGACCCCTTCGAAGCTCTGCAGGAGCATCTGGGGGTTCACTGCCTCCCACGGGAACGGGCGCGCGAGGACGGTGACGAGGGCGACGAGGAGGTCCAGCGGTGCGCCGATCGTCGTGGCCTCGAACTCGGACCCACCCTGTGTCGTCCTTCCGGACGCCATGTCGATACCGTCCGAGATGGCCACGAAGCTCAGGTCGTCGATGCCGAGCATCTCGGCCGAGGCGTTCGCGAGCACGAGCGCGACCACGGCCATGACGGCCACTCCCCCGAGCTTCGCCAGCACGTCCGTGGCATGGCGGCGGGTGGGACGCAGGAGCTGGGCGACGAACAGCCCGGTGAAAAGCAGGACCGACAGGTGTGGACGGATCAGTGCCGTGCCCACCGCCCCTGCGCCGAGGAGGGCGAAGGCTCCGGATCGGTGGGTGAACAGGCGGGCAGCCCCCAGGGCCGTGGCGCCGGTGAACAGGAGCAGCCACGCCTCCTTCCCCATGCTCGAGGGCCAGTAGAGGATGGAGGGAAGGAAGAACACCAGCAGGGCGTACCTGCGGTGGTTCCCTGTGGGGAACGCCACGACGAACGCGCGGTAGAGCAGGAACGCCCCCCAGAAGGCCAGCGAGCTGTAGACCGCGAACCCGACCACGGGACTCGGTCCCGTCACGGCGTACAGGGCGGTGGTCAGCCGCTCCATGTTCTGGGTTCCTGCCCCCAGCGACATCTCCCAGTCGATGTCGCCGCGGCGCCACAGGAGGTAGTGGTCGGACGCGTAGGCGTTGTAGCGCTCGGCGTCGGAGGCGCGGTCGTAGACGATGTAGGCGACGAGGTACCGGGCCACGCTTCCGAGCATCTTGGCGGCGAGGGCCGCCAGCATGACGGTGTGCAGCCACCGGGTGGCCTCGTGCCGGGTGCAAGCCCGGATGAGGACGAGGTTGAGCAGGATGACGACGGGGAGGACCAGCAGACTGCCCCAGGCGTTGTACTCGTTGGTGGTGATGGCCCACGTCAGCAGGGCGCCGTAGCCGGCGCCCAGCGCGCCACCCAGCGTGATCGCCCACAGTGGGCTCGAGCCGAGGCTCACCGCTGAGCGGCTCGCCGAGTCCGGCGGGTGACGCTGTCCTCCGAGCCGGAGGCCTCTCCCCGGTTCTCGTCCTGGCCGTAGCCGTACCCGTACCCGGCCGAGCGACGCCGCGGCACCCCGACGAGGGCCACCCCGGTCACCGGAACCTGGAACCGCCTCAGGAGCTCTGCCACCCGCTGGGCCGCCGACTCGGTGAGCCGGCCACTGCGCACCACGACGAGGACGGTGTCCACCATCGGCAGGATGTCGAAGACGTCACTGGCGTCCAGCAGGGGAGCACTGTCGACGATGAGGACGTCACACAGGTGGCGCGCCTCGGCGATCAGGGTTCCCATGCGGCTCACGAGCGCCGTGGGGTTCGCGAGGCTGGTGCCCGCGGTGATGATGCCGACGTTGGGGATGCTTGTCGGGCGGACCAGTGCCTCGAGGGACGTGCCCATCGGGTCGAGGAGGTAGTCGGAGATGCCCGCACCTTGTGGCACGTCGAAGCGCACGTGGGTGTCCGGCGACCGGAGGTCGCCGTCCAGGACGAGCACCCGCTTCCCTGCCTCGACGAAGCTGGCGGCGAGGTTGACCACCGTCGTGGTCTTTCCCTCGGTGGCGTGACCGGAGGTGACGAGAACCGCCGAGGCGGCCGGGCCACGCCCGGGGACGCCGGGCTGGGGTTCGGCCCGCGTGGCCTCGCTCTGCGCCAGGGAGTACATCACTGCCGCCCGCGCGGCGCGGTACGCATCGGCGTACGGGCTCAGCGGTTCCGAGGTGACGATGACCTCGTGAGGGCTACGTTTGGAGCGGTTCAACCGCGGGACCTCCGCGATGATCGGCAGTCCCATGGCGGCATACACCTCGTCGCGAGTCCGCAGGCGCGAGTCGAACTGGTGGAGCACCAGCGCCAGGGCGAAGCCGAGGAGGAGGCCGACAAGTCCGCCGAGCACCGTCCTGGCCCAACGGCCCGGCGGCAGCACGTAGGAGGGTCCTTCACCGTCGGCGATGGGCGTCGCCTGCTGGAGGATCGCGAGCTTCGCCCCTCCGCTCCCGGGCCGGTCCCTTCCGAAGAACGCCACGCTCTCCGCGGCGAAGGCGTTCACCACGGTCGCGACCCTCGTCGCCTCCGTGCCGGTCGAGGAGATCTCGAGGGCGAGGGCCGCCTCGTCCTCGATCACCTTGATCTGGGAGGCCAGCACGGCAGGGTCACCTGCGTAGTCGAGACGCTGGGCTGCGCGGACCGGCACCTCACCCGTCTTGACGTAGAGGGCGATCCGTCCGAGCGACACCTGCGGGACCGGCTCGTCGCCGATCTGAGGAGGCGAGGACACGAGCAGGGTCGCCGTGGCGCTGTACGACTCGGGCTTGGGCTCGGGAGGCGTCGCCGGTGTCAGCAGCCACACGACGACCGCGGCCATGAGGGCGCACGCCACGATGACCGGCCACTTGCGCCGCACCACGGCGGCGTAGTCACGCAAAGTCACTCGAACCCTCCACAACTGTTCACGTCCCCCGGGGTGCCGTGTGGGCCTCCGAGCCGCGGTGACCGTCAGACTACCGGAGCCCTTCCTGCGCCGAAGGGCGTTTGCCGTGAGCGCTGGTCAATGCACCGGAACACGCGAGAAAATCCTTCGCGTGCTGGACAATCGTGAATCGTGAGACGGCGAGGGGTGGATGAGCACCGCAGGGCGGGGGGGCTGAGGATCGGTCACCTGACCACGGTCGACATGAGCCTCGCCCTCCTGCTCGCCACGGAGCTCGAGGTGGACGTCGCCGCAGGGCACACGGTCTTCGGTGTCAGTGCCACGGGCCCCTACGTCGAACGAGTGCGACGGCTGGGTGTCACCCACGTCCCCGTGCGCTCGCTCACGCGGAGCTGGAACCTGCCGACCGACGTTCGCGCCTTCGTCGAGCTCCTCCGCACGATTCGTGGGCTGGATCTCGACGTCCTGCACACGCACAACCCGAAGACCGGGGTCATGGGGCGGATCGTCGGACGGGTGACCGGAGTTCCGGTCGTCGTCAACACCTGCCACGGCCTCTGGGCCCGCCCGTCCGACGCGTGGCGGCGGCGTGCGTTCGTCTACGCCCTTGAGGGCCTCGCGTGTCGGTTCTCGGACTACGAGCTGTTCCAGAACGCCGAGGACGAGCGCACCCTCCGACCTGCGCTGCGCGCCGGCCGCAGCAGGGTCGTCGGCAACGGCGTGGACCTTGACCGCTTCCGGCCCGATCCCGACGCAGGGGCTCGGGTTCGTGCCGAGCTCGGAGTCGGACCGGACGAGCTGCTCGTCGGTGCCGTCGGCAGGCGGGTCACCGAGAAGGGTCTCGTCGAGTTCCTCCACGTGGCCCGGCGGCTGCGCGGCCGGGCCCGTTTCGTGTGGGTCGGCCCCGAGGAGGGTCCGTCCCCCGTGGCCGGGGCCGACGACGGGTCGGTGACGTTCCTCGGAGAGCGCAGTGACATGACGGCGCTCTACTCGGCCATGGACGTCTTCGTCCTTCCCAGCCACCGCGAGGGCTTCTCCCGCGCGGGGATGGAGGCCGCCGCGTGCGGTCTGCCCATGGTCCTCACCGACATCCGTGGCTGCCGCGAGCTCGGCGAGCACGACACTCACCTGCTCCTCGTGCCCCCCGGGGACGCGGAGGCACTCGGGGAAACGGTCGCCCGACTGCTTGCCGACGCGGGGGTCCGGTCCCGTCTCGGCAGGGCGGCGAGAGTCACCGCCCTCGAGCGCTTCGACCAGCGCGACGTCGCCGCGGCCTCACTCAGCACCTATGCCGAGGTCGCGCGCGAGAAGGGTCTGCCGTGGACGAGAACCGCCGTGTGACCGTCCTGCACGTTCTCCCGGAGGACTCGCACCGAGGAGCCCAAACGTATGCCGGCCGGCTGCGGGACTGCCTCGCTGGACACCGAGCGCAGAACCACCTGGTGGCCTCGCTGTTCGAGGCGCCGACAGCAGCCCTCCGGGCGGACATCGTGCTCGGAGTCCGCTCCGGCCGTTCACGGCAACGGGGACTGGACCTGAGCGCTGCCCGCACGCTCTCACGGGCGCTCCGTCGTCACCAGGTCGACATCGTGGTCGCGCACGGTGGGGAGGCACTCAAGTACGCCGTCGTGGCGGGACGGGGGACGCCGGTCATCTACTACAAGCTCGGGCTGTCGACGGCGGAGCTGTCGCGGAGGTCCCGCACCCTTCTGTACCGGTTCCTCGTTCGCGGCGTCGTGCGCGGCGTCGCGGTGTCCACGCCGATCCGCGACCAGCTCCACGGCCTCGGGATGCCCACCGACCGACTGCGCCTGATTCCCAACGGCCGCGACCCGCAGACCTACCGACCCGGGCCGCACGGGACGAAGGCACAGCCACCCCTCGTGCTGTTCGTCGGGCAGCTGGAGGTGGGGAAGCGCCCGGACGTCTTCCTCGACGTCGTGTCGCGCCTGCGCAGCGACGGGCTGTCGTTCACCGCGATGATCGTCGGTGACGGCCCCCTCCGCTCACACCTCGAGGGTCGCGCGACACAGCTGGGGGTGGACATGCTCGGCACCCGCGACGACGTGCCGGACCTCCTGCGCTCAGCCACCGTTCTGGTCCTGACCAGCGCTCCGGGGACCGAGGGCATGCCGGGAGTGCTGGTCGAAGCCGGCCTCACCGGAATACCGGTGGTCACCACGCCCGCCGCTGGCTGCCGGGACATCGTCGTGGACGGAACCACCGGGTTTGTCGTGGAGACCGATCGCATCGACCACTGCGCCGCCGCGGTCCGACAGGTCTGCGACGACCCCGAAGCGGCGGCCCGCATGGGCAGGAAGGCACGCGAGCACTGCCTCGTCGGCTTCACGGTGGACCACAGCGCCCAGCTGTGGACAGAGCTGGTCGACGAGCTCGCGGCAGCGCGTGCACGTGCCTGACGACGACGTCTCGGCCGAGGTCCCCGTGCTCATGGATCTCGGCGATCGGGCACGGGCGGGCGCCCGGCTGACGTTCGTCACGCAGGCGGCGATGCAGCTGGGAAGCATCCTCGCGACGGTCGCCATGGCTCGGCTCCTGACGCCGATGGAGTTCGGGCTCGTGGCGGCGGTGCAGACGGTCATGGGTGTGGGTGCCTTCGCCAGCGCAGCAGCGCTGACGACGTCATTGGTGACCAGACGCGGTGACGTGGCGCGGCTGGCCTCGACCTACTTCTGGGCCCTCGCGGGAATCGGGTCAGCGATCGCGGCGCTCGTGGCGCTCGGCGCAGAGCCGCTCATGCAGTTGTTCGGCCTGCCCGAGGCCCGATGGCTGCTGGTGGTCCTGGTGGTGTCGCTGCCGCTGACCCTCGTCGTGCAGATCCCCCAGGCTCTGTTGCAGCGTGACCTCGACTTCCGGCGCCTGACCATCGCGACTGTTGTGCCTGCGCTGGTGTTCTTCGTCTGTGAGGTGGCCCTGGCGGCTTCCGGCTTCGGACCGTGGGCCGTCGTCTGGGGTCAGGTCCTCAGCGCCGTCGTCGGCCTCGGCCTCACGCTGGTTCTGGCCCGCTGGCTCCCGGGCGGTGGCATGGCGTTCGGGAAGCTGCGCGAGGACTTGGGCCTCGTGGGCGGTGTCTCGCTGAGCAGCGTCTTCGCCTACCTCTACAAGAACGTCGACTACTGGGGCGTGGGCCGCGGGCTGGGCGCGGACTCGCTGGGCAGGTACTACATCGCCTACGTCCTTCCCAACATCCTGCGCGTGCGACTGAGCGGCATCTTCCGTGTGGTCCTCCTCCCGGTACTCGCCAAGGCTCCTGACGCCGAGACGAGGCGCGCGCACTGGCGCCGGGCCCTTCTGGTCACGTTCTTCGTCGGCGCACCGACTCTCGCCGGCATCGCGGCCATCGGCCGACCGCTCGTCGAGATCTTCTTCGGGGACCAGTGGAACGGAGTGGTCCGTCCGATGCAGATTCTCATGCTGGGGTCCGTCGTCGACATCGTCGTCAACGCGGTGGGCACCATTGCCGTGTCGGAGAGGAAGGTCGCTCGCCACACGACGCTCCTCGGTGTCCGTGTCGTGCTCACCCTTGTCGGGGTGCTCCTCGCCCTGCTCCTCGCCCCCACGCTGACCGGCATGGCGTGCGCAGTCACGGCAGCAGCGCTGGCCTCCCTCGTCGTCCAGCACGTCATCGTCTCGCGCCCCCTCGCTCTCAGCCTTCGACCGATCGCCGCCGATCTGCTCCTGGTGGTGGTCATGACGACGGCCATGGGTCTCGTGGCTGCTGTGGTCACACACGAGCTCCAGGGCAGCCACGCCGTGCTGCAGATCGCTGCTGCCGTTCCCGCCGGGATCGTGACCTACCTGGGTACCGGTGTGGTCCTGTCGAGGTCGCGCACGACCATGTTGGTCCGAGAGTGCCGGCTCCTGGTGGGGCGATGAGGGCCCCGACCCCCTTCACCGTCACGCCCCGTCGGAGATGATGAGGCATGACCCGAGGAACCCGTGTTCTCTACGTCATCGACTCCTTGGCCCCGGGTGGTGCCGAGACCTCACTTGCGTTGCTGGCTCCGCGGTTCCCTGCCCACGGCATCGAGCTCATCGTGCAGCCCCTCAAGCCGTCGTCCGGGCTGGTCGAGATGCTGCAGGCCTCGGGAACCCGAGTTCTCCCCCCGCCGCCCCGGCATGGTCGGCTCTCGAACATTCGTCACCTTGTCGGGGCGGTGCGCACGCATCGCCCCGACCTGCTGCACACGACGCTCTTCGAAGCCGACGTCGCCGGGAGCTGGGCGGGGCGAGTCACCGCAACTCCGGTGAGCTCCAGCATCGTCAAGGTTCCGGGATCGCCCGGCGCCGAGGGGATCTCGAGGTGGAAGCTTCGGGCAGCGCAGCTGCTCGGAGCACTCAGCAGACGACACGTCCGGGCATGGCATGTGCTGACCGACACGGTTGCACGGGAGTCGACCCGGGTCCTGGGAATCCCTCACGAGAGCGTGACGGTCATTCCCCGGGGGCGTGACCCCGAGTCGTTCCCCTTCCGGGATGCCCGGCGCAGAGCCGACACACGGAGCAGTCTCGGGCTCACTGACGCGAACGTGCTCCTGCTCGCCGTGGCTCGACAGGAGTACGTCAAGGGCATCGACCGCCTCATCACCGCCGCCGAGCTCCTCCGCTCCACGGTGCCGGGCGTCGTCCTGCTCATCGCAGGGAAGCAGGGTCGCGCATCGGACGACCTGGCGGAGCGAGCTGCTGGAGTGGCCGTGGACGTGCGCTTCCTCGGCCATCGCACCGACATCGCGGACCTGCTGTCGGCAGCGGATGTCTTCTGCGTGCCCTCACGCCAGGAGGGCATCTGCGGCGCACTCATCGAAGCCATGGCGGTGGGTGTTCCGTCGGTGGTGTCCGACCTCCCCACCCTCAAGGATGTGCTGGGCAGGGATGAGCCCTGCGGTCTCTTGGCGGACTTCGACGATCCGGCGGACGTCGTGAGGAGCATGGAGTCAGTCCTGAGCCGTACCGCCGCCACGGAGGAGATGACGCGGCGTGCTCGGGCGAGGTTCGAACGCCACTACACCCTGGAGAGCGCCGCAGCGTCGATGGCGGACTTCTTCCGCGCTACCGCCAAGCCACCGCAATGACCGTCCGCGTCCTACATCTCGTGGCATCGACCCAGCGTCGCGGCGCTGAGATCTTCGCGACCCGCCTGTCCCGTCACCTGACCGAGACCGGATGCGACAGTCAGGTGCTGGCCATCGCCGCAAGCCGCACTGAGGCCTCGTTGGACCTCGACACCCTGGTGCAGGGCAGCAGCTTGCACGCCGGGCTCGTCTCCCTGCGGCGGGCAATGCGCCAGGTGGACGTCGTCGTGGCTCACGGTTCGCGAACCCTCCCCTACTCCGTCCTGGCCGGAGTGGGAACGAGGGTCCCGATCATCTACAAGAGCATCGGCGACCCCTGGTACTGGGCCCGCACACGCTCGAGGCGATGGAGGACCACCGCACTGCTGTCGCGAGTGCAGCGGGTCGCTGCGCTCTCGCCCGGCGCCGCTCGTGCGATCGAGCAGTGCTGGCGTGTCCCGGCCTCTCGAATCGTCGTCACCGGCAACGGGCGTGACCCTCGCACCTTCGCCCCGGCAACCCCCTGGCAACGTCGGCAGGCGCGAGAAGCACTCGCACTCGATGACGCCGCCGTGGTCGTCCTCGGTCTCGGCGCCCTGTCCCCCGAAAAACGCCCCGACCTTGCCATCAAGGTCGCCCAACAGGTCCCTGAAGCCACGTTTCTCTTTGCTGGGGAGGGACCCCTCGCGGGCGTGATGGCTTCGGGCATCGACGATCCGGAACGGCTTCGCCTCCTGGGCGGCAGACGGAACGTCGTCGAGCTCCTGCATGCCGCAGACATCCTGCTCAGCACGAGCGACTCCGAGGGCCTGCCCGGCGCGATCGTCGAGGCGGCCCTGTGCGGGCTCGCCTCCGTGGCGACGCGCGCAGGGTTCACCGCCGACGTGGTGGTGGACGGGGTCACGGGGGTGCTCACGGCCACGGGCGATGTGGAGGCTCTCGTCGCCGGCGTCCGGGCGGTGATGAGGGAGCCTCGCAGCATGGGAGACGCCGCTCGTACGCACGCCGCGGCGGCCTTCGACGAGCGGGACGTGTTCGACCGATGGCGCGCACTGGTCGAGTCAGTCGGCGGCGCCGCCATCCGGGACGGCTGACGACCTCGGCTGGCTCGACGACCGCTGGACCCACCGGGTCTTCAGCGGGTAGAGGAGCTGCCGTGCCCTGAAGTTCCACTTCACCGGGTGGCAGCAGACGAACCTCCTGATGTTGTTGCCCTTGGTCCACCTGATCCAGTTGGCGGTCTTGGCCTGGTGGGAGCGCCCGTACATGATCTGGTCCGCCTCGAGGAACTCCACCCCGTTGCTTCGCAGCGTGGCTCGGGCCTGCTCGGCTCGCGGCGCCATCCCGGGGATCTTCTCGACGTCGAAGTGGACGAGCAGGTGCGAGACCCGGTCGAGGAGACGTGCCGCATCCAGCGCGTCGATGATGTCGCACTCGGCTCCTTCGCAGTTCAGCTTGAGCCAGATCTCGTCGCCGGCCCGGGTGTTCTCGGCCATCCATTCCGCAGCATCCACGAACCGGCACCGTTCCACCGTCGCGGTTCTCGCCTTCGCCGCGTGGACACTGGCCCCGATGTCGCCGGGGTCGTGCACGTCCATGAGGGCGTCCTCCTTCCACCACCCCGCATCGACGACCGTGAGGCTGTGGCTCGGGATGGAGCGCAACACCTCGACATTGCGGGCGACGGGCTCGAACGCGAAGACGCGGTCGAACTGCCACCGCGGACGAACCGCCTCCTCGACCGTCTCGCCCACATGGGCGCCGACGTCGATGAACACCGTGCTGGTCACTGCTGTCCTTCCGTTCGTGGGCGCCACCGGGCAGGCACACCGGTGACGATGACACCGCCGGGAACGTTCTTGGTGACCACTGCCCCCGCACCGATGACCGTGTCCTCACGCACCAGCAGGCCCTGCAGGATGGTGGCGCTCGCCCCGATGAGCGTGCCCGCCCCCACCGTGACCTCGCCGGAGACCACGGCGCCGGGGTTGACCGAGACGAAGTCGGCCAGCATCGCGTCGTGGCCGACGGTGACGTGCGGGTTCAGGTGGACGTGACGTCCCAGCGTGACGTTCGTCGAGACGACGACTCCGGCGCAGACCACCGCCCCGGGCCCGATCGACGAGGACGACCCGATGATGGCGCTCGGGTGGGCGGCGGACACCGCTGTGAACCCGGCATCGTCCAGCTGCTCGACGAGCCGGAAGCGCACCTGCGGGTGGCCGACTCCCAGGACGTAGCCGACGGACCTGTCCCCCGCGGCCACGAACTGCGCGACCGACCCGAGGAGGCCGGCGCCCCGCATCGCCAGCCGGTCGCGGTTGACCGACGAGGGTGCGTCGTCCACGACGCCGACCACCTCGAGCGGTGCGCCGTCGGCGACCATGGCGTCGAGGACGTCCAGGCACTCGCGACCGAAGCCGGACGCACCGACCACGACCACCTTCCGGCGAGAGGACTCAGCGCCCGACAACCCGGTCCTGCCCGTGCGATGGCGACGAGGCGCTGCCGAGGAACGGGCTCATCGTCGCCTCTCCCTCACCACTGATGCCTTGGCGCCGCAGGACGGCGGTCGCCGTTCGGCCGATGATAGACAGGTCGAGCCCCAGACTTCGGCGTTCGACGTATTCGACGTCGAGGGCGAACCGGTCCTCCCACGACAGGGCGTTGCGCCCCGACACCTGCGCCAGGCCAGTGACTCCCGGACGGACCTCGTGCCGACGCGCCTGTGCTGGGCTGTAGCGCTCGAGGTAGTCGACGAGCAGGGGCCGAGGTCCGACCAGGCTCATGTCACCGCGGAGCACGTTGACCAGGGTCGGGAGCTCGTCGAGGCTCGTGGACCGGAGGAATCGCCCGACGCGGGTGAGGCGGTCGGCATCGATGACGTGCGTGTCGTCCGGGTGGCGCATCGTGCGGAACTTGACGAGCTCGAACACCTCGCCGTGCAGACCCGGTCGCGCCTGGCGGAAGAGGACCGGACGCCCGTGCGCGAGGAGGACGAGGACGGCGACGACCACCTGGACCGGCGCGGACACGACGAGGGCCAGCCCGCTCAACCCGACGTCGAGCGCCCGCTTGACCTGGTCGTGGCGCTCACGCGGCACGGTGGACCTGCAGGAAATCGGCGAGCACGCCGTGGACCCGGTCGATCTGCTCCTGGCCCAGGACCGACCCGCTCGGGAGGGCGAGACCGGTCTGGAAGAGTCGTTCGCTCGTCCCGTTGACGAACGCCCGGACGCCGAGGAAGACGGGCTGCAGGTGCATCGGCTTCCAGAGCGGACGCGCCTCGATGTCGTGCGACGCCAGGCTCAGTCGCAGGTCCTCCTGCGAGAACCCGGCGCGCAGCGGGTCGATGAGCACGGACGTGAGCCACCAGTTGTCGCGGGTCGAGCCCCCTGCGGCACCGGACGGCTCACCGAAGACCGTGAGGCCCGGGAGGCCCCGGAACTGCTCGATGTAGCGCAGCCGGTGCTGTCGCCGACGCTCAATCATCTCGTCCAGCCGGGCCAGCTGGACCCGTCCGACCGCGGCCAGCAGGTTGGAGAGCCGGTAGTTGTAGCCGATCTCGGTGTGTTCGTAGTGCACCACCGGCTGGCGGGCCTGGGTGGCCAGGTAGCGCACGCGTTCCGCGAGGTCGGCATCGTCCGTGAGCAGCGCTCCCCCACCCGAGGTCGTCATGATCTTGTTGCCGTTGAACGACAGCACCGCCGCGTCGCCGTATGCCGCAGCCGGCCTTCCGCAGTGAACTGCGCCTGCCGACTCGGCGGCGTCGGAGAGCACGCGAGCCCCGTGGGCCTCGGCCAGCGCCCGGATGTGGTCGTGGTCCACCGGCTTGCCGAGGAGATCCACCGGCAGCACCACCTTGGCCGGGCGGCCGTCGGCGCGGCAGTCCTCGAGAGCCTCCTCGAGGAGGGCGGGATCCATGTTCCCGGTCTCGTCGCAGTCCACGAGGACGGCCTCCGCACCGGCATACGTGATGGCGTTCACCGTGGCGGCGAAGGTCATCGTCGAGGTGACGACGACGTCCCCCCGCTGGACCCCCAGAGCGAGCAGTCCCAGGTGCAGGCCAGCGGTTCCGGAGGAGAGGGCGACGGCCTGGGTCCGGCCGAAACGGGCCGCGAGCTCGGCCTCGAAGGCGTCGACCTCGGGACCGAGCGGCGCGACCCAGCCCGAACGGAGAGCGCGGACGAGTGCCATCTCCTCCGCCTCAGTGACGTCCGGTGACGACAGGTGGATGCGATCCTGGTGCGGGAGCAAGGTGGTCACAGGCGCATGTCCGTCTCGGACTTGTCGAGCACGTACTTCAGGTCGTACAGGATGTGGCCGTCGGGGCAGCCGAAGGCCCGGATGCGCTCCGCGCCCATCGCCACGAACTGCTCGTGCGCCACAGCGACGACGACTGCCGAGTAGGCGCCCACGTCGGGCTTCGCGACGAGGTCGATGCCGTAGTGCAGCTTCGCCTCCTCCGCACGCGCCCAGGGGTCGTGGACGTCGACGTCGATCTCGTACTCGGCGAGCTCGTCGAGGATGTCGACCACGTGCGAGTTGCGCAGGTCGGGGGTGTTCTCCTTGAACGTCAGCCCTAGCACGAGGACCCGCGCGTTCCGCACCGGGATCCGCTCCTTCGTCATCCGCTTGACGAGCTGGGCCGCGATGTAGGACCCCATCGAGTCGTTGAGGCGACGCCCCGCGAGGATGATCTCCGGGTGGTAGCCGACGGCCTGCGCCTTGTGGGTGAGGTAGTACGGGTCCACGCCGATGCAGTGGCCGCCGACGAGGCCGGGGCGGAAGCCGAGGAAGTTCCACTTCGAGCCGGCGGCCCGCAGCACCTCCTCGGTGTCGATGTCGAGGCGGTTGAAGAGGATCGCGAGCTCGTTGATGAGCGCGATGTTGACGTCACGTTGGGTGTTCTCGATGACCTTGGCGGCCTCGGCGACCCGGATCGAGGAGGCCCGGTGCGTGCCCGCCGTGATGATGCTCGAGTAGAGCTCGTCGACGAAGTCGGCGGCCTCCGGCGTGGAGCCCGACGTGACCTTGACGATCGTCGTGAGCCGGTGCTCCTTGTCGCCGGGGTTGATGCGCTCCGGGCTGTAGCCGACGAAGAAGTCCTCGTTGAGCCGCAGTCGCGAGATCTCCTCCAGGACGGGAACGCACCGCTCCTCGGTGGCGCCGGGGTAGACCGTGGACTCGTAGATGACCGTGTCACCGGGAGCGAGCATCGACGCGATGGTCTCGGTCGCGGACAGCACCGGCGTGAGGTCGGGCTGCTTCGCGGCGTCGATCGGTGTCGGCGTCGTGACGATGTAGACGTTGCAGTGCTCGATGTCCTCCGGGCGCTCGGTGAAGCGCAGGCCCGTCGCCTCGGCGAGCAGCTTGTCACTCACCTCGAGGGTGAAGTCGTTGCCGGCGCTCAGCTCCTTGACCCGCGACCCGTTGATGTCGAACCCCACCACGTCCATGGTCTTGCCGAACTCGACGGCGAGGGGCAGGCCGACGTAGCCCAGCCCGACGACGGCGAGCCGCACCCCGCTCGGCATCATGGGGAACCCCTGCGTGGCAGACGTGGTCATCGGATCCTCTTTCCTGGGGCGTCGCCCCGGCCGAGCAGGGACACATCGAGGTCGTCGATGTCGAAGCGGCCGGCGAGCACGTCGGCGGGTGGAAGCTGTGGAACGGAGACCTGGGTGATGAGCGGGTGGGCCGTGTGACGACCGCGCTCCTCGTCGCTGAGCAGCACCTCGTGGAGCTTCTCCCCGTCGCGCAGGCCGGAGAAGGCGATCTCGACGTCCTTGCCGGACTCCTCGATGAGACGCCGGGCCACGTCGATGATGCGGACCGGCTCACCCATGTCGAGGACGAGGACGTCGCCGGGGTGGCCGATGGCCGCGGCCTGGAGCACGAGCTCGCACGCCTCGGGGATGGTCATGAAGAAGCGGCTGACCTCGGGGTCGGTCACCGTCAGCGGACCACCGCGGTCGATCTGTGCGCGGAACGTGTCGAGCACCGAGCCCCGGGATCCAAGGACGTTGCCGAAGCGGACCGAGAGGAAGCTCAGCCCGGTGGCGCCGGCATACCAGGCGGTGAGCCGCTCGGCGAGCCGCTTCGTCTGTCCCAGAACGCTGGTCGCATCGGCGGCCTTGTCGGTCGAGATGTTGACGAAGTGCTGCACGCCGTTGGTGGCGGCGCACTCGAGCACGTTCAGCGTGCCGAGGACGTTCGTCTTCCATCCTTCCTCGGGGAAGCGCTCGAGCATCGGGAGGTGCTTGAGTGCTGCGGCGTGGAAGACGACCTCCGGCGCGAGCCGGCTGAACACGGCGCAGAGCGCGTTCTTGTCCCGGATGTCGCAGAGGACCGTGTCATCGGTGTCGAGGAGGCCGTCGCCGTCGAGCGACAGCTTGGTCGCGTGCAGGGCCGACTCGTCGCGGTCCAGCAGGATGAGCTGCGACGGACCGAGCTGGCGCACCTGGCGAGCGAGCTCGGAGCCGATCGACCCGCCGGCGCCGGTGACGAGCACGACCTTGCCCGTCACGTAGCCGGCGATCTCGGAGAGGTCGGTCTCGATGGGGCGCCGGCCGAGAAGGTCCGCGACGTTGAAGGCGCGCAGTGCGTCGAGCTCGATCCGGCCCGAGATCATCTCGCGCAGCGGAGGCACGACGACGAGCTCGAGCCCCGCCTCGGTGCAGCGGTCCGAGACGTCCTGGATGAGCTGGGGCGAGGCCTGGCTGATGGCGAGCACGACGACCTCGGCTCCGGCGGAGCGCGCTGCGCCCACGAGGTCGACCCCGCGCCCCAGGACCCGGTAGCCGCGCACCCGCAGGAAGCGCAGCCGCGGGTCGTCGTCGATGAACCCGACGATGGAGTAGGGCGAGTCACCCGCGGCGTCGACCAGGCCTGCCAGCTGGTGCCCGGCATCCCCGGCGCCGTAGATGAGGGCGGGGACCCCGGCACCGTCGACCTGCCGTCGCCGGTCCTGCTGGCGGGCCATCCGGAAGACCCACCTCCCGCTCGCCATGATGAGGAAGGCCAGGGCCGGCATGACGAACGCGATCCCGCGGGAGAAGAGTGGCGCCGCGATGTAGAACGTCGCGCCGAGGATGACGCTGTTCGCCACCACCACCTGGCCCAGGGAGGTGACCTCCTCGAAGCTGCCGACCTTGCTGCGTCCGAGGTAGAGGTGGGACGCGAACCCGCCGAGGACCTGGAGGAGGACCGCCGCCGCAACGTACGCCACCGCGATGACCCACATCCGCTCCGTGAGCGAGAACTCGTGCCGGACCAGGAGGAAGCCCATCAGCGCCAGCACCCAGGAGGCGGCGTCCCAGCCGACCATCACCGAGCGCCGAGCGAAGATCTGAGACCTCGACATCCTGCACCCCTGAACGCTGTCGTTTCGTCAGGTCCTGACGACGAGATCGACGCTAGGCGGGTCATCAGGGCCGCGCGGAGAAACGCCCGGAAGCCACCCAAGGGGGCCCAAGGGTTGTCTCGATCAACTAGTCCGGGCTAGTCCCAACGGGTCAGGGCCGAAGAGCGACGCGTCCCGCCACGATCGTGGCGAACACGTGCATCCCGCGAAGGTGAGCCGCCGCGTGCGGACCCGATTCGCCTGCGGCACAGGGGTTGTCGTCGAGCAGCACGAGGTCGGCGAGACTGCCGGACCCCACGGTCGGCGCGTCGTCGACGCTCGCGGCGAGCGCCTGCGCGACAGTGATCGTCTCCGCCGCGTTCCACTCCTCGCGCTCGTCGCCGGTGCGGTGCACGGCGGCCGCCATCGCCTCCCACGGGTCGAGGGGAGCGACCGGCGCATCAGAGCCCAGCGCCAGGGTGACGCCCGCTCGGACCATCGACCGCAACGGGAAGCACCGATCTGCGCGGTCGGGCCAGCACTGATGGGTCACGTCTCGGTCGTCGATCAGGTGCGCGGGCTGGACGCTGGCCACCACCCCCAGCCGGCCCATCCGGTCGAGGTCCGGGAGGGCGACGAGCTGGGCGTGCTCGATCGACCCGACGGCACCCGTGGCCGCGAAGGCGTCGAGGGCGATGCCGACCGCGGCATCACCGATCGCGTGCACCGCCACGTCGAGGCCGTGGGCGCGTGCCTGCGCCAGCAGGTCGACGAGCTCCTCCGGCGAGGTGTTGGCCTGTCCGCGTGGGTGCTCCAGCACGTCGTCGCCGACATACGGGTCGTGACAGAACGCCGTCCGCGTGTTGAGCGAGCCGTCGCTGATGATCTTCAGCGGACCCATCGTCACCATGCCGCCTTCGTCGAGGACGTCCCCCGAGCGCCGACCGGCCGCGATCGTGTCGGCCAGCCCGACGGCATACGTGGCGGTGCGCACGCGCAGCACGGCGAGCCCGGACGCGGAGCGCTCGATCCACTCGGTGGCGTTGTCGGCCCACTCCATGTCACGCACGCCGACGACGCCGCGACGCAGCGCGGCGTCGAGAACCTTCGCGTATGCCGTCCGCCGGCCCTGCGTGGTCTGGGTCAGCTCGTCGAGACGGGCGAAGACGGGGAACCAGTCGTTCTCCTCCACGACGGTGTCGCGCTGCGGCACACCGAGGAGGCGCTGGGCGGCCGAGTTGAGCCAGCCGTGGTGGGCGTCGCCGCTGATGAGGACGACCGGGGCGTCACCCGTCACGGCGTCGAGCTCGGCCACCGTGGGCTGCCGGGCCCACCCCGCCGTGCGGTGGCCGAAGCCCTGGAGCACAGCGAGTCCCGGTCCAGCGGACCGCGCGCCGACCTCTGCCGCGACCATCCGGACCACCTCGTCCGCGCTCGAGGTCGCGGACAGGTCGAGCCGGGTCGCGTTGGCGGCCCACTGCCCCATGTGGACGTGCTGGTCCCACAGCCCTGGAACGAGCCAGCGCCCGTCCGCGTCGAGAACGTCGTCCATGGCGCGGGGCCGGAGCGACGGGGCCACCTCGACGACGCGGTCGCCCTCGACCCGCACGTCGACCGGGACGTCGAAGGGCCCTTCGGGTGCGGGGCGACCGGCGATGGGGACGAGGCGGGCCTGACGGATCAACAGCGAGCTCACGCGGCGATCCTAGGAGGAGAACCGGCCGGGCCCGGCTACGGTCCCGTCATGACGACCGAGCTCTCGCCCGACACGCGACGCGGCCTGCGCCGGCTCAACCTCGCAGCCGCCGCCCTCCACCTGGCGCAGGCGGTCGCGGTGCTCGTCCTCGCCACGGACTTCGCTCTGCCGGTCACGGCGAGCTACCTGGCCGGACCTCCCGGGACGGTGCCGCAGGATCCCACCGTGCTCTTCGACCTCTCGACCGGTCTGGCCGTGGCGGCCTTCCTCGGCCTCTCGGCCCTGGCCCACCTCGTCGTCGCGACGGTCTGGTTCCCTCGCTACGTCCGTGACCTGTCCCGAGGCATCAACCGGGCGCGCTGGGTGGAGTACGCGCTCTCGTCCTCGCTGATGATGGTCGTCATCGCCCAGCTCGTGGGGATCGCCGACGTCACGGCGCTGCTGGCGATCGCCGGCGTCAACGCGTCGATGATCCTCTTCGGCTGGCTCCAGGAGAAGTACGAGCAGCCCCGCGGTGGCGGCTGGCTGCCCTTCTGGTTCGGGTGCATCGCCGGGGCGGTCCCGTGGGTCGCCGTCGTCCTGTACGTCGTCGCTCCGCAGTCCCCGTCCGAGGCCAGCCCGCCCGGCTTCGTCTACGGGATCGTCGTCTCGCTCTTCCTGTTCTTCAACGTCTTCGCCCTCAACCAGTGGTTGCAGTACCGCGGCCGGGGGCGCTGGGCGGACTACCTGTTCGGCGAGCGCGTCTACATCGTCCTCAGCCTCGTCGCAAAGTCGCTGCTCGCGTGGCAGGTCTTCGGCGGGACCCTCGCGGGATAGGGCACACCCGGGACAGTCCGTCGGACCGACCTCGCGGCATTACCGTGGAGTATCCGATCGCAGATCCCGAGGAAAGCCGCCCCATGGTTCGCACGACCCCCCGCACGGTGCGCATCCACGGGCACGACCTCTCCTTCGTCGACAGCGGCTCCGGACCGGCGCTGCTCTTCATCCACGGCATCCTCGGCTCGCAGCGGCAGTGGGCCCGCCTCGTCGACGGGCTCGACGACGAGCACCGGGTGCTGGTCCCGGACCTCTTCGGTCACGGCGACTCGGCCAAGCCGCTCGGCGACTACTCGCTGAGCGCGCACGCCGCCGCGCTGCGCGACCTGCTGGACCACCTCGGCATCGAGCGCGTGACGCTCGTCGGCCACTCCCTCGGCGGCGGCATCGCCATGCAGTTCTCCTACCTCTTCCCCGAGAGGGTCGACCGCCTCGTCCTCGTCGCCAGCGGAGGCCTGGGCCGCGAGGTTAACCTCATCCTGAGGTCGGCGACCCTCCCCCTGGCCGAGCAGGTGCTCAGCGTCGTCGCCTCCACCCCGGTCCTGTCGCGGGTCGAGGCCCTGGGGCGTGGCGCGGCCAGGCTGGGGTGGCGCCCCGGGGCCGACCTCGACGCCATCTGGCACGGGTTCACCTCGCTCGGCGACGGCGAGAGCCGGCGGGCGTTCCTCGCGACGACGCGGGCCGTCGTCGACATCGGCGGGCAGAGCATCAGCGCCCACGACCACCTCGAGAGCGTGGCCCGCATCCCGATCCTCATCGTCTGGGGCTCGAAGGACCGGATGATCCCGGCGTGGCACGCGCTGAGCGCGCAGCGCGCCGTCCCGGACTGCCGGGTGGAGCTCTTCGAGGGCGCCGGGCACTTCCCGCACCTCGACGACCCCGAACGCTTCACCCGGGTGCTCCGCGAGTTCGTCGCCGACTCCTCGGAGGAGCCGCCCGCCGCGCTGCCGGGCTGATCCCACGGCGGCGCGGCCCCCGATCGAGGTCTGGCGCGCGCCCCTGCCGACGAGGACACTGGCGCTTCATGGTCAGGACCGCACCCCACACCGTCGAGCACCTCTGGCGCCGCGCGTGCGACGCGGCGATCACCTTCCGGACCGGGGTGGTCGACCGGCCGGCTCCTCCCCGGCAGGACTACGCGTCGTCGCTGCGGGCCTTCGACGCACCCCTCCCCGCGTCGGGCACCGACCCTGAGGAGGTCGTGGACGACCTCGTGCGCCTCGCCGACGCCGGACTCATGACCCCGACCGGCGCCCGGTTCTTCGGATGGGTCATCGGCGGCTCGCACCCGGCCGGCGTGGCCGCCGACTGGCTCACGAGCGCCTGGGGCCAGAACGCCGGCAACCACCAGGCCTCCCCCGCCGCCTCCGCCGCGGAGACCGTCTCGGCCAGGTGGCTGCTCGAGCTCCTCGACCTGCCGCGTGAGGCGTCGGTCGGCTTCGTCACCGGCGCGACGATGGCGAACTTCACCGCCCTCGCGGCGGCCCGCGGAGAGGTGCTGCGCCGGGTCGGCTGGGACGTCGAGCGTGACGGGCTCTTCGGCGCTCCGCCGGTCGAGGTGGTCATCGGCGCCGAGGCGCACACGACCGTGTATGCCGCGCTGCAGCTCCTCGGGCTGGGTCGCGAACGCGTCACCCGCCTCCCGGTGGACGACCAGGGGCGCATCGTCGTCGGGCCGGCGCACGAGGTCCTCGCGCGGCTGGAGGAGCCGGCGATCGTCGTGCTCCAGGCGGGACACGTCAACACCGGCGCCTTCGACGACTTCGCCGCCCTCGTGCCGGCCGCCGCGGCCACGGGCGCCTGGATCCACGTCGACGGCGCCTTCGGCCTGTGGGCCAGGGCCTGCGACGAGACGGCCGGGCTGACGAGCGGGCTCGAGGATGCCGACTCGTGGGCGGTCGACGGCCACAAGTGGCTCCAGACGCCCTACGACTCCGGCTTCGTGGTCGTTCGCGACGAGCGGGCCCACCGACAGGCGATGACCATCTCGGCGAGCTACCTGCCGATGTCGGGCGATGGTGACCGCGACCCCTCGCACTATGTCCCCGAGCTGTCGCGGCGGGCCCGCGGGTTCGCCACGTGGACGATGATCCGCACCCTGGGACGTGACGGCATCGCGGCCATGGTCGCGCGACACTGCGCGTACGCCCGGCTCATCGCGACCACGTTGCAGGCCGAGCCCGGCGTCGCGGTTCTCAACGAGGTGGACCTCAACCAGGTTCTCGTCCGCTTCGGCGACGACCGCCGGGACCTCGATGGGGACCGGCTCACCCGCGCGACGATCGAGCGGATCCGGGCGGACGGCGTGTGCTTCACCGGCGGGGCGCACTGGCTCGGGCGCGAGGTGATGCGGCTGTCGGTCATCGGGTTCGAGACCGACGAGGGCGACGCCGTGCGCAGCGCGCAGGCGGTCCTCGCGGCATACCGACACGTCCTCGAGAGCGACGGACAGCCGGGGTCTTGATCATGTGACCATTTGGTCACACAATGGGGAGGTGGATCCCGACCAGGCCGTCTTCCGGGCGCTGGCCGACCCGACGCGCCGAGCCCTCCTCGACGCGCTGTTCGAGACCGACGGCCAGACCGTCGGCGCGCTCGTCGCCCTGTTCCCCGGCGTCACCCGGTTCGCGGTGATGAAGCACCTCACCGTCCTGGAGCAGGCCGGCCTCGTCGCGACCCGACGCGTCGGGCGCGAGAAGCACCACCACCTCAACCCCGTCCCCATCGCGCAGGTCGCCGACCGCTGGGTGAGCAAGTACGCGCAGCCGTTCACGCGCACCCTCCTCGACCTCAAGGGCACGACGGAGACGGCACACGACACCAAGGAGCAGCAGCCATGACGCAGCACGTCTACGAGATCGACATCCGGGCCGAGGTGGAGGACGTCTGGCGCGCGCTCACCGACCCCGCATCGACCCGGCAGTACTTCCACGCCACGCACTGGGCCTCGCCACCGGTGGCCGGCCAGCCGTTCACGACGCTCCTGCCGGACGGCCGCGTCGCCGTCGAGGGTGTCGTCGAGGAGGTCGACCCACCGCACCGCCTCGTCCACACGTGGCACCCCCTCTACGACCCGGAGCTGGCCGCCGAGCCACCCAGTCGCGTGGCCTGGGTCCTCACGGCCGTGGGCACCGGGACCACGCACTTGCGGCTGGTGCACGACCGGCTCGACGACAGCCCGCGGACGGCCGAGAGCGTCCGCGAGGGCTGGGTACGCATCCTCGACTCGCTGCGGTCGCTGCTCGAGACCGGCGCACCCCTCCCGGCAGCCACCACACCGGGCTGACCCAGCGCATCGACCGGGTGGTCCGAGTGCGCCATCCGCGCGGTTCCCTTCGGCCCATTGCCGGGTACCGTCCCTGCTCCCTACGCTCGAGGGGGCCGATCGTGCGAGGGTCGCCCGGTCCGCCCAGGGAGCAGTCATGATCGGGAACCACACCCCCGTCCCGACGCTCGGCGTCAAGGACCTCGGCGCCGCGCGGGCGTTCTACGAAGGGACGCTCGGGCTCACGGCAGGGCGGGAGATGCCGGGCGGCGTCGCCTACACCGCCGGGTCGGGAGGCCTGTTCGTCTACGAGTCGGAGTTCGCCGGCACGAACAAGGCGACGTCGATGATGATCGAGCTCCCGGAAGGCGAGTTCGACACGCAGGTGGCCGACCTGCGATCCAAGGGCGTGGAGTTCCAGACCTACGACATGCCGGAGACGCAGTGGGACGACGGCGTCGCGAGCATGATGGACGGCTCGTTCCGCAGCGTCTGGTTCCAGGACCCGGACGGCAACATCCTCAATCTCGGCACCGGCATGGGGTGAGCCCCTGACGGGCCTCCGGGTCTGCGCCTCCCCCTCGGTCAGAGGTTGATCATGTGGCCGGCGATGCCCTCGATGGCCTCCTTGACCGACTCGGACAGGGTCGGGTGGGCGAAGACGTTGCGGGAGACCTCGTCGGCGGTGAGGTCCCACTTCTGCGCGAGCGTCAGCACGGGAAGGAGCTCGGTGACGTCCGGGCCGATCATGTGCGCGCCGAGGATCTCGTTGTGCTTCGCGTCGGCGACGATCTTGACGAAGCCGACCGCGTCGCCGAGGCCCATGGCCTTGCCGTTGGCACTGAACGGGAAGGTCGCCGTCTTGACGTCGTAGCCCTTCTCCTTCGCCTGGGCCTCGGAGTAGCCGAACGAGCCGATCTGCGGGTGGCAGTAGGTCGCCCGGGGCACGAAGTCGTACTCGACCGCCATCGTCTCGGCGCCGGCCATCGTCTCGGCCGCCACGACGCCCTGCGCCTCGGCGACGTGGGCCAGCATGAGCTTGGCGGTGCAGTCACCGATGGCGTAGACGTTGTCCACGTTGGTGCGGCAGTAGTCGTCGATCTCGATGGCGCCACGGTCGGTGAGCCTGACGCCGATCGCCTCGAGGCCGTAGCCCTCGGTGCGCGGGGCGAAGCCGATCGCGGACATGAACTTGTCGGCCTCGAGCACCTGCGCGTCCCCGCCCGCGGCCGGCGAGACCGTGACCTTGACGCCGGAACCGGTGTCCTCGACGCCGTCGACCTTGGTGGACAGCAGGACCTTGACCCCGAGCTTCTTGTAGTGCTTGAGCAGCTCCTTGGACACGTCGGCGTCCTCGGTCGGGACCATCCGGTCGAGGAACTCGACGATGGTGACGTCGACGCCGAAGTTCTTCATGACGTAGGCGAACTCGACGCCGATGGCACCCGAGCCCGCGATGACGATCGAGCCGGGCAGGTTCTTGTCGAGGATCTGCTCCTCGTAGGTCACGACGTTCTCGGAGACCTCCATCCCGGGCAGCATCCGGGTCACGGCACCGGCCGCGATGATGAGCTTGTCGAAGGTGAGCGTGCGCGTGTCCCCCGAGCTGAGCGCGACGTCCATCGACGTCGGGCTGGTGAGGGTTCCCCAGCCGTCGATCTCCTCGATCTTGTTCTTCTTCATGAGGAAGTGCACGCCCTTGACGATGCCAGCCGACACCTGCCGCGACCGCTTGTGCGTCGGGCCGAAGGACATGGTGGCGTCGCCCTCGATGCCGAACTTCGCCTTGTCGTGCTGGAGCGTGTGCGCCAGCTCGGCGTTCTTGATCAGCGCCTTGGACGGGATGCACCCGACGTTGAGGCAGACACCACCCCAGTACTTCGACTCCACGACAGCGGCCCTGAGACCCAGCTGCGAGGCGCGGATCGCCGCGACGTACCCACCGGGACCAGCACCGAGAACAACGACATCGAAGTCAGCCATGCTCGCCAGCCTAGTGGGAGCCCCGCGCCGCCCGGTCGCCGACCGACCCTCAGCGCATCAGGCGCAGCGCCTCGTGGATCGAGCGGGCCGCCGGCGCTGCGGTCTCGCTGCCGTGGCCGCCCTGCGAGACGGCGACGGACACGGCATACCGGGGCCTGGTCGTCGGCGCGTAGGACAGGAACCACGACGTGTCCGAGCGGTCGAAGACCTCCGCCGTCCCGGTCTTGCCGGAGACCGGCCAGTCGATCGGCATCCCCCGGAACGCCTGCTCCGCCGTCCCCGACACCACGACCGCGCGCAGCCCGCCCTTCACGTAGTCGGCGACGTCCCGCGGCAGGTCGGCCGCCCTGGTGGGACCCGCATCGACCGGCGTCGACGCACCGGAGACCGGGTCGACCGTGCGCACCCCGACCCGCGGCGTGCGCACGACACCGTCCCCTGCCATCGCGGCATACGCCACGCCCATCTGCAGCGGGGTCGTCGCGACGTCACCCTGCCCGATCGAGAAGTTGGCGGCGTCCCCCGCGCGGAACTGCGCGCCGCTCACGCAGTTCTCCCTCGCCAGCGAGACGAGGTATGCCGCCCGCGACGGGTCCGTGCGCGCCACCTCCGGGTAGCCGTCCTTCGCCCGGCCACACGTCTCGTCCTTGGTCTGCTCCCAGACCGAGCGCTTCCAGCCCCGGTCCGGGATCCGTCCGGCGCTCTCGCCGGGCAGGTCGATGCCGCTGCGGCGGCCGAGGCCGAAGTCGCGCATCGTCGTGATGAAGGGGTCACGGGCGTCGGCTCCCGCGAGGCCGCCGAGGGCGAGCCACGACCGGTACGCGACGTCGTAGAAGACCGTGTCGCAGGAGATCTCGAGGGCCTTGTGGAAGGTGATGGGGCCGTAGCCACGCGACTCGAAGTTGCGGAACTCGCGGTTCCCGATGCGGTAGCTCGACCCGCACTCGTAGGTGCGACTGAGCGAGTTGCCCGCGGCCACCGCCGCCGGGACGCTGAGCGCCTTGAGCGTGGAGGCCGGCGCCATCGCCGTCCCGGTCACGCGCGACAGCAGGGGCGTGCCGGCAGCCGGCGAGGTGAGTGCGGCGTACTCCTTGGCCGAGATGCCGCCGGTCCACACGTTGGGGTCGTAGGTCGGGGCGCTGGCCGAGGCGATGACGTGACCCGTCGTCACGTCGAGGACGACCGCCGCGCCGGAGTCCGCGGGCAGCCCGCGGGAGCGGGCCGCCGCGATCTCCCGGGCCAGGGCCTTCTCGGTCGCGGACTGCACGCCGGCGTCGATGCTCGTCACGAGGTCGCGTCCAGGCACGGGGTCGACCCGGTCGACGACACCGGTGACCAGGCCCCTCGCGTCCACCGACACGGTCGTGCGACCCGGGGTGCCCCGGAGGGCGGAGTCGTACTGCTGCTCCAGACCGGCGCGGCCCACGAGGTCGTCGGCGCCGACGCGACCGGCCTCGACCTCCGCCCTGGTCGCGCGGCCGAGGTAGCCGAGCAGGTGCGCGGCGTTGACGCCGAGCGCCGCCGGGTAGCGCCGGACCGGCAGGGCCTCGACGGCCACGCCGGGGAAGAGGTCGGGCCGCTCGACGAGGCTCAGCGCCCGCTGCGGGTCGACCCCGCTGGCGACGGGGATGGGGACCTGCGGTGACCCGGACCAGCAGGCCGGCGCCGGCGGCGCACCGTCCGACCCGCACAGGTGGGTGCGGGCGAGGAGGTCCTCGACCGGACGGTCGATCGCCGAGGCGACCCGCTCGAGCAGCGCCCTCCCCCCGTCCCGGCTGTCGGCGACCACGCGCCGCTCCACGGTGACGACGGTGACGGACGTGTTGTCCGCCAACGGTTTCCCGCTGCGGTCGAGGATGCGGCCGCGCACGGCGGGGACGACGACCTCGCGGGTGTTGAGCTGCGACGCCGCGGCGGCGTAGTCGGCGTGCTCGGTGAGCTGCACCTGCCCGAGACGGCCGAACAGGACGACGAAGAGCAGGGCGACCACGGCCCCCACGGCGAGGAAGCGCCCCTGGTGCCCGGACCCGTCGAGCGGCCTCAGCCCGGCCCGGGTCACGCGAACCTCCGGCGCTCGGAGGCGTGCTCGAGGCGGCCCACGACCGGGACGAGCACGAGGCCCACGGTGGCCGTGGCGACGACGCGCCCGAGGGACGAGGCGACGCCGACGGGGACACCCTGCGCCAGCGCCAGCAGCGCCCGGACCAGCTCGAGACCCAGGCAGGTCGCCGCGAGGACCGCGACCACCCAGACGAGGGCGACGGGACCGGGACGGCGGGCCAGACCGAGGAGGAGCCCGCACCCGGCATACAGGACGGCCTGGGTCCCGAGGACCGCCGAGCCCGGCGGGAGCAGGTCGAGCAGCCACCCGCCGACCAGCCCGGTGACGAGACCGGCGCGCGGCCCCGACCTCAGTGCGGCCGACGCGACCACCACGAGCACGAGGTCGGGCAGGGGCGCGAGCTGCCGGGCCGCAAGGGTGACGCCGAGGACGGCACCGACGAGCAGGAGCGCGGCTCGCACGACCACGCCCGTCGCGGTCACGACGCTCCCCCGGTCGCCGCCGGACGTGCGGTGGCGCGAGGTGCGGTGAGCAGGACGCCGACGACCGAGAGCGAGCCGGTGTCGACGGCGGGGCGGACGGTGCCCGTGGGTGCGAGCCGTCCGCGGGTCGGCTCGACCCCCGTCACCGTGCCGATGAGGACGCCGGGGACGAACGGCCGGCCGTCGACGCTGCCCAGGGTGCGGACCTCGTCGCCGACCGCGAGCTCGCCCACCTGGACCAGGGTCAGCCCGAGCTCGCCCGGGGCGCGCCCGGCGGTGCTGCTGGCCGCGACGTCGACGGTCGCCAGCGCCCCGGCGGACCCCACCCTGGCGCCGACGACCACCTCCGGACCGCCGAGGACGAGGACGTCGCTCGTCCAGGGTGCGACGGAGGCGATGCGTCCGACCAGCCCACCGGACGCCACGACGGTGCGGTCGACGCTCACGCCGTCTCGGCTGCCGACGTCGATGGTGATGCGGGCGACGCCCTGCGGTCCCCGTGCGCCGACACCCACGACCCGTGCCGGGACCACCTCGGCCCCGGCGGTGGAGGGTGCCGCGAGCAGCCCGGCGGCGGCGACGGCCTCGGCCTCGGTGAGCCGGAGCTGGCGCAGCTCGGAGGCGAGCTGCTCGTTCTCGCGGCGCAGGTCGTCCTCGCCGGTCCGGCCCGCGGGCGCGAGGACGCGCTCGAGCGGCCCGAGGACGGTCGCGGCGCCCAGGCGGAGCATCCCGGGCCCGGGGCCGCCGACGAGGTCGGCGACGGCGAGGCCGACGGTGGCCACGAGGGCGACCGAGACGAGGCGTCGCCGTCGACGGTCGGCTGCGTCGCCCCTCACGGTCGTCGGTTGTCCACGAGGACGCGGTGCAGGGTGTCGAACTCCTCGACGCACCGGCCCGCCCCCCGCGCCACGGCGCGCAACGGGTCGTCGGCGACGACCACCGGCACCCCGAGCTCGTGGTGCATCCGCTCGGCCAGCCCTCGGAGCAGGGCTCCCCCACCGGTGAGGGTCACGCCGCGCTCGAGGACGTCACCGGCCAGCTCGGGCGGGCACACGTCGAGCACCGCCCGCGCCAGCTCGACCATCTGCAGCACCGGACCCTCGATCGCGCGGCGGACCTCGACGGACGAGATGGAGACGGTCCGGGGCAGGCCGGTGACGAGGTCACGCCCCCGCACCCGCTCGCTCAGCTCCTGGCGCAGCGGGAACGCGGACCCGACGGCCACCTTGATCTGCTCGGCGCTGCGCTCTCCGAGGAGCAGCGAGTACTCGGACTTCACGTGGGCCACGATCGCCTCGTCGACCTCGTCCCCGCCGGTGCGGATCGAGCGTGACGTCACGATGCCGCCGAGGCTGATGACGGCGACGTTGGTCGTGCCACCGCCGAGGTCGACGACCATCGAGGCCATCGTCTCCTCGATGGGCAGGCCGGCGCCGATCGCCGCCGCCATGGGCTCCTCGATGACGTGCACCCGCCGGGCGCCGGCCCGCAGGGTCGAGTCCTCCAGGGCCCGTCGCTCGACGCTCGTGATGTCGCTGGGGACGCACACGACCATGCGCGGACGGAAGAGCCGCGAGGGCGCCACCTGGTCCACGAAGTAGCGCAGCATCCGCTCGGTCACGTCCGCGTCGGAGATGACCCCGTCGCGCAGTGGCCGGACGGCGCGCACCGAGTCCGGGGTGCGCCCGAGCATCTCCTTGGCGCGGTGACCCGCCGCCAGCAGCTCGGTCGTGCCCGTGCGGACGGCGACGACCGAGGGCTCGTCGAGGACGACCCCTCGTCCGCGCTCGTAGATCACCGTGTTGGCGGTCCCGAGGTCGATGGCGAGGTCCCTCGCTCGCACCCATCGGTCCACTCCAGCCACGCTCGCGATGCTACGCGGGGCGCCTCGCGGGTCGTCGGCCCAACACGCGGTATGCCGCCCGCTCCGGGGAGCGAACGGCATACCGTCTCGTGGTGGTCCGGACGAGCGGTCACTCGTTGCTGGAGGTGACCTTCGCGCGGTTGCAGGGGTTGCCGACGTTCACGGACTGGCCGCGATCGACGACGATGCTGCGGGAGCCGAGCACCTTGCCCTGCTTGTTCTCGCAGGTGAGGTTCCACGTCTCCTTGACGCCGGTGACGATGGCCGGGGTGGGCGGCTCGAACGACATCGTGCCGGTCCAGTCGGCGTCCGCGCCGCCGCCGTAGTTCACGGCCTCGACCCGGTAGCCACCGGGGACGGGGTCGAGGGATGCGGCGACCTCGGGGTTGGCCAGCGTCGCCGCCGAGGCCACCTGGTTGCCGGCGGAGTCGTAGATGTAGAAGTCCCAGTCGGTGCCCGGGTCGGGGTTGGGACCCTCCCACCCGAAGGTGAACACGACCTTGCCGTTGTCGTAGGTCGGCAGGCCCTGGATCGTCACGTTCGAGAACTCCGAGGCGCCCACGGCGGGGATCCCTGCCGGGTTGGCGACCGGAGCGCTCGGCTGCGTCGGGGCGACCGGGTCACGGCCGTAGCGTCCGGTGACGACCGGGCGCGTCGACGGGTTGACCGCCCAGCTGAACGCGCCGCCCCTGCTCTCGAGCGAGGAGGTGAGGACGTCCGTGTAGGGGATGGGGTCACCGACGGCGCCGCCCGGCTGGATCACCGGCGAGGTCATGCTCTGGTACGTCTTGCGGATCGTGAGCCGGGTGTTGGCCGGTGCCACGCCCTGGATCGTCGAGTGCATGCTCGGGTCCATCGCCGCCGCTGCCGCCGTGTAGTAGGCCTCGCGGTTGCCGCCGAGTCCGGCGCCGGCGGCCGGAGCCAGACCGGCGTACTCCGCCACGACGCCGGTCTCGTACGGCGGGTGGAAGCCCTCCGTGCCGATCTCGAAGGTGAACCCGAAGCCACCGGTGTTCCAGTAGCTCCAGTCCTCGGTCGAGCCCGAGGTGTCGTAGAGGCCGAACGAGGGGATGTTGGCGTAGCCGTTGTGCTCGGCGAACTGGGCACCGAGCGCGCGGTACTTCACCTCGTCGGGGCTGAAGCCGGTCGAGGCGATCGACGGCGGGCGCAGCACGAGGTTGCTGTAGGTGTGGTTGGTGATGAGCGCCGTCACCTGCCGGCCGCTCACGAGCTTGCGGATGTTGTCGACCTCGGGCTCGCTGCCCGGGGCGTCACCGCGGTAGGTGTCGCTGCTCCACGACGTCGACGCGCCCGGACCGCCCCAGAAGCCGGGGTAGTTGCGGTTCGGGTCGGTCCCGCGCAGGCGTCCGGCGAGGTTGGCGTCGCACGGGCCGGGCTGGTAGGCGGCGGGCGTCTTGGCGCTGATGAAGCAGTTCTTGCGCTTCATCTCGTAGTCGAAGGTGCCGAAGTTCCCGATCGGGGCGGCCTTGCGCGAGATCTCGAAGCCGTCGACGTTGACCACGGGGACGACGATGGTGCGCATGCCGGCGAGCAGGCCGGCGTTGCGGGAGTCGCCGCTCTCGAGGAGGTCGTAGGCGAACTCCATCGCGTGCTCGGAGGAGGGCCATTCGCGGGCGTGGTGGGCGCCCATGATGAGGAAGACCGGCTTGCCGTCGTCGACCTTGGAGGCGCCGTCCGTGATCTCGATGCCGTGGACCGGCTTTCCGAGGACGGACCGGTTCTCGAGGGTGAGCGGCCTGACGCGGGTGGGGTGCTTCGCGGCCAGCGCCTGCATCTCGGCGTTGTAGTCGGCCAGGTGACGGTAGGACGTGCGCCCGCTGGGCAGTGCGGACGACGCCACGCTCGCGGCATACGCCTCGTCCTTGGCGGCGTTCTCGCGGGAGACGGCCCCGAGGTCGGCGACCTTGACGGTCCACGTCTTGCCGGAGGCCCGCAGGCGGGCGACGTCGGCCGCTCCGTGCAGGACGACGTCGACGCCGTGCTCGTCGGCGTGCTCGGTGGTGTCGAGGCCCAGGGCGTCGACGGCTGAGCGTTCCTTCTGCGTGGACGCGTGGACGGTGACGATCTGCACCGTGTCGTCCTGCGCACTGGGCTGCGGCGCCGCGGTGGCGACTCCGACACCCGCGAGGCCGGCGGCGACCAGCGCGACCGCCGACACCACCCCCGGCCCGACTCGAGTGATCCTCATGCTGGCTCCTTCGGATGAGAAGTGCGGCCCGAAAGGGGGGTCGCTGGACTCAACCTAGGGGGCTGATCGCGGGTCCGCTCGTCGAGCGAAGTGGAGCGCCGACGGCCCGGCGGAGGAGGAGCGTGCGGGCTCAGAGCCCGGGGAACCAGATGGCGATCTCGCGCTCGGCCGACTCCGGCGAGTCGGAGCCGTGGACGATGTTCTTCTGGACCTTCTCGCCCCAGTCGCGACCGAGGTCACCGCGGATGCTGCCCGGCGCGGCCTCGGTCGGGTTCGTGGCACCGGCGAGCGCCCGGAAGCCGGGGATGCAGCCGTGGCCCTCGATGACGGCGGCGGTCACGGGTCCGGACGACATGAACTCGACCAGCGGCTCGTAGAAGGGCTTGCCCTCGTGCTCCGCGTAGTGGTCGGCGAGCATCTCGCGGGTGGGCGTCGTCACCGCGAGTGCGGCGAGGGTGTAGCCCTTGGCCTCGATCCGGCGGAGCACCTCTCCGGAGAGGCCGCGGGCAAAGCCGTCGGGCTTGATGAGGACGAGCGAGCGTTCGGTGGTCACGCTGGTCAGCCTAGCGAGCACCCTCGGCCTCGGCGGCGCCGGACTCGCGCGCCGCCATCATCGCGTCCACCCCCTGCCCCTTGACGAGGCACAGCAGCCACAGCCCGGTGAAGACCAGCCCCACCCCGATCATCGCGGGGACGAGGGCCGCACTGGCCCACGTGAGCACCTGGACGAGCCAGCCGAGCGGGAGCCCGAGCGGTCCACGCATCAGCCCGGCGGCGACGATGGCGAGGAGGCCGAGGGCGCAGCCGGCCCAGAGCAGGGTGCCGGCGTCAGCGTCACCGCGGGCGAGTGCCGTGCTGCGGGCCAGCAGCGCCCCGAGGAAGATCACGAGGGACTGACCGATGAGGACGGTGGCGAGCATCCTCCAGGTGAACGTCCCCAGCTGTCCGGTGAACGGGACCCGGGTCATCCGCGCTTCCACTCCCGCACGTCGATCGCCGCCTGGGCCGCGGCGAGCGGAGCCTTCGTGGCACGACGGTAGAGCCTGACCGCCGTTCCCTTCCTGCCGTGCGCGAGCGCGTGGTCGATGGACTGCTGGACGTCGGCCGGCAGGTCCTCGACCGGTCGGAAGCTGACCTTGTCGCCGCGCGTGCTCTCGCGCAACCGGGTGACGAGCCAGAACACCAGCGCCGCGACGGCGATCAGGAGGAGGAGCCGGGCGATCGGGTGCATGCGACGAGGGTATGCCGCGGAGCCTGTTTGGATGGACGGGTGCCTCCCCCAGCCTCCTCCCCCGCCGTCGTCGATCCGGGGCGCCTGCGGCGCGTCGTGCTCACGGTGGCCGGGCTCAACGCCGCCGGCTTCGTCGTCGAGGTGGGCGTGGCGCTGGCGATCGGGTCGGTGGCCCTGTTCGCCGACAGTGTCGACTTCCTCGAGGACACGGCGATCAGCCTGCTCATCGCCCTCGCGCTCGGCTGGGGCGCCCGGCACCGGGCCATCGCGGGCAAGGCCATGGCCGGCGTGCTCCTCGTCCCCGCGGCAGCGGCCGTCTGGCAGGCGGTGCAGAAGTGGGGCGACCCCGTGCCGCCGGACGTGCCGTGGCTGGTCCTCACTGCGCTGGGCGCTGCCCTCGTCAACGGGCTGTGCGCCTGGCTCCTCGTGCGCGTCCGGCACGCGGGAGGCAGCCTGTCGCGGGCGGCATACCTCTCCGCGCGCAACGACGTCGTCGTCAACCTCCTCATCGTCGCCATGGCGGCGGTGACGGCGGTGACCGGCTCGGGGTGGCCCGACCTCGTGCTCGGCCTCGTCATCGTCGCGATCGGCGTCCACTCGGCCGCCGAGGTGTGGGAGGTCGCCGACGAGGAGCACCTCGCCGCGAAGGCGCTGGCCGGCGAGGAGGTCGGCTGAGCAGGCCGCCGGGCGCCTGGGGTCGGCTCAGGCGTCGGTCACGCCGAGGAGCATGCGCACCTCGGCCGCGGTGACGACAGAACCGGTGGCGAGCACTCCCCCACCGACGCCGGCGGCGTCGGCGATGCCGGCGGCCCGGTCGAGGGCGTCGGGCAGGTCGTCGACGACCGTCACGCGGGCGTCGCCGAAGATGCCGCGGGCGAGCTCACCCAGGTCGTTGGGGCGCATCGCCCTCGGTGACGTCGTGCGCGTGACGACGACCTCGTCGAGGACCGGCTCGAGAACCTCGAGGATCGACGACGCGTCCTTGTCCTTGAGGACCGCGACCACCCCGACGAGCCTGGTGAAGGTGAACGCCTCCTGGAGCCCGTCGCGCAGGGCGACAGCCCCGGCCGGGTTGTGCGCCGCGTCGACGAGGACGGTGGGGCTGCGGCGCACGACCTCGAGCCTGCCCGGGGAGGTGGCGGCTGCGAGCCCGGCCCGCAGCACCTCGATGTCGAGCTCCTGCTCCCCGCCGCCGAGGAAGGCCTCGACCGCCGCGATGGCCAGGGTGACGTTCTGGGCCATGTGGGAGCCGTGGAACGGCAGGAACAGGTCGGGGTAGGTGCCGGCGAGGCCACGGACCGTGACCGCCTGTCCACCCACGGCCACGTCGCCGCCCTCGAGGCCGAACTGCTCGCCCTCGTGGGCGATCTGGGCGCCGACCTCCTCGGCGCGGGCGTTGAGGATCGAGACGACCGCGGGGTCGTACTGGCGGGCGCTCACGGCGATGGCCTCGGGCTTGATGATCCCGGACTTCTCGAGGGCGATGTCGCTCTCGGTGTTGCCGAGGAAGTGCTGGTGGTCGAGGCTGATCGGCGTGATGACCGAGACGACGCCGTCGGCGACGTTGGTCGCGTCCCAGCTGCCGCCCATGCCGACCTCCACGATGGCGACGTCGACCGGTGCGTCGGCGAAGGCCGCGTAGGCGACGGCGACGAGGACCTCGAAGTAGGTCATCCGCGGCTCCCCCTCGGCGACGGACCTCGCGTCGACGATCTCGATGAGCGGGACGACCTCGTCGTAGGCGCGCAGGAACTTCTCCGCCTCGATGGGGCGTCCACCGATGGCGATCCGCTCGAGCATCGTGTGGAGGTGGGGCGAGGTGAATCGCCCTGTCTTGAGCCCCATCTCACGCAGGATCGACTCGATGACCCGGGCCGTCGTCGTCTTGCCGTTGGTCCCCGTGAGGTGGATGACCGGGTAGGTGCCCTGCGGGTCACCCGCAAGCTCCATGACGGCCCGGATGCGGTCGAGTGACGGCTCGAGGTCGTGCTCGGGGGCGCGGGCGAGGATCGACTCCTCGACCTCGCGCAGCCGCTGCATGATCTCGAGGGTGCGCGCTGCTTCGCGCTGGGAAGAGTCGGGAGCCGGTGCCATGCGACCCATTCTCTCAGCCACGCGGTCCCGGCCCGTCCGTCAGTCGAAGGTGACGCCCTCGAAGTCCTCGGGCGTGTACTCGCGGGGCTCGACGAGCACCATCCAGTTGCCGGAGTTGTCGCGCATGAGCGCCTCGACCCCGTAGGGCCGGTCCTCGGGCTCCTGGAGGAACTCGACGCCCTTGCCCTTGAGCTCCTCGACGGTCCTGCGGCAGTCGTCGACGTGCAGCCCGACACCGGGGAGCCCGCCGTCGAGCTGGGCCCGCTGCATCGCGGCGATGAGCTCGTCCGAGAGAGGCTTGCTCGGGGTGGTGAGGTGCAGGTGCAGCTCGGGCTGGGACGGGTGGGTGACGGTGACCCACCGGAAGTCCTCCCCGAGGCTGATGTCGTCGCCGGCACGGAAACCGAGGGCGTCGGTGTAGAAGGCGAGGGACTCGTCGAGGTCCTTGACCCAGACGGACACGAGGGACACGTTGGTGATCATGGGACCGACGCTATGTCGCGCAGTCAGCGGCGCGCTTCTCCCGGATTGCGCGGTGTCCCGTCGGCCCCCGTCGTCCGCCCACCTGCCGCACCTTTCGACCAACAGGGCACGACCTGCGCCGGGCGAGCCCGCACCTTTCGCCCTATTGGTCGATGGCTGACGGCGCGCGCCTCTCGACGAGGCCGGCCATGAAGACGTGGCAGCCGGGAATGCGAGGGGCACCGCGGACGGCATACCGGGCCTGGAAGGCGCTGGGAGTCTCGCCGACGATCTCGCGGAAGCGACTGCTGAACGAGCCGAGGCTCGAGTAGCCGACGGCGTGGCACACCTCGGTCACCGTGAGGTTCGTCGTCCGCAGCAGGTCCTGGGCTCGCTCGACCCGCCGTTCCCCCAGGTAGGCCAGCGGGGTGAGCCCGTAGACCTTCGCGAACGACCGCAGGAAGTGGAACTTGCTCAGCCGCGCGACCGCGGCGAGCGCGTCGAGGTCGAGCTCCTCGGCGAAGCTCCTGTCGATGTGGTCGCGCGCCCGGCGCAGGTGGACGAGCACGTCACCGGGAACGCGTCGCGTGCTCTCGCTCACCCGTGCAGCGTATGCCGCGCGAAGGCTTCCCCCGGAAGGTGACCCTTGCCCCCAGAACCTTTTCGGGGGGAAGGGTCACCTTCCGTGATGAGGCGGGAAAGAGGGGACGGCGGGGGGTGCCGGTCAGCCGAGCTTCGCCACCCGGATCCGCACGCTCTCGCCGTCACCGACCGTCGTCTCGCTCGTGCCATCGCCGAGCGGCAGCGCGTCGAGCTGGGGGGCCGAGCCGAACTGGGTCGCGAGGGTCTCATCGACGATGAGCGACTGGTGGGCGACCGTCGCCTCCCAGACCGCCGGTGAGCCGGTCACGGTCAACGAGATCCGGTCGCTCACGTCGAGGCCCGCCTCACGACGGGCCTGCTGGACCGCGCGGATGACGTCGCGAGCCAGGCCCTCTGCGGCGAGCTCGGGCGTGACCTCCGTGTCGAGGACGACGAAGCCGCCACCGGGCAGCACCGCCGTCGCCCGCGACGCCTCGCCGCCACCCTGGACGACGGTCTCGAGGGAGTACTCACCCTCGACGAGCTCCAGCCCGCCACTGGTCACGGTGCCGTCGTCGCCCACCGACCAGTTCCCCGACTTCGACCCCTTGATGGCGGTCTGCACGTCGCGCCCGAGCCGCGGCCCCGCGACCCGCGCGTTGACGGTGAGCTTCTGGGTGACCCCGAAGTCGCTCTCGCCGGCGGCGTCGAGGTCGAGCAGCGACACCTGGCGGACGTTGACCTCGTCGGCGATGATGCCGGCGAAGTCCTGGAGCGCAGCGGCGCCGGGCACCACGACCGTGAGGTCACGCAGCGGCAGTCGCACGCGGAGCTTCTCGGACTTGCGCAGCGAGGACGCGACGGAGCAGATGGTGCGGGCCTGGTCCATGCGCGCGACGAGCTCGTCGTCGGCCGGCAGCTCGTCGACCGACGGCCAATCGGCGAGGTGCACCGAGCGCTCACCGGTGAGGCCGCGCCAGATCTCCTCCGACACCAGCGGCAGCAGTGGCGCGGTGACGCGCGTGAGCACCTCGAGCGTCGTGAAGAGCGTGTCGAAGGCCGCCCTCGTGTCAGCGTTCGACCCACCCGCCGAGTCGCCAGAAGCGGTGTCCCAGAAGCGTTCCCGTGACCGGCGGATGTACCAGTTGGTCAAGACGTCCACGAAGCCACGGATCGAGTCGCAGGCGCCGGCGACGTCGAGCCCGTCGAGCTGGGCCGTCGTCGTCTCGACGAGCTGGCGCAGCTTCGCGAGCAGGTAGCGGTCGAGTGCCGCGGTGGACGCGGTCGACGACGACGCGGCATACCCGTCCCGTCCTTCTGCTCCGCCGCCGTAGGCGTTGGCGTAGAGCGTGAAGAAGTACCAGCTGTTCCACAGGGGGATCTGGACCTGGCGCACGCCCTCGCGGATGGCCTCCTCCGTGACGATGAGGTTGCCTCCACGCAGGATCGACGACGACATGAGGAACCACCGCATCGCGTCGGCACCGTCGCGGTCGAACACCTCGCGCACGTCGGGATAGTTGCGCAGCGACTTGCTCATCTTCTGGCCGTCGTTGCCGAGGACGATGCCGTGGCTGATGCAGGAGCTGAACGCCGGTCGGTCGAAGAGCGCCGTCGCGAGGACGTGCAGGGTGTAGAACCAGCCACGCGTCTGCCCGATGTACTCGACGATGAAGTCGCCCGGGAAGTGGTGCTCGAACCACTCCGCATTCTCGAACGGGTGGTGCACCTGCGCGAACGACATCGAGCCCGAGTCGAACCAGACGTCCATGACGTCCTCGACGCGGCGCATCGTGGACCTCCCGGTCGGGTCGTCCGGGTTGGGCCGGGTCAGGTCGTCCACGAACGGGCGGTGGAGGTCCGGCTCCCCCTGCGCGTTGAGCGGTAGCCGCCCGAAGTCGCGCTCGATCTCCTCGAACGAGCCGTAGACGTCGATCCGGGGGTACTCCGGGTCGTCCGAACGCCACACGGGGACAGGGCTGCCCCAGAAGCGGTTGCGCGTGATCGACCAGTCACGGGCGTTCTCCAGCCAGCGACCGAACTGGCCGTCCTTGACGTGCTCGGGCACCCACTGGATCTGCTGGTTGAGCTCGACCATGCGGTCCCGGAACTTCGTCACCTCGACGAACCAGGACGACACTCCCTTGTAGATGAGCGGCTGGCGGCAGCGCCAGCAGTGCGGGTACGAGTGGTCGTAGGTCTCGCGTCGCAGCAGCACCGTGCCGGGCGTGACCGCACCCGTGTCGCCCGACCCCCGGGTCGCGGCCTTGAGGTGCTCGATGATCGGCTGGTTGGCGTCGAAGACCAGCTGGCCCTCGTAGTCCGTCACCGGGAAGGTGAACGCCCCGTCGGCGCCGACGGGCATGACCGCCTCGATGCCCTCGCGGTCGGTGACCTCCTTGTCGACCTCGCCGAACGCACCGGCCGTGTGCACGACCCCGGTGCCGTCGGTCGTTGTCACGGCGTCGTCGGCGGCGACGATACGGAAGGCCTTCTCGTGGCCGGCGTAGTAGGAGAACGGCGGCGTGTACGAACGGCCGACGAGGTCGGAGCCCTTGTAGCGACCCACCACGACGGTGTCCTCGCCCAGCTCCCGGGCGTAGTGGGACAGCCGCGCCTCGGCGAGCACGTAGCGCGCGGTCGTCCCGGCGTCGGGCACGGGGGCCTCGACGACGACATAGTCGATGTCGGAGCCGACCATGGCGGCAAGGTTGCTCGGCAGGGTCCACGGCGTGGTCGTCCACACGAGCAGGTGCGCGCCGTCCAGCACCGGGTCCGACCCCGTGGTGTCGAGCAGGTAGCCGACGGTGACCGCAGGGTCCTGGCGCATCTGGTAGACCTCGTCGTCCATCCGCAGCTCGTGGTTGGACAGCGGCGTCTCGTCGTTCCAGCAGTAGGGCAGGACGCGGAAGCCCTCGTAGACGAGGCCCTTGTCGTGGAGCGACTTGAACGCCCAGATGACCGACTCCATGTACGGCGCGTTGAGCGTCTTGTAGTCGTTGTCGAAGTCGACCCAGCGTGCCTGGCGGGTGACGTACTCGCGCCACTCGTCCGTGTACTTGAGGACCGACGTGCGGCAGGCGTCGTTGAACTTCTCGATGCCGAGCTCGACGATCTCGTCCTTGGTCTTGATGCCGAGCTGGCTCATCGCCTCGAGCTCGGCGGGCAGTCCGTGGGTGTCCCAGCCGAAGCGCCGCTCGACCCGGCGGCCGCGCATCGTCTGGTAGCGCGGGACGAGGTCCTTGACGTAGCCGGTGAGCAGGTGGCCGTAGTGCGGCAGCCCGTTGGCGAACGGCGGGCCGTCGTAGAAGACGAACTCGTTCTCACCGTTGGTGCCGGCGTCGCGCTGCTCGACCGAGGCGCGGAAGGTGTCGTCGGACTCCCAGTAGGCGAGCACCGCCTCCTCGACCTTCGGGAAGCGTGGGCTCGAGGGAACCGCGGCCGCGCCCGGCCGGTCCGTCTGGTTGCCGGCGCTGGTGGAGACCTTGGGGTAGGTCATGTCGTCGCTCGTCCTTCGCTCGATCGCTGCACTCGTGACCGAGGACGACGTCACCGGGACCGATCCCGGTGGCACCGCGGTACCACCCCGCTTGCCGGGTGCGAGACCCGACCACTCTTGCCGAAGGCCGTGACGTGGCCCGTGCGTCCGGGTCTAGTGAGCGTCCCGATCGGGCTGGGACGCCGTTCTTCCGGAGGCTCGCCGCTGATGACGGCTCAGACGCCTGTCCGGTCAGTCTACCGGCAGCGAGGGGAACTCCCGGATGGCGCTACAGTGGCTGCGTCGTCGGTCCGCCGGCGGCACCAACCGTGTCCGCGGGGGGAAGCCGGTCCGAATCCGGCGCTGACCCGCAACCGTAGGCCGCCCGCGAGGGTGGCGAGCCGGAATGCCTCGTGGACGCGAGCGGCTCCATATCACCCGTCGAGGTCACGGGACGGAGCCCGGAACCGCTGCTGCACTCGGGTTCGGGCGTTCGTCACGAACCGCTCCCGAGAAGGCTGTCCCCCACATGCGTCGTTCCACCTCCCGCCTACGAGTGCTCGCGCCCCTTCCGCTCGCAGCCCTCGCGCTCACCCTCGGTATGCCGTCCGCTGCCGTCGCCGAGACCACGCCGGCTCCCAGCCCGACCACGTCGGCGAGCCCGAGCCCGTCTGCGACGCCGAGCGCGACGCCCTCCCCCTCGCCGACGTCCTCCGCCACGGTCAGCCCGAGCCCGTCCTCGAGCACGTCCACCCCGACCACGCCGGGGACGAGCTCCCCGAGCCCCACGGCCACCCTGACCGTGCCGAGCCCCACCACGAGCCCGGCCGTCAGGGCCGCGGCCGACCCGGCCTTCACCGGTGTCGCCGTCGGCAGCGTCCAGGAGCAGCAGGCGCGCTACGCGGCGCACTTCCTCGCGACCCAGCTCGCCGCCACCGGCAACCACCTCAACTACCCCGACGCGGGCTTCGGCATCTGGCCCGACCCGGGCAACACCATCGACGCCGTGCTGGCCCTCGACGCGACCCGCACCGGCGGAACTGCTGCCGAGGCAGCCACCGACTGGGTCGAGGAGAACCTCGAGGAGTACATCGAGTACCCCGGGACCCCGATCTCCACCGGCGGTACGGGCAAGGCCCTCATCCTGGCCGACGCTCAGGGCCGCAACCCCCGGGCGTTCGGCGGCTACGACCTCGTCGGCGAGCTCCAGGGCCTCGTGACGGCCGAGGGCCGCTTCGGGTCCTCCGCCAACGACTACGGCGTGACGATCAACCAGGCGCTCGCCGTCATCGGCCTCCAGCGGGCGGGCGTCACCCTGCCCGCCTCCAGCGTGGAGTTCCTCGGGGCGCAGCAGTGCGCCGACGGTGGAGTGCGCGGGACCATCGCGGCGAGCACCTGCACCAGTGACCCCGACGCCACGGCCTTTGCCGCCCAGGCCTTCCTCGCAGGTGGCGACACGGCCCGTGCGGCCAGGGCGCTGGACCACCTCGAGTCACGTCAGCGGGCCGACGGTGCACTGACCAACGCCACCGGTGAGGGCGCGAACGCGAACACGACCGGTCTCGCGGCCCAGGCGTTCGCCCTCGGTGGCCGCAGCCCGGCCCACCTGCGCGCGACGAGCTTCATCCTCGGCCTGCAGTGGGGCTGTGACGCCCCGAGCCAGTACCGCGGCGGCATCGCCTTCAACGCGGACTCGCGCACCGCGACCAACGCCAACCTCGAGAAGGGCATCCGGGCCACCCCGCAGGCCGTCCTCGGTCTCGTCGGTGGCGCGCTCCCGACCGTCGAGAGCAGCGACGACGTGGCCGCGTCCACCGTGGCAACGCCGTGCGCCGCACCCAGCCCGACCGCCACGCCGACGACCAGGCCGACCGCCACGTCGCCCGCGCTCCCGACGACCACGCCGACGGTCACCGAGCCCACGACCCCCGAGGCCGGCACTCCCGGCACGGGCGGCGGCGACGACGACGACAGCGACGGTGCCGTGGCCGGTTCGGACACGTCCGACGACGCCCCCGGCCTCGCCTACACGGGCGCCGAGCCCATGCTGCCCCTGCTCGTCGCCACCCTGCTCCTCCTCGCCGGAGGGGCGACGATCCTCGTGTCACGACGCCGGGGTGCCCACCAGTGACGGCACCCCACCCCAGGCATCGCCTGCTCGCCGCAGGGGGCGGGCTCGCGCTGGCGGCCGTCGGCCTCGTCGGAGCTGCCGCTCCGGCGCAGGCCGCGGCCTGCGCAGGCACGTCCGGCGTGACCGTCGTCGTCCAGTCTGCGGCCGGCACGTCGACGCGCTGCGCCGGTGGCGACCCGGAGTCGGCCATGGGCGCCCTGCGCGCCTCCGGCCACAGCGTCGACATGCCCAGCCAGTTCCCCGGAGCCATCTGCCGGATCGACGGCTACCCGGCGTCGGACCCCTGCGTCAGGATGCCGCCCGCCGATGCCTACTGGGCCTTCTTCCACGCCTCCTCCGGCGGGTCCTGGACCTACAGCCAGAGCGGCGCGGGGAGCTACGACCCCAGGCCGGGCTCCTCGGTCGGCTTCCGGTTCGGGTCGGGCTCGGCACCCTCGGTGAGGCCGGCAGCACCGGCCCCTGCTCCGCAGCCGACGCGGACGACGGCCGCCCCGCGGCCCACGACGTCCACGCCGAAGCCCACGAGCACGCCGCGTCGCACGACGGCGGCTCCTCGCAGCACCCCAGGCTCGACCCCGGGCACCACCGCGCCCCGCGCCCCCCGGACCACGGCGAGCTCCGGACCTGCCGGGGCGCCGGCGACGCCGCCCACGGCCGCGTCCCCCTCGCGGAGCGTCCGCCCCTCGGCGTCGGCATCCCCGTCGAGGGGGTCCAGCCCCTCCCCCTCGGTGGCTGCGCCGACGTCGTCATCGCCCACGCCGTCGCCCTCGGACAGCGTCGTCACCACCGCCGCGCGCCCCGAGGCCGACACCGGCACCTCGGGAACGGGTCGGCTCGTCGGAGGTGGTGCCCTGCTCGCGGGGCTGGCCGCCGCGGTCGCCGTCGTCGCGGTCCGACGCCGCCCCACGGAGTGACCGGCCCCCGTGTCGGGCACCCGGGCAGGATGAGTCCATGAGCCCGGCCCTCCCCCGCCCGGTCCACCCGGTCGCGTGGTGGGTCTGGGCACTCGGGCTGGCCGTGGCGGCGAGCTCGGTGACCAACCCGGTGCTGCTGCTCGCGGCCCTCGGTGTCGCCGCGCTCGTCGTCACCTCGCGCCGGGGCAGCTCACCGTGGGCAAGGTCGTTCCGCCTCTACCTGTGGCTGGGCCTGTTCATCGTCCTCGTCCGCACCGTGCTCCACGTCCTCGTCGGCCTCAAGTTCGGGACCACGGTGCTGCTGCCGCTCCCCGAGGTCACCCTGCCCTCGTGGGCCGCGGGCATCGACGTCCTCGGCGACGTCCGCCTCGAGGGACTGGTGCGCGCGGTCACCGACGGGCTCCGGCTCGCCGTGATGATCGCCTGCATCGGTGCCGCGAACGCCTTGGCCAACCCCAAGCGCCTCCTCCGAAGCCTGCCCGGCGCACTGAGCGAGATCGGCTCGGCCGTCGTCGTCACCATCACCGTGGCCCCCCAGCTCGCCGACAGCGTGCAGCGGGTGATGCGGGCGCGAGCCCTGCGCGGGGACACCGCGCGCGGCATCCGGGCCCTGCCGCGCATCGCCCTGCCGGTCCTCGAGGACACGCTCGACCGCTCGCTCATGCTCGCCTCGGCGATGGACTCGCGCGGCTACGGCCGCCGGCGCCTCGTCTCCACCGGGACGCGGGCGCTCACCTCGCTCTGCACCCTCGGCGGCCTCCTCGCGAGCGCCGTCGGCATCTACGGGATCCTCGACGCCACGACCCCGGGCTGGCTCGGCGCCCCCGCGCTGGGCGCTGGTGTCGCGCTGTCATTGACCGGCATCTGGCTCGGCGGCCGCGCCAACGCCCGCTCGACCTACCGGCCCGACCCGTGGCGGGCGCCCGAGTGGCTGACGGTGCTGTCGGGCATCGCTGCGGCCGTGGCCGTGCGCATCGTCATGGTCTCGGGTGACGCCGCCTCGCTGGGCATGCCGCTCGACCCGCTGTCGGCCCCCGCCCTCCCCCTCGTCGCCGTCGCCGGCCTGCTCGTCGCCGCCCTCCCGGCGTTCCTCACCCCGCCGCCGCCCCCCGCGGCGACCCGTGCCCGCTCATCCCCCCGTGGCCGGGCTGGATCCGGCCACGCAGGCCCTGCGGGTGCGACCGTTGCGAACAGACAGCCGGCCGGAGGTGCGACGTCGTGATCGAGCTCGACCACGTCAGCGTGACCTTCGAGGGTGCCGCGGCGCCGACCCTGCGCGACGTCTCCCTGCGCATCGACGAGGGCGAGCTGGTGCTCGTCGTCGGGCGCACCGGCTCCGGCAAGTCGACCCTGCTCGGGGCGATCACCGGGCACGTCCCGCACTTCACGGGAGGCACCCTCGCCGGGCACGTGCGGCTCCTCGGTCGCGACACCCGCGAGCACCGTCCACGTGACCTCGCCGACCTCGTCGGCGTCGTCGGGCAGGACCCGCTCGCCGGCTTCGTCACCGACACCGTCGAGGAGGAGCTGGCCTACGGCATGGAGCAGCTCGGCCTCGGGACGGCGACGATGCGCAAGCGCGTCGAGGAGACGCTCGACGTCCTCGGGATCGCCGACCTCAGGGGCGCCGCCCTGACCGAGCTCTCCGGCGGCCAGCAGCAGCGGGTGGCCATCGGCTCGGTGCTCACCGCCCATCCCCGGGTCATCGTCCTCGACGAGCCGACGTCGGCCCTCGACCCCACCGGTGCGGAGGACGTCCTCGCGACCATCACCCGCCTCGCCCACGACCTCGCCGTCACCGTGGTCGTCGCCGAGCACCGGATCGAGCGCGTCCTCCAGTACGCCGACACCGTGGTCCACGTCGGCCAGGACGGGGTCGTCACCCAGGACGTCCCGTCCGCGGCCATGGTCACGGCCGACGTCGCCCCTCCGGTCGTCGAGCTGGGTCGGTGGGCCGGGTGGTCACCTCTCCCCCTCTCGGTTCGCGACGCACGTCGACGGGCGGCCCCGTGGCGTTCGCTCGACACCGCCCTCCGCGAACGGCCGCCGACCGTCGGCGCCACCCTGGTGGAGGCCCGTGACGTCGTCATCACCCACGACGCGGTCGTCGCCGTCGCCGGTGTCGACCTCGACCTGCGCGCGGGCGAGACCACCGCGCTGATGGGCCGCAACGGCGCCGGCAAGTCCTCCCTCCTGTGGGGTCTGCAGGGCTCCGGAGCCCTGCGCTCGGGCAGCGTCCGTGTTCGCGCGGCCGCAGGCTCCGGTGACGGCGTCGACGTCTCCCGCCTCGACGCGGGCGAGCGGCGCCGCCACGTCGGGCTGGTCCCCCAGTCGGCAGCCGACCTCCTCTACCTCGACTCGGTGGGCGCGGAGTGCACGCAGGCCGACCACGAGAGCGGCCGCGAGGCGGGCACCTGCCGCACGCTCCTCGACGGGCTCGCACCCGGCATACCGGACGACCGTCACCCGCGAGACCTGTCCGAGGGACAGCGGCTCGCGGTGGTGCTCGCCGTCCAGCTGACCGCCGACCCGCCGGTCCTCCTCCTCGACGAACCGACGCGTGGGCTCGACTACGCCGGCAAGGCGGCCCTGCGGCGGTCCCTGCACGCGCTCACCGCGAGGGGCCGCAGCGTCGTCGTCTCCACGCACGACGTGGAGTTCGTCGCCGAGACCGCGGACCGCGTCGTCGTGATGGCCGCCGGGGAGGTCGTCGCCGACGGGCCCACCCGCGAGGTGGTCGTCTCCAGCCCGGCGTTCGCACCCCAGGTCGCCAAGATCACCGCGCCCCAGCCGTGGCTCACCGTCGACGACGTCCGGTATGCCGTGGAGGCCGCCCGATGACCGCGTCACCCGCCGCGCCGCCGGGCGTTCGGACCCGCGCGATCCGGTTGCGTCCCCGCTCGACCCTGGCGATCGTCGCCGTCAGCCTCGCCGGAGTGCTTGCCTTCGGATGGCCGCTCATCGTCGATCCCGGCACGGCCTTCGCCCACTCCACCGACGCACCCCTGCTGTTCTCGCTGCTCTTGCCGCTGCTCCTCGCCGTCGTGCTCGCGGAGGTCTCGGAGGGCGGGCTCGACGTCAAGGCGATCGCAATGCTCGGTGTCCTGTCAGCCGTCGGTGCGGCGCTGCGGCCGGTGGGAGCCGGCACCGCCGGCCTCGAGACCGTGTTCTTCCTCCTCATCCTCGGGGGACGGGTCTTCGGCGCGGGCTTCGGCTTCGTGCTCGGCGCCACGACCCTGTTCGCCTCGGCCCTCATCACCGGCGGGGTCGGGCCCTGGCTGCCCTTCCAGATGCTCGGTGCGGCTTGGGTCGGCCTCGGTGCCGGCCTGCTCCCCGCACTGCGCGGACGAGCCGAGATCGTCCTGCTCGCGGCCTACGGCGCGGTCGCGGGACTGCTCTACGGCATCGCCCTCAACCTCATGTTCTGGCCGTTCACGACCGGGCTCGGCGGCGGGCTGTCCTTCGTCGCCGGCGCGCCCGTGCTCGACAACCTGCACCGATTCCTCGTCTTCTCCTTCGCGACCTCGCTCGGCTGGGACATCGGACGGGCCGTCACCAACATCGTCCTGGTGAGCCTGACCGGGAGGGTCGTGCTCCGCACGCTGCGCCGCGCTGCCCGCAAGGCCGCGTTCGAGGCGCCGGTGGTGTTCACGCCGTCGACCACGCGCGACTGAGCGACCGGGCCCACTGGCACAATCGCCGCCATGAGTCATCTCGAGCTCGACAACACCCGGTCCTGGCTGAGCCGCGAGGAGCTCGACAGCGCCCGCGAGCGGCTGCCGATCCTCTATGTCGACGCGGTGCCCGTCCGGGTGGACGAGCGCGGGGCGGTCGCGGCCGTGGGCCTCCTGCTGCGCGCGTCGGACGACGGCGACATCCAGCGCGAGCTCGTCTCGGGGCGCGTGCTCTACCACGAGCGGGTGCGCGACGCCCTGCTGCGGCACCTCGAGAAGGACCTCGGCCCCATGGCCCTGCCGGCCGTGCCCACGTCGCCGGTGCCCTTCACGGTGGCCGAGTACTTCCCCACGCCCGGCGTGACCCCGTTCCACGACCCGCGCCAGCACGCGGTGTCGCTGGCCTTCGTCGTGCCGGTGACCGGGGACTGCGCCCCGCAGCACGACGCCCTGGACCTCGCTTGGCTCACGCCCGAGGAGGCGCTCGCCCCCGGCGTGCTCGCCGAGATGGAGCGCGGCCACGGTGTCCTGCTCCGCCAGGCGCTCGGGCACCTCGGCCACCCGGTCTGACCCTGCCCGGGTCGACCACGACGGCGACGGTCAGGCGCGGCGCTTCTTGTTGAACTTGTCGACCGTGCGCGTCATGTCGGCGAGGTCCTCGGCCGCGGCGGCCTCGGGCGTCGGCGCCCGGCCGCCGAGCCGGGCCGGCTGGAAGACGAGGTCGTCACCGGTCATCGCCGGGTAGGCCGCCTGCTGCGCCCGCAGCTGGGCCTCCATGACCGCCTGCAGCCGGCGCGTGGCCTCCGCGCGGTTCTCGTCGGGCGCCACGTGAAAGGGCTCCCCGATGACGACCGAGATCGGGATGTTGCTGCGGCCGAGGTGCTTGGGGGTGTTCTTGCTCCACACCCGCTGCGAGCCCCACAACGTCGTCGGCAGGATCGGCACCCCGGCCTCTTGGGCCATCCGCACCGCGCCTGGTTTGAACTCCTTGAGCTCGAACGACCGCGACATCGTGGCCTCCGGGAAGACGCCGACGATCTCGCCGTCCTTGAGCGACTGCACCGCCCGCATGAAGGAGGCCTTGCCGTCGCGCCGGTCCACCGGGATGTGCTTCATACCGCGCATGAGCGGCCCGGCAACCCGGTGCGAGAAGATCGACTTCTTCGCCATGAAGCGGACGAGACGCTTCGACGGCTGGGCCGCGAGGCCGGCATACGTGAAGTCGAAGTAGCCCGTGTGGTTGATGGCCATGACGGCTCCACCCACCCGGGGCACGTGCTCGGTGCCCTCCATCCGGAAGCGCAGCCCCTGTGCGAGGAACACGGCGCGGGCCGCGGTGATGACGGGGGTGTAGACGGGTTCCATGCGGGGCAGCCTACGGCCCCGTCAGTCAGCCGTGCCGCGCCGGGAGCCACGCCAGCTGCACGAACTGGTTGCCCTCGTCGCGGGTGACGAGCCGACCTCGTCCCGCCGGCTGGAGCGAGCCCTTGACGGTGCCGATGAGGGCGCCCTCGTCCGGTGGCGTGCTGAGCATGATGCCCGGGCTGGCGAGGTCGCGCAGCGCCTGCAGCACCGGCTCGTAGCTCGCTCTCGAGGCACCTCCGGCACGGCGGGTTACCACGAGGTGCAGGCCCACGTCCGCCGCCTGGGCGAGCAGCGGGACGAGCGGCCGCAGCGGCGACCCGCTCGAGGTGACGACGAGGTCGTAGTCGTCCACGAGGATGAACGCCTCCGAGCCGGACCACCACGAGCGGCCACGGAGCTGCTCGGGCGTGACGTCGGGTCCGGGGAGCCGCGTGCGCAGGAACGCGGTGAGCCCCTCCATCTCGGCCGTCACCTGCTCCTCGGTCGTCATGTACTCGGCCACGTGGTCCTGCGGCAGCTCGCCGAGCAGGGCCCGCCGGTAGTCGACGACGAACAGCTTGGCCTGCGCCGGGGTGTAGAGGCGGGCGATCTCGCTGGCGTAGGCACGCAGCATCGAGGACTTGCCCGAGTCGGTGTCGCCGAAGAGATAGAGGTGCGAGTCCTCGGCCACGTTCACCCCGACCGGCTCGAGGTTGCTCTCATTGATGCCGAGCAGCACGCGCCGGTCGTCGGGACCGGCCTGCTCCCGGATCGTCTCGAGCGAGATCCGCTCGGGCAGCAGGCGCAGCTTCGGCCCCTGCGGCCCCTTCCAGGCGGCGCGCACCCTCGCGACGAGGTCGTCGACCCCCTCACCGAGGTCGTCCACGCTCCCCGAGCCGTCGACCCGGGGTATGCCGGCCAGGAAGTGGTGCTTCGTCGTCGTGATCCCGCGGCCCGGCCGGCCCTTGGGGACGTTGGCGGCGAGCTTGCGGTCGATCTCGGAGTCGCCGGGGTCGCCGAGGCCGAGCTCGACGCGGGTCCCGAGCATGTCGCGGATCTGCATGCGGAAGTCCATCCAGCGCGATGTCGTGATGACGACGTGGATGCCGAAGGTGAGGCCGCGCCCGGCGATGCCGCTGATGGTCTGCTCGAGCTCGTCGAACTCGGCCCGGATGGTCGGCCACCCGTCGACGACGAGGAAGATGTCGCCGTAGCCGTCGTCGGCCCGGCCCTCCGCCCGGCGCCGCCGGTAGGTCTCGATGGAGTCGATCCCGGTGGCCCTGAAGTGGGCCTCGCGCCGGTCGATGATGCTCGAGATCTCGGCCACCGTGCGCCGGACGACGTCGGGCTCGTTGCGGTTGGCCACGCCCGCGACGTGCGGCAGGCCCGCGAAGGGGGTGAACGTGCCGCCACCGAAGTCGAGGATGTAGAACTGCGTCTCCAGCGGCGTCGTGGTGAGGGCGATCGAGCTCACCAGCGTGCGCAGGAACGTGCTGCGACCGGTGCGCGGACCGCCGACGACGGCGACGTGGCCCGCGGCTCCACCGAGCTGGAGGGTGAACAGCTCGCGCCGCTGCTCGAGAGGCCGGTCGACGATGCCCAGGGGGACGACGTACGCCCCGCGGGCGCGCCAGCGCTGGCTCACGAGTCCGAGCTGCGGGTGCTCGGTGAGGTCGCCGAGGAGCTGGTCGAGGGAGTTCGGCACGTCCAGCGGCGGCAGCCACACCTGGTGGGCCGGCCGGCCCTGCCCCTTCATCCGGGCGACGGCGATGTCGAAGACCGCGCGGGTCTCCTCGGCCTCCGGGCGCGGTCGGGGGTCCTCCTCGACCCGCGGCACCGCGGAGACCGCCCTGGCGGAGGTGAACGGGAGCACCTGCATCGCCGGACCGCCCCCGGAGGCCGCCCGGCGACGACGGCCCTTCGGTGGTCCGGAGACGTAGGCGGCCTTGAACTTGAGCAGGGTCGTCTGGTCGGGCTTGAGGTAGCCCAGGCCCGGGACCGGAGGCAGCTCGTAGGCATCGGGGACACCGATGACGGTGCGCGACTCCCCGGCCGAGAACGTCCGCAGACCGATGCGGTAGGACAGGTGCGACTCCAGGCCGCGGAGCCGTCCCTCCTCGAGCCGCTGCGACGAGAGCAGCAGGTGCATCGAGAGCGACCGGCCGAGGCGCCCGATGGCGACGAAGAGGTCGGCGAACTCGGGTTTGGCCGACAGCAGCTCGGAGAACTCGTCGGCGACGATGAGCAGCGCCGGCAGCGGCTCGAGGTCGGCGCCTGCGGCCCGGGCCTTCTCGTAGTCCGTGACGTTGGCGAAGTTGCCGGCCGAGCGCAGCAGCTCCTGGCGCCGGGTCATCTCGCCCTGGAGGGCGTCCTGCATGCGCTCGACGAGGGTGAGCTCCTGGCCGAGGTTGGTGATGACGGCCGAGACGTGCGGCATGTCGGCCATGCCGGCGAACGTGGCACCACCCTTGAAGTCGACGAGGACGAAGTTGAGCTGCTCGGACGAGTGGGTCATCGCGAGTGCGAGGACGAGGGTCCGCAGGAGCTCGGACTTGCCGGACCCGGTGGCACCGATGACGAGGCCGTGCGGCCCCATCCCCTGCTGGGCGGACTCCTTGATGTCGAGGGCGACCACCTGGCCGTTGCCCCCCACCCCGATGGGCACCCGGAGCCGGTCGCGCTGCAGGCGCGGACGCCAGGCGGTGGCCGGGTCGAAGTCGCGGACGTCGCCGAGACCGAGCAGGTCGACGAGCTCGGTGCTCGAGGTCAGGGCGTCGCGCACCTCGACCTCGCCGCTGACGAACATCGGGGCCAGGCGTCGAGCCGCGGCCTCGGCCTGCGTCACGCTCATCTGGTCGGCCAGTCCCTTCGCGCCGCCACGGCTCAGGCTGAGGATCTCGAACGGGACCTGGCCCTCCGCGGTGCCGTGTCCACCGTCGACGGCGAGGCGCAGCGTGGTGGTGCTGTCGAGCTCGCCCCACTGGTCGGGCAGGTCGAGGACGGTGACCCCGAGGACGCCGTCGTCGGTCACGAGCGGGTTGTGGCGGGGCAGGCGGGCGCCGTCGACGATGACGAGGACGTGGGGCGCCGGGCGCTGGCCGCTCGGTCCGAACCGGGGCCGGTCGGTCACGTCGTCCGGCAGCAGCTCGAGGAGCTCCTCGACCGACTCGGCCACGAGCCGCGACGGTCCGACGGCATCGCGCTCACGCGGGCTGAGCGCGTGCGGGAGCCACTTGAGCCAGTCCCACTCGGCCCGGGCGTCGGGTCCGGTCAGGGCCGCCACGATGAGCGTGTCGGGCGAGTGCATCACGGCGGCGTTGACCACGAGCGCCCGCGCGAGCGCCCGCGACGGACCGGCCTCCCCCGTGACCTGCACCCGGGCCCAGGCCGGCAGCGCCACCGAGGCCGGAAGCCCGTGCTGGACGCGGTGGGTGGTGAGCAGCCGGTGCAGGGCCGAGGCGGCGACCGGGTCGAGCTGGGCGAGCGGCGGCGTCTCGGCCGGCTCGAGGGTGAGGCACAGGGGCTGGGACGTCGTGCCCATCCGGACGTGGAGGAAGTCGTCGTCCTTGGGCAGGCGCTCCCAGACCCGGCTCCTCTCCTCGGCGAGCAGGGGCAACGACGAGGGCGCCGGGAAGTTCCACAGGCCCGCCTCACGCTGCTTGGCGGCGGCGTCGCGCACCGTCCCCCGCACCTCGGCGAGGTAGGCGAGGTACTCGCGACGGTTGGAGACGACCTCCGTGGTGCGCTGGGTGCGCTGGCGCATCCCGCTGGCGAAGACGAAACCGAGGGAGGCGACGAGGAACATGCCGGCGCCGACGTAGCCCTTGGGGCCGGGCGAGGCCAGGGCGACGAAGCCCATCGAGCCCACCGAGCCGAGCATGGGCACCGCCTGCATGAGCAGGTTGCTGAGACCCTCGGCCGGCGTGATCTCCGGCGGCGGCTGCAGGACGATGCGTCCGGTCGGCACCGACGGTGCCTCCTGGCGCGTCCCTCCGACAGTTGCGGTCACGTTGTCCTCCCCGGTGCTCGCACCGGGTCAACCTATCCCGTGGCGCCACCCCGCACCGAGGGTGCCGCACCGCGGAACCGCTCCGCGGCCTATCCTTCGCGGGGGACGTTCCGTGTCGACGCGAGGGGTGGGTATGCCGGGTACGGACGTGGGTGCCGGACTCCAGATCAGCCTCAGCGCGGGCGGTCGCCGACACGACCTCGTCGTGCCGGTCGGAGCGCAGGTCACCGAGGTCCTGTCGGTCCTCGGGATCGCCTCGCGCGCCAACCCCCACGCCGTCGCGACCCCGAGCGGGCGCGTCCTCGGGCCGCTCGACACCTTCGACGAGTCGGTCCCGACCGGGTCGATCCTCACCGTCGTCCCCGTGACCACCCACGCCGTGACCCGCGACATCCTCAACCTCGACCGAGGTCGCGGGGCGGGTGGCGCCCGCTCTCACGCTCCGGCCGGGTCCGGCGGACGCCACCGGGAGCCCGCCGAACCCGTGGCCGCCCGGACGGTCGCCGACGAGTCGACGCGCCGCCGCGGAGAGGAGCCGCCCAGCGAGGTCTCCGAGGCGACGACCCCGCGGTCCGGGCTCGTGCCGTCGCCGCGCTCCCCCCGTCCGTCGAGGACGACGCCACGCGCTGCTCCCCCGGCGGCGACCACCCAGCTCCTCTGGCTCGCCGCCTCGTTCGGCGCGATCGTCAGCCTCGTCGCGGCGTGGAGCCTTGCTCGGTCGTCGGCGGACCCGGCCACCACCACGTCGGAGCAGCTGGCCTGGATGCCGCTGGCTGCCGCGGCGCTGCTCGCCGCGGGTGCGGTCGGCCTCGCCACCTTGGGCACCTCCCGCTCGCACCGGTTCGCTGCTGCCGCCACCGCACCTGCCCTCGGGCTGGCCGCCGGCCTGACCCTGCCCTGGCCGGCCTCCCCCGGACGCGAGTCGGTGGCCGTCGTCGCCGGCTGCGCCGTGGGGGTGCTGGCGCTCGCGAGCGCCCGGCCCCGGACATCGGCCGACTCCCCCGGCGATCGCACAGTCCTGGCGACCCTCGTCGGTCTCGGCCTGCTCGTCGGCGTCGGCACCGTCCTCGACTGGCCCGGTCACTCCATCGCGGCCGTCGCCACCGGGCTCGGGCCCCTCCTCATGCGGCTGCTGCCCACGAGCAGCCTCATCGTCGACGGCAACCAGCTCGTCGACACCGACCGTCTCTCCACGACCGTCTGGTCGGTCCGCGAGCGCAGCGCCGGTCGGCGCCGGCGCATCACGCGCGACGACATGCGAGCACGCTTCGACGCCGCGCGGGAGATCGTGGCGATCGGGACGGCATACCTCTCCGTCACGACGGCCGTGAGCGGGTGGCTCACCGTGACGACCCCGGCACCCGACACCACGTCCCGCTGGGGCACCCTCGCGCTGGTCGTCGCCGCAGCCCTGGCGTGCGGCTACCAGTCGAGGACTGTGCGCGACCGGCTGCCTCGCTACAGCATGCTCGGGGCCTGCGCGGCCCTGCTGCTCGCCGGCGCGTACTCCCTGCTCACCAGCGGCTGGGGCGGCGCCACCGTCCTCGCGTTCCTCGTCGCGACCGCGGTCGGCTGGGTCGGCGTCGTCAGCGCGACCGCGTTGCGACGGGGCTACCGGTCGACCCGCATGTCGCGCTTCGCCGACAGCCTCGAGGGCCTGACGGTCGCCCTCTCCGTGCCGCTCGGCATCGTGGCGGCCGGCGGGGTGGAGGCCCTGCGGCGGGTGACCTCGGGCTGAGGCCACCTGCCTCACCGGACGGGAGGCGGTCGCTGGGGTGTCGGGGATCAGGGGGCACTGCGGCCGCCAGGGTCCCGGAAACCCGACACCGGACCGTGGCCGGCGCCTGAGACGCCGCGCTGGCGGTCAGTCCCAGACCTGGGGACTGGACTCGTCGGTCCCGTCGTACCAGGTGTCCTCGTCCTCGTGGGTGAGCCCGTCCACGTCCGCGGCCGTCCGCTTCTCGCCCGTGCGGCCGCCACCGGCACCGGCCGCGCCGACGGGGCCACTGCGTCCCGCCCTGCCTCCAGCAGTCCTGCCGGACTGGCCGGAGGCCGTGGGCGCCGCGCCGCCGCCCCTGCCGTCGAGCTTGGGGACGCCGTAGCGACCGGAGCCACTCGCGCCCTTGACGGCGCTGCCGCGCCCCGAGGCGCCGGCCCGGGACTGCCCTGCGGCGCCACCACCGCCCGGCACCACCGTCGCCCCACCGCGAGCGCTTCCGGCGCTGCCGAAGGCCGCGCCACCACGGGCACCGGCCCCACCGGGCCGGACAGTCGTCCCACCGCGCGTCCCGCCGGAGCTGCCGACACCGATGGCACCGCCGCGGGCCATGCCGCCACGGGCACCGAGGATCCCACCGACACCGGCGGCACCTGCACCGAGGCCGCCCGCAGCGAGGCCGCCGGCCCCGATGCCGCCGCCGCCCCGGGGAGCCTGCATGCCGGGCGAGGTCACCCCGTCACCGGTGGGGTTCGTGCCGATCGTGCCGGTGACGTCACCGTCGGAGCTGATCGGGTCGAGACCGGTCTCCGGGTCCACGCCGGTCTCCGGGCCGACACCGGTCTCCCGGTCCGGCTCGGTCTCCGGGTCCGGGTCGAGCTCCGGGTCCGGGTCGGTCTCCGGGTCGGGGTTCTCGATGATGACGACCGGGTCGGGACGGTCACGGTCCTCGTCGTCGCCGCGATCGCCGTCGAACACGACCCCGGTGTCGGGCTGCACGGCGTAGCCCCCCGAGGTCGAGGGGGTCCTCGTCCCCGCGGGGTAGTCGCCGCCTCCGCCGCCGGGACCGGACTGGCTGTACGGCGTCTCGGACCTCGTCCTCGTCTCGATCGGCATCGTCGAGGTCGCCGTCTGGGTGTCGGTGCCCAACCGGTCGAGCACGCGCTTGGCCGCCTGGTTGCGCTGCTCCCAGAGGGCGTCCTCCGCCGCCGCGGCCGCCTCGGTGTCGGGCACGCTGTACTGGGCGCGGTTCTCCGGGGTCGGCAGGTAGGGCGCCGGGAGACGCGTGTGCTCCGCCGGGTCGACGTAGGTCGAGATGCTCGCCACCTCGGAGTACCAGCCGGCCTTCGCCTCGGTGATCGCCGTGTGAACCTGACCCAGGCTCGTGTCCACGTCGCCGACCTTGGTCGCGTGGGTGTCGAGGGTCGAGCTGAGCTTCTGGAGTGAGGCCAGGGCCGCCTCGGCTGCCGGCCCCTGCCAGCCGCGACCGCCGGTCGGCGGAGCCTGGAGCTCGGTGTGCACCTGGCGCACGTCCTTGGCCAGGTCCTCGAGCTGGGTCTTCGCGGCCCTCCAGTCGTTCTGCGTCAACCAGATGGACGCGGTGCTGGAGGAGAAGACCTTGAACAGCCGCCGCTCGTAGTGCTTGGCCTTGGGGTTGAGCGTCGGCCCGCTGCCGCCACCGTCAAGAACCGCCATGACTGTGCTCCTTCATCGTGGCCGCGACCCCGTCCGTCGCGGTCGTCGGGTCGTGGGAAACAGAGGGGGATGCGAGGTCGTGAGCGCCGTCCGAGCGTCTGGCTCGGCGTCGCCGGGACAGCACGAGGACCGCGGTCGCCAGTGCCAGCGCCAGGAGCCCGGCGAGCGCCCACACCCGGAGCGGGCTCCCCGCGTCGGCGGCCTCGTCGGCACCAGCAGGCCGGGTCTCCTCGATCGCCGTCGCGGCGGCGCTGGCCGACGGTGATGCGGAGGTCGGCGTCGACGGCGATGCCGTGGACGCGCTCGCGGCGCCGACCACTGCGGCGATCTGCGCGGCGGTGGGTGAGACCACGCCACGGTCGACGACCATGGGGTTGGTGTCGGGCAGCGCGGCCACGTCGAGCCTGACCGCGTCCGCCGGGGAGAAGATGCCGAAGCCGTAGGACTCGGTCTTGCCCGCCGACCGCGGCAGGTCCTGGCCCACCCGTCGGAACCAGGTGAGGTACGTGCCGTTCTCGGCGCGCAGCCCGATGGCGTCCTTGGCGGCCTGCAGGACCTGGTTGCCCGTGGCGTCGGGATGGGCCGACCAGAGCGCGGCCAGACCTCCGGCCGTGATCGCCGTGGCCTGGGAGGCGCCGTCGGAGATGGCGTCGGAGCGCCATCCCGACGGGGTCCAGGCCCCGGCGGCAACCTTGGTCCCCGGGGCAGCGAAGTCGAGCAGCGGGCTCCGCCGCAGCGCGCTGGAGTCGAGGTTCCCGGCGGCGTCGACGTGGGTCACCGTGACGACGCCGTTGCCGATCCCGGGCCAGAAGACGTTGCGGGTGTCGTTGTTCGTCGAGGCGACGACGATCGCGCCCGCGCGGTAGGCCTCGAGCAGCGCGTCGACGAGCGCGGCGTCGTAGTCGACGGAGAGGCTGATGCTGAGGACCTTGGCGCCGTCCCCGACGGCCTGGCGGATGGCCCGCGCCGTGGCGGCGCCGGACTGGTCCAACCCGGAGGCGTCGAGGCGGCACCCGTCCCCGCCGCCGTCGGTGGTCCTCGCGTACAGCACCGCGTAGTGGCGTAGCGTCGCCCGCGGCGCGATCCCCGAGATGCCGCGCCCTCCCGCGGTCGTCCCCTTCCCGCTCCCGACGATGAGCGAGGCCATGCTCGTCGCGTGGCCCGCTTCGGGGCCCCTGAGCGTGGCGGCCCGGCGGTCGCCGTCCCGGGTCAGGCACTCCGTGCTCGAAGACGCGACCCGACCCCGCAGCTCGGGCACGCTGGAGTCGATCGGCCCGTCGATGACGGCGACCGTGACCCCCTGGCCGGCGCCGGTGCGGTGGAGCTCGTCGACGCCCATCGCCGCCCGCCACCACTGCCCGTCGTCGAGCGGGTCCGCCGATGCCGACGGGGCGCAGGCCAGGCTCGCCGCGGCAGCCGCACCGGCCACCGCCAGGGCGACCCCGCGGCGCACGCGTGTCGAGCGGGCGCGCACGGTCACCGGGGTGACGGGACGTCGGACGCGGGCCCACCCGCGGGGACGGCGCCTTCTGCGCGGGTTCCTCCCGTGGCACCGTCGGCGGGCGTGCCTCTTTCGGCGGGCTCCGCCGGTACCGCCGGTGCCGCCGCCGTGGCGGAGGTCGCGGCCTCGGCCGACTCGGCGGTCTGCGCCGCAGCCTGGGCGGACTGGGTGGAGGAGGCCTGCTCGTGGTTCCGGGTGCTCGCGAGCGGGCCGTTCTCCCATCGCTGCCACAGCTCGAGGAAGGCGGCACCCGCCTGGTCGTCCCGGTCCCGCATCTGCTGGGCGGACGTGCGGATGCCCTGCGCCACGGCGTCGAGGTCGTCCTTGACGCCGCGCAGCGTCTCGAGGTAGATCGTGCGGACCTCCTCGAAGACCGTGCCGTAGGCGGCCAGCTCGGGGAGGTCGCCGAACGTGCTCCTGTCCGCGAGCGCGTCGCGGATCCTCCGCACGCCCTCGGTGGAGTCCTCGGCCCACGTGGTCTGCCTCGTGTTGGCCAAGCTGTTCATGTACTCGGTCGGGTACTCGACCTCGTCGCCTGCCATGGCTGCCTCCCCTGTCCCTCGTCACGCGGCTGCGTGCCGGCACCCCCGTCCGGGGTGCCGGCACGGCCCTGTGGTTCTGCCGACCGTGCGGTCAGGACCAGCTGTTCTTGTTGCGGAGCTCACCGGCGAGGTAGGCCTCCTTGGACTGCTCGACGGCCTTCTTGATGTCGAGGAGCAGCTCGTTGAGGTCGTTGACCTCGGTGTTCCACCTGCTCTTCACGTCCTCGAAGGCGGTCTTGGCCCCCGCCTCCCACTCCGCCATGTGCGGCTTGAGGTCACGCTCCATGTCGGCGACCTTGCCGCGCAGGTCGTTGACGCCCTTCTGCATGTCACCGATGAGGGCGTCGAGGCCCCCGCCGACGACCTTGATGTCCTGACCGCCACTCATCACTTGCCACCCATCTGCGAGACGTACTTGCTGAGCAGGTCGGAGGAGCCCTGGTCGTCCGCCGTGTACTGCTTGTCGTTGGCGACGAGGTTCTCGCGGAAGTTCTCGAGGATGTCGACGAGGTCCTGGGCCTGCGTCGTCCACGCGACCTGCACGTTCTGGAAGGCGCCGGCGCCCGCACCCTCCCAGTGCGCCTTCACCTGCTCCATCTGCCCCTGCAGCGTGCCGAGCTTGTTCTTGAGGTCGCTCTTGGACTGGTCGACGATGCTCGCGCTCTTGGCGATGGCGCCTGCGCCGACCTTGTGGCTGTCTGACATTGTCACTTCCCTTCTCTCTTCGGCCCCTACGGACCTCGCTGGCCCACCCGACCACTCATGGTGGTTGGACCCCGGCCTGACGTTCCCCCGAAGTCCTGACAGGGAAGACCATACGGGTGCCCCCAGCGACCGCCAATGGGGAGAACTCCCCGGTCTATGCTCGTGGCGGTTCCCGTCGCGGCGGGGGGATGACAGCGCTGGAGCACCGGGGAGGACCATTCGTGAGTCAGAGCACGGCGACGTCGCTCGTGAGGCTGTCGGTGACGTCGGGGACCCGGCGCGCCGACCTCGGGATCCCCGGGTCGATCCCGGTCGCCGAGGTGATCCCTGACCTCGCGCGCGAGCTCGGCGTCCTGGACGCGCACTCCGCCAGCATGGGGTACCGCCTCGTCCGCTCGGACGGGTCGGTCGTCGAGAGCGACACAAGCCTTGCGGCACAAGGTGTCGAGGACGGCGCCGTCCTCGCCCTCGAGCCCAACCGCCCTGACGGCGAGAAGGTCTACGACGACGTCGTGGAGGCCGTCGCCGACCTGGTCGAGACGCAGTTCACGCCGTGGACCGCGAGCAACAGCGCCGGCACGGCGGTGGGTGCCGCGGTCGTTCTCTTCGTCGCAGCCGCCTACGCACTCTTCACCGCCCGGGACAACGGGCTCCTCGTCGCCGCGCTCGCGGGGGCGTGCGCTCTCCTGCTCGTCGGTGCCGCCGCCGTCCTCGCCCACGTCCGCCAGCAGCCTTACGCCGCAGTGGCGCTCGCGCTCACCGCGGTCACCTATGCCGGTGTGTCCGGGTATGCCGCCGTGCCCGACGCGCGCCTCTGGGGCGAGGGCCTGCTGTATGCCGGCGCGGCCGTCACGCTCGTTGGTGCCCTCGGTGCCGCGGCCGTCACCCGCTCCCGACTGCTCGTCGCTGCCACCTCTGCGATCGGCCTGGCGATGGTGGTCCTCGGCTCCCTGACGCACGTCGTCGGGTGGGGGATGACCTCGGTCGCCGCAGTGGTCTTCCTCGTCGCCACCCTGATCGGCAACGTCCTGCCCTGGGTCGGCATCTCCACCAGCCGGCTGTCGACGCACCCGCCCAAGAGCGACCTCGAGATCTTCTCCGACGCGCCCGAGGTGGAGCGCGAGCAGGTTCGGCGCCAGGTCGCGGCGGGCCACGAGCTCATGGTCGCCCTTGGCGTCGCGAGTGCCGGCGTCATGGTCCTCTGCACCCCCCAGCTGGTCTCCGCGGGGGTGTCCGGCGCCCTGCTCGTCTTCGTCGGGTTCGTCGCGACCCTGCTGCGCACCCGGCACAGCCGGACCCGCACCACGGTGCTCATCGCCATGGTGTCCGGCGTCGCCGGCATCGCCGTCGCCGCCGTCAGCGCGGCCGAGACCCATCCCGACTGGCGGCCGGCCCTCGCCCTGGGGCTCGCCGCAGCCGCGGCGGTCGTGGTGGCGCTGGCGCTCGTCCTGCCACGCACGCGGGTGCAGCTCGGACGGATCGCCGACGCCGTCGAGGGCGTCGCCCTCGTCACCCTCGTCCCGCTGGCGGCCCTGACCGTCGGCCTCCTCTGAGGTCGTCGAGTGGCCACCAAGAAGGACCTCGTCGACGCCCAGTCGTTCAGCAGGCGCCGTCTCACCACCGCCTTCGTCAGCGGCGCACCCGGAGGACGTGAGGTCGAGCCGCACCGCCCGATGAAGGCGGTCATCGGTGGGCTGGCACTGACGGTCGTGCTCGTCGTCGGGAGCCTCGCCTTCGGCTGGCTCCTCGGTTCCCTGCCGAAGAACTGGGGGGACAACAAGCTCGTCATCGCCAAGGACAGCGGGGCCCGCTACGTCTCGATCAAGAAGACCCTGCACCCCGTGCTCAACACGACCAGCGCCCGGCTGCTCATCCCGGCGAGGAGCTTCGAGGTGATCACGGTCGCCGACGACAAGCTGGCCACGCAGCAGCGCGGTGCCACCATCGGCATCCCGGGCGCCCCGGACTCGCTGACGCCCCCCGACTCCCTGACCAACAGCGGCTGGGTGTCGTGCCTCGGTCCCGAGAGTGGCGTGGCGACCGCCGTCGGCGCGTCGGCCAGGAGCACGCCGACCGCTCAGGGAGCGACCCTCGTGACGACCGGCGGCCAGACCTTCGTCATCGCAGGGGGGCAGCGCCACCCGGTGGCGGCCGCCAACCTCTCGACCGTGACGATCGCCCTCGGCCTCGACGGGCGAGCGCCGCAGGCCGCGCCTGCCCTGTGGACCAACCTCTTCGCGCTCGGCCCCGAGCTGGCGCCGCTGCGGATCCCCGACTTCGGCAAGCCGGTGGCCGGCCTTCCCCCCGGTGCCACCGTCGGGTCCGTGCTCGCCGTCGCCAACGCCGGCCAGGAGGCGCGCCGCTACCTCGTCAGCTCGGCCGGCGACCTGGAGCCCCTCCCCGACCTCGCGCACGCCCTCTACCGCGTCGGCTCGGGGAGCACCACCGACGACCTCGAGGTGACACCGGCCCAGGTCACCCAGCTCGCGGTGCAGCGCCAGCGGATCGCCCCGACCGGCTGGCCCAGCGAGCTCCCCACGCTGCTGAGCGACGCACCGTGCGCCACCCTCACGTCCGAGCGCGGGCAGCAGCCGGTCGTGGCCCTCTCGACCTCGACGACGGTCAGTGCCGCACCGTCCGCCACCAGGGTGAGCGTCGACCTCGGGACAGGAGCACTCGTCCGGGCCGTGGGGGCCGGCTCGCTCACCGCGGGTCCGGTGCTCGCCATCGACCAGACCGGCACGGCCTACGCGATCGACGCGTCCACGCCCGACCTGCTGCAGCGACTGGGATACGACGCGGGCGACGTCTCGCCCGTCCCACAGGCCTGGGCGGAGCTGTTCCGCCCCGGACCCGTCCTCAGCGTGCGCGCCGCGCAGACCACCGTGGCCGCCGCGCCGTGACACGTCGTCGGACGGGGCGGCGCACAGGGGCCGCCGGCGCCCTGACCCTCGTCCTGCTCGCGGGTGGTGCGGTGTCACCGACGGGCACACCCGTCGCGCACGCCGAGCCGAGGGCCTGCACCGAGGACCAGGTCCGCTACGTCGCGGACGAGCCCTCGGGGCTGGCCCGCCTCGGTGCCCGCCGCGCCTGGGCCCTGGCGACCGGCCGGGGTGTCGTGGTCGCGGTCATCGACTCCGGCGTCTCCACGACCAACGCGCACTTCCCCGCGGGGTCGGTCCTGCCGGGCCGCAGCTTCGTCGGTGGTCCAGCCACGACCGACGAGACGGGTCACGGCACCGCGATCGCGGGCATCATCGCCGCTCGCGACATCGGGAAGCGATCCGGCGTCGTGGGGGTGGCCCCGGCCGCGACGATCCTCCCGGTCAAGATCAGTGGCGGAGAGTCAGGCGGCGACGAGGCCGAGCAGCGGGCGGCCAACCTCGCCCGGGGCATCACGTACGCCGTCTCCGCAGGTGCCGACGTCATCAACCTCTCGCTGTCGACGAGCTCGGACCGACGCGACGTCCGCAGCGCGGTCGCCGCCGCGGTCGGGGCGGGCGTCGTCGTCGTGGCCTCGGCCGGCAACCGCGAGCAGGCCACCGAGGTCAAGGACGGGCTGCGCTACCCGGCCGCGAACCCCGGCGTTCTCGGCGTCGCCGCCACCACCGGTCCCGACGAGGTCACGGAGGACTCGATCCACGGTCCCCACGTCGACCTCGCCGCCCCGGGTGACACCGTCCTCACGACCTTCCGCACCGGCGGCGACTGCGTCCTCTCGCAGCAGGGCCAGTCGACCAGCTATGCCACGGCGTACGTCAGCGGCGCCGCCGCCCTGCTCCGCCAGCGGTTCCCGTCGGCGAGCCCGGCCGAGCTGTCCCACCGCCTCCAGAGCACCGCCTCCCGCGGCACCCGCACCATCCGGGACGACCTCTCCGGCTGGGGCGTCGTGCAGCCCTACGAGGCGATGACCGCCGTCCTCGACGACACCGTGGCCGGTCCGGTGCGCCCCGGTGGGGCGCCGCGAGCCTCGCTCCCACCGGCGGTCTCGACCGTCGACCTCACGCCCGCTCCGGACCCTCGGGCCCCCGCCCGCGAGACCGTCCTCTGGCTGCTCCTCGGCATCGCCGTCGCCGTCCTCGGTCTCGGCATGGGCCGCATGCTCCGCGTCCCGCGAGGCTCCTGACCCGCGGCTGCCGGAGGGACGACGCGCGCGGGTGGGATGCGGGTCCCACGCTCTGCGTGGGCCGGCATACGCGGTGGGGGAACCCGGTTGGGAGCACCCCTGACGTTCTGGGAGAATTCCGCACATGTCTGCCGACCTCACGTCCTCTCGCGCTGCCACCATCCCGGAGCGTCCCTCGTTGGACGGCCTCGAGGACAAGTGGGGCCGGGTATGGGCGCAGGAGCAGACCTACTCCTTCGACCGTGAGGCAGCCCTGGCCGGGAGCCGCTCGCAGGTCTTCTCGATCGACACCCCCCCGCCGACCGCGTCGGGCAGCCTGCACATGGGGCATGTGTTCTCCTACACGCACACCGACTGCATGGCGCGCTACAAGCGCATGGTCGGCCTCAACGTGTTCTACCCGATCGGCTGGGACGACAACGGGCTCCCGACCGAGAAGCGGGTCCAGAACTTCTACGGGGTGCGCGGCGACGCCTCGCTGCCCCACGACCCCACCTTCGAGCCCCCGCACCGTGGTGACGCCAAGAGCCTGCGGGCCGGGGACGCGATGCCCATCTCGCGGCAGAACTTCATCGAGCTCTGCGACGAGCTGACCGTCGAGGACGAGAAGGCCTTCGAGTCGCTCTTCCGGCGCCTCGGCCAGTCCTTCGACTGGTCGATCTCGTACCGCACCATCGACGACCACTCCCGCGCCACCGCCCAGCAGGCGTTCCTGCGCAACCTCGCCCGCGGTGAGGCCTACCAGGCCGAGGCACCCGGCCTGTGGGACGTCACCTTCCAGACCGCGGTCGCCCAGGCCGAGCTCGAGGCGCGCGACTACCCCGGCGCCTACCACCGCGTCGCGTTCCACCCGACAACCCAGGATGCAGAGCCGGTCTTCGTCGAGACGACCCGACCGGAGCTCATCCCCTCGGTCGTCGCCCTCATCGCGCACCCCGACGACGAGCGGTATGCCGGCCTGTTCGGCTCCACGGTCAGCTCGCCGCTGTTCGGGGTGGAGGTGCCCGTCGTGGCCCACCCGGCCGCCGAGATGGACAAGGGTGCCGGCATCGCGATGTGCTGCACCTTCGGTGACCTCACCGACGTCATCTGGTGGCGTGAGCTGCAGCTGCCGACGCGGTCGGTCATCACCCGCCAGGGCCGCATCCAGGCCGAGACGCCGGAGTGGGTCGCCGGCGGCCCCGGGGCCGAGCTGTTCGGCGAGCTCGCAGGCAAGACGGTGCACTCGGCGCGCGAGAGCGTCGTGGCGGCGCTGCGCGAGTCCGGCGACCTCGACGGTGAGCCGAAGGCGACGCAGCGCAAGGCCAACTTCTACGAGCGCGGCGAGAAGCCCCTCGAGATCGTCACGTCGCGCCAGTGGTACATCCGCAACGGTGGTCGCGACGCCGCGCTCAACGACACGCTCGTCGGCCAGGGCCGGGCCATCGACTTCCACCCGTCCTTCATGCGGTCCCGCTACGCCAACTGGGTCGCCGGCCTCAACGGCGACTGGCTCGTCTCCCGACAGCGCTTCTTCGGCGTCGCGATCCCCGTCTGGTATCCCCTCGACGCCGAGGGCGAGCCCGTGTGGGACCAGCCGATCGTCCCGTCCGAGGCAGCGCTGCCGATCGACCCCGTCACCCAGGCCCCCGAGGGCTACGACGAGTCGCAGCGTGGGCAGGCCGGCGGCTTTGTCGGCGACCCGGACGTCCTCGACACCTGGGCGACGTCCTCGCTGTCGCCGCAGATCGCCGGCGGGTGGCGGCGGGTCGACGCCTCCGGTGAGGTCACGACCGACCCCGTGTTCGACAAGGTCTTCCCGATGGACGTGCGCCCCCAGGGGCACGACATCATCCGGACGTGGCTCTTCGCGACCGTCGTGCGCGCCCACTACGAGCACGGCACGGTGCCGTGGCGCAACGCCGCCATCAGCGGCTGGATCCTCGACCCCGACCGCAAGAAGATGAGCAAGTCCAAGGGCAACGTCGTCACGCCCGAGGACGTGCTGCGCGAGCACAGCGCCGACGCGGTCCGCTACTGGGCGGCCTCGGGCCGGCTCGGCGCCGACGCCGCCTACGACGTGGGCCAGATGAAGGTCGGCCGGCGCCTCGCCATCAAGGTGCTCAACGCGTCGAAGTTCGCCCTGTCGTTCGGCGACGTGGACGGCGACGCCGACCTCGCCGCGATGGTCACTGAGCCGCTCGACCGGGCCCTGCTCGCGGGGCTGGCCGACGTCATCGAGAAGGCCACCGCCGGCTTCGAGTCGTGGGACTACACCCGCTCGCTCGAGGTGACCGAGACCTTCTTCTGGACCTTCTGCGACGACTACCTCGAGCTCGTCAAGGACCGGGCCTACGGCGCGACCGTCGATGCGGCCGCCTCCGCGTCGGCGCGGGCAACCCTGCGCCTGGCGCTGGACTCGCTGCTGCGGCTGCTCGCGCCGTTCCTCCCCTACGTCACCGAGGAGGTGTGGTCCTGGTGGCACGACGGCTCCGTGCACCTCACCTCCTGGCCCACCGTCGAGGAGGTCCGGCTCGACGGCGAGCCCGCCGACCCGGCGATGCTCGGGGCCGTGGGGGCCGCGCTGGCGACGGTGCGCAAGAGCAAGTCCGAGGCGAAGCTCTCGATGCGCGCCGAGGTGGCCCGCATCGTGCTCGGTGGGCCCGAGGCCCTGCTCGACCACGTGCGGGCCGGCGAGGCCGACCTGCGCGCGGCCGGGAAGATCACCGGCACCCTCGACTACGCCCCTGCGCAGACCTGGACGGCCAGTGACGTCGAGCTCATCCCCGTCGAGAAGCCTCGGCCGCAGGGCTGACCGGCTCGTCCGGACCGGCCTTCAGGCGCCCGACGTCACCCGGGCCGCACCGAGGGCGCGGCTCGGCGCGACGGCCAGGACGCGGCGGTGTCCGGTCGGCTGCACGGCGAACCACGGCACCTGCCAGCCGCTGAGGCCGATGCGACGCTCGACCACGGCGTCGCGGCGGAGGTGGTGGACCCGGCCGTTCCCCGGGTCGTAGACGTCGAGCAGCCGGTCGCCGTCCCCCGGGAGCACGAGGACGACGTGGCGGGGCAGCTGGGCGTTGCCGATGTAGAGCAGCCCCGGCTCGCCGTCGGCCACCACGTCGACGAAATGGTCGAACGCCTCGCGCAGGCTGGTGCGCGACAGCGGACGCCAGGTGGCGACGTCGTAGCGCGTTCCCTGGCGCGCGGCACCGAGCTCGAGCTCGCGCTTGGCGCCCCATGGAGGCGTGCCGAGGGCACGCGGCCACGGCAGGTGCGGGCGGCGCCGACCGTCGACGATGCCGTTGGTCCGCCCCATGACGACGCGTTCGTATGCCGCGAAGCGCTCCTGCTCGTCCTCGCCGTCGGGTGAGCCCGGCAGGCGCGGCTCGCCGGTCCGCACCCAGCTGGCGAAGACCGGGTCCACGAGCATCCGGGCCACCGTGAGGCAGGCCGAGCCACAGGTCACCGGGGACTGCTGAACCGGGCCGGTGTCGCCGGCGCGAAGTCGGTATGCCGTGGCCACGACGCCATCCTCACCCGTGGGGGCGCTGCCCCGCCACCCCCCGACGCCCACCGGCGTCCCGGCGATGGCGACGTGGTCCCCTCAGGGGCGACCGACGGGACGCAGCCTCGTGATCAGGCTCCCACGCCGGGTGGCTGGCATAGGCTCGGTCGGGTGAGACGTCGGGAGTGGGGCTGGGCCGGCGGCACCGTCGCGGCGCTGCTGCTCACCGCCTGGGTCTCGGGCGCGGGCTCCGTCTCGGCCCTCACCGTGCCCGGTGAGAGCCCACCCGCGATTGAGGAGTTCGGTGAGCTCGTCGAGGGCGAGGTCGGCGACAACCGCCAGCCACGCGGCGAGGGGGCATCCCTGGAGGACAACGAGACCGTCGCCGCCATCGTCGCCTGGACCCTGCGTGCCCTCCTCGTCCTCGTCGTCGTCCTCGCGGTGGTGCTCGTGGCTCGCGCCCTCGCGCGCCGGTTGCGGCGCGACCCCGTCACGGTGAAGGACGAGGTCAGGGGCGGGCTCCTCCCGGACGTCCTCGTCGCCGGGGTGCGCGAGAGCGAGGCGCAGCTGGACCACGGCACGTCGGGTGAGGCCGTGATCAACGCCTGGCTCACCCTCGAGCGGACCGCCCACGCGGTCGGCATCCACGACGACGCGTCCCGCACCCCCGCCGAGCTCGTCGCCGCCGTGCTCGACGAGCACGCGGTGGACCCTGCAGCCATCGAACGCCTGGCCGCGGTGTACCGGGAGGCACGCTTCTCGGATCACTTCATCGGTGAGGAGCACCGGGAGGCGGCCCGCGAGGCGCTGCGCACCGTGCGTGAGGACCTCCTGCGGCCCCTCGCCGCCCTCGGGGAAGGGACCACGCGGTGAGGGGACGTCTTCTCGCGCTCGTGCGCGGGCGTGAGCTTCCCGCTGCGGTCGTCGTCGCCTGCGTGCTGGGCCTGCTGCTCATGCTCGCGCCGGCCCTCGACCAGCCCCTCCTCCTCCTCGTCACGGCCGGCCTGCTCGTCGCCGTCGGGGCGCTCGGCACGTGGCTCGTCGGGGAGCACCGCACCGTCGAGTGGACCACGAGCGCGGGGACGCCGGTCCGGGTTCGCGGGAGCGACCGTCGGGTCACGGCACTCACCCGGACCATCGACCGTGCGGTCGCGGGCGACGTCTCCGCTGTCGGGGAGGTCCACCGGACGGTGGAGTCCGTCGCTCGGGCCCGGCTCACCCAGCTCGGGCTCCCGCCCGAGCTCGACGACGACCGCGCGCGGGCCGCGCTGGGACCGCAGCTCACGGCATACCTCGCCTCGTCTCCCCCGCCGCGGGTGGACGCCGCCGAGCTCGCCACCTTCATCACCATCCTCGAGGAGCACTGAGTGACCGACATCCCCTCCCTGCACGAGGTCTCCGACCTGGCCGCGGCCGTCCTGACCGCGGTCGAGCGCGCGGTCGTCGGCAAGCGCGCCAACCTCGAGCTCGTCCTCGCGGGCGTCCTCGCCGGCGGGCACGTCCTCATGGAGGACTTCCCGGGGCTCGGCAAGACGTTGGCCGCCCGCTCGTTCGCGCAGGCCCTCGGGCTGGACTTCGCGCGCGCCCAGTTCACCCCGGACCTCCTCCCGAGCGACCTCACCGGCGCGTTCATCTACGACCAGCGCAACCACGAGTTCGTCTTCCGGCGGGGTCCGCTGTTCACCGAGCTGCTGCTCGCCGACGAGATCAACCGGACGCCCCCGAAGACCCAGGCCGCCCTGCTCGAAGCGATGCAGGAGGGGCAGATCACGGTGGAGGGCGAGACGTTCGCCCTGCACCGGCCCTTCCACGTGCTCGCCACGGCCAACCCCGTCGAGTACGAAGGCACGTATCCCCTCCCCGAGGCCCAGCTCGACCGGTTCCTCCTGCGCGTCTCCTTCGGCTACCCCACCGCCGGTGAGGAGTGGGAGGTGCTGCGGCGCCGTCTCGAGCGCCAGCAGGAGGCGCAGACGGTGCCGGCCATCACCGACGCCGCCGGGCTCGTCGCCATGCAGCGAGCGGTCGAGACGGTGACGGTCGACGAAGGCGTCGGCCGCTACTGCGTCCGCCTCGCCGCCGCCACGCGGTCGCAGTCGAGCCTCGTCATGGGGGCGTCCCCGCGCGGGGCTCTGGCGCTCATGCTCGTCGCCCGCTCGCACGCCGTCATCCGCGGTCGCGACTTCGTCACCCCCGAGGACGTCAAGGCCGTGGCGCACGCGGCGCTCGACCACCGCGTCACCGTGCGCCCGGAGCTGTGGATCAACGACGTCACCGCCACGAGCGTCATCGCCTCGATCCTGGCGACCGTGCCGACTCCCTCGCCGACCGGACGTGGGGCTCGCACCGGGTACGAGGGGCCATGACCGAGGGCGAGCCGGCCTCCGAGGGGCTGGCCGAGGAGGAGGACGCCACGACCAGCCCGCCGCCGCCGGGCAGCCGGCTGTCGGCCCGGTGGCGTGCGACCCCCGCGCACGCACGAGCGGTGCTGCTCGGGGTGGCCCTGCTGGGGCTGGGCGCGATCCTGCTCCGGCCCGACGTGGTCGCGCTGGGCACCCCGCTGGTCATCGTCGCCGCCTGGTCGCTCATCCGCCGCCCCGTCGAGCCCCCCGTCGTCCACGCGTGGCTGCGGCATCCCGTGCTGCGCGAGGGCCAGACGACGGCCTGGACCGTCGACGCGCAGCCCGGCGACGGTGTGGAGGACGTCGCGCTCGCCGTCACCGAGACCGAGTTCACCCGCTACACCCCGACGAGCCAGTGCGCCACCACCGGCGAGGCGACGACCACCCCGCGGATCGACGTCCTCTGCCAGAGCACGCGCTGGGGGCTGCGCGCGCTCGGTCCGGCGACCTGCGCCGTGAGCAGCGCCTTCGGCTCCCACGTCTGGGCGCCGACGCCCGTGGAGGCTCCGCCGCTGCCCACCGTCCCGCTGCCGGAGGCCTTCGCGGCACGCAGCCCGACCCCTGACCCCGACGGGCTCGTGGGCCGCAGCCGCTCGCGGCGGCACGGCGACGGCAGCGAGCTGGCCGACGTCCGGGCGTTCCGCTTCGGCGACCGCCTGCGGCGGATCCACTGGCCGGTCTCGGTGCGCACGGGTGAGCTGCACGTGACGACGACCTACTCCGACGAGGACAGCGAGATCCTCCTGCTCGTCGACGCGATGCAGGACCTCGGGCGCAGCACCGGCTTCGACGGTGAGAGCAGCAGCCTCGACAACGGGGTCCGGGCCGCCGCTGCGGTCGCCGAGCACTACCTGCGGGTCGGTGACCGGGTCGGTCTCCAGGTGCTGGGAGCCCACCGGAGCCCGCGACTGTCGGCGGGTCTCGGGAGCAACCAGCTGCGCCGGGTCCTCGACGTCCTCGCTCGGGTCCGGGTCGCCGACGGCGGCGTCGTCGACGAGAAGCGCCTCGCCGGCCAGCTGCGCCACCCCGTGTCCGCGGGCACCCTCGTCGTCTTCCTCACCCCGGCGATCTCCGTGCAGGTGCTCGCGCACGCCGCCCAGCTCGCCCGTCGTGGCACGTCGACGATCGTGGTGGACACCCTCCCCCGGTCCATGGCCACCGGCGACGTCAGCGACGAGCTGCTGAGCGGGCTCGTCCCCGAGCAGGACCTCTCCCCCGGCGCCCGGCTCGCTTGGCGGATCCGCCTGCTCGAGCGGTCGCGCGAGATGACCCGCACCCGCCTGAGCGGTGTCCCGATCGTCACGTGGGTGGGACCGGGCACCCTCGACCTCGTGCTGCGCGACCTCAGCCGGCAACGGCGCGTGCCGAGGATGGTGACCCGGTGACGTCCCCCTCGCAGCGCGTGCTGCGCGCCACGATCGCCGTGGCCTCCGTGGCACTCGCGGCGCTCACGACCCTGACGGCGCCGGGAGGATCGCTCGTCCTGGCCCTGGTCCTCGTCGCGCTCACGCCGTTCGTCGTGCTCGACCCGGCGTCGCGGCTCGGCACCCTGCTCCTCGCCGGGCACGCCGTCAACTGGCTCGACAGCGTGCCGGTCCCGGTCGAGACGGGCGACTGGCTGCCCGTGCTCGCCGCAGCCGTCCTCCTCGCGACGATCCACCTCGCCGCCGCCCTGTCGTCAGCCTTCCCGGCGGCGGCCGACGTCCCGGGTGCCACGGTGCGTCGCTGGGCGCGTCGCTCAGCGGTCGTGCTGGGTCTGTCGCTCCCGGTCTGGCTGCTGCTCGTCACCCAGTCGGCAGCGGCGACCGAGGGCGACGCCCTGCTGACGTATGCCGCACTGGCCGCCGTCGGCCTGCTCGCCTTCGGCTTCTGGCAGGCCGGAACCCGTTCGGGCAGGGCCGCGCCGCCGACCTCGACGACGCCCTCCCCGCGACGCTGACGGCAGACGCGACGGCGAGCGGACGGCATACCGCCGTCAGCGGGAGCCTGGTCGGCTCAGGCGGTGCGCTTGCGGCGCTTGGGTCCGGAGTCGCGACGCACGATCGTCGGAAGGACGTTCTTGCGGACGACCTCGTCGGTGACGACGACCTTGGTGATCTCGTCGTCGCTGGGCACGTCGAACATCACGGGGAGGAGGACCTCCTCCATGATCGCGCGCAGGCCGCGGGCGCCGGTGCCGCGGGCGAGCGCCTGCTCGGCGACCGCCTCGATCGCCTCGGTGGTGAACTCGAGCTCGACGCCGTCGATGCGGAACATCTTCTGGTACTGCTTGACGAGGGCGTTGCGCGGCTCGGTGAGGATCTGGACGAGCGCGCTGGTGTCGAGCGGCGAGACGGTCGTGATGACCGGGAGCCGGCCGATGAACTCGGGGATGAGCCCGAACTTCATGAGGTCCTCGGGCATGACCTCGTGGATGGACTCGGCGAGGTCCTTGGGGGTGTGCAGCTCGGAGCCGAAGCCGAGGCCCTTCTTGCCGTTGCGCGACTCGATGAGCTTCTCGAGGCCGGCGAACGCGCCGCCGACGATGAAGAGCACGTTGGTCGTGTCGATCTGGATGAACTCCTGGTGCGGGTGCTTGCGTCCGCCCTGCGGCGGGACGCTGGCCGTCGTGCCCTCGAGGATCTTGAGCAGGGCCTGCTGCACGCCCTCACCGGAGACGTCACGCGTGATCGAGGGGTTCTCGCTCTTGCGGGCGATCTTGTCGACCTCGTCGATGTAGATGATGCCCGTCTCGGCCTTCTTGACGTCGTAGTCGGCGGCCTGGATGAGCTTGAGGAGGATGTTCTCGACGTCCTCGCCGACGTAGCCGGCCTCGGTCAGGGCCGTCGCGTCGGCGATCGCGAAGGGGACGTTGAGCATCTTGGCCAGCGTCTGGGCGAGGTAGGTCTTGCCGCAGCCGGTGGGGCCGATGAGCAGGATGTTGGACTTGGAGATGTCGACGTGGTCGGCGTCCTTCTTGCCACCACTCGCCTCACCGGACTGGATCCGCTTGTAGTGGTTGTAGACGGCGACGGCGAGCGAGCGCTTGGCGACGTCCTGGCCGATGACGTACTGCTCGAGGAAGTCGAAGATCTCGCGGGGCTTGGGAAGCTCGTCGAGCCCACCGAGCTCGGAGGACTCGGCGAGCTCCTCCTCGATGATCTCGTTGCACAGCTCTATGCACTCGTCACAGATGTAGACCGCCGGTCCGGCGATGAGCTTCTTGACCTGCTTCTGGGACTTGCCACAGAACGAGCACTTCAGCAGGTCGCTGGTCTCTCCGACGCGTGCCACTTGACTGATGTCCCTTCGTCCACTCGGCTGATGTCGCACCCCGGCCCCGGGGGCCGAGTGTCTTCAGCGACGTCTCCGACGCTACCTCGCGATGGCGCCGACGCAACCCATTGAACGCCTCCGACGCGTCGCGAGTCGCCCTTGTCCGCTGAGGGCAGAACGCCTCACCGCACCGCCGTCCGGGACGTCGTCCCGGACGGTTCGTGCTCAGCGCTCCGGCATCCCGCGCGTGCCCGGCCTCGAACGACTACATTTCACGTGCCGCCGGACGTCGGTGGCTCGAGTCGAGGGAGACAGCATGTTCGCAAGGACCCCAGTCGTGGTCGGCATCGCCGCCGCCGCCATGGTGGGAGCAGGTATGGGGGGGACAGCCGTGGCACAGCCCGCGCAGGTTTCCAGCGCGGCCGCAGCATCGAGCTTCGAGGGGGCGCAGGGCACCTACAAGGCAGTCAGCCCGACCCGTGTGCTGGACACCCGCACCGGGAACGGCGCACCCAAGGCCCTCGTCGGCGCGCAGGGCGAGGTCTCACTGCTCGTCGCCGGCCGCGGAGGGGTCCCGAGCGGCGTCTCCGCCGTGGTGCTCAACCTCACGGCCGTGACCCCCAGCTCCGACACGTGGCTGACGGCCTACCCGTCGGGCACTCCCCGGCCGGCGACCTCCAACGTCAACACCGTCGCGAAGGCCACCCGGGCGAACCTCGTCACCGTGCCGGTCGGGACCGACGGTCGCGTCCGCATCTACAACCAGGCCGGCACCACCGACATCCTCGCCGACGTCATGGGCTACTACCACGGTGAGGTCGCGCCCGCCACGGGTGTCGGCGCCCAGTACTACACGCTCGACCCGGAGCGCTGGTTCGACTCCCGCAGCGAGGGTGGGGCCCTGGCACCCGGCGAGATCGTGACCATCTCGGCCGACTTCGGCCCGGGAGCCGCCGACGTCGTCGCGCTCGCGACCAACGTCACGGTGCTGCAGGGCTCGCGGCCCGGCTTCGTCTCGGCCGGCGGCACCTTCGGTCCCCAGGCGCCGACGTACTCGACCCTCAACTACGGCACGGGGCAGGTCATCGCCAACATGAGTGTGGGCTCGTCTGGGGTCTCCGGCACCGAGGTGCTGTTCAGCGTCCGCAACGGCGGCACGGGCACGGTCCAGGCCATCGTCGACGTCGTCGGCATCTACGTCAGCGGCGACCCCGAGGGCCTGCGCTACCGGCCCCTGGCACCCCGTCGGACCGTCGACACCCGGTCGGGGATCGGCGGGACCGCGACCCCGCTCGGCGCCAACGAGCCCCGGCTGTTCACCGCACCGACCACGGTCGCCGGTCTCGAGACCTACGCGCTGGTCACGAACACGACCGTCGTCCGCCCGACCGTCACCACCTACGTCACGGCCTACAGCAACGACCTGCCCAAGCCGCCGGTCAGCAACGTCAACGCCGCCCGCGGCGAGGTCGCGGCCAACTCGGCCTTCATCCCCCTCGGTGACGGTGAGCGGTTCCGCGTGCACAACGCCGCCGGTCAGGCCCACCTGATCACGGACGTCTTCGGCAGCTTCGAGTACCACACCGGCGCGGCCTCGGCCGGCGCCGCCGAGCGGTCCTCGGGCACCGAGCGCTCCGCGGCTCCGAGCCCGGCGTCCGTCCGCGTCGGGCGGGGCTGACCGACGCCCACCACCCCATGAAAAGGTGTGCCGTCCGCTCCTCGAGCGGACGGCACACCTGTCTGTGCGGGGAGCTGGAACTCAGACCTCGAGCGCGGCCTTGCGCGAGACGAGGACCTCGTCGATGAGGCCGTACTCCTTGGCGCCGGCCGCCGACAGGATCTTGTCGCGCTCGATGTCCTTGCGGACGAGCTCGACGTCGCGCTCGGCGTGCAGCGCGATGGTGTCCTCGAGCCAGCCGCGCATGCGGAGCACCTCGTTGGCGTGGATCTCGAGGTCGGAGGCCATGCCGCCGGTTCCCTCGATCGCCGGCTGGTGGATGAGCACGCGGGCGTTCGGGAGGGCGTAGCGCTTGCCCTTGGCGCCGGCACCGAGGAGCACCGCGGCAGCCGAGGCCGCCTGGCCGACGACGAAGGTCTGCACGTCCGGCCGGATGTACTGCATCGTGTCGTAGATCGCAGTCATCGCCGTGAACGAGCCACCGGGGCTGTTGATGTACATGAGGATGTCGCGGTCGGGGTCCTGCGACTCCAGCACGATGAGCTGGGCGATGACGTCGTCGGCGGACGCGTCGTCGACCTGCACGCCGAGGAAGATGATCCGGTCCTCGAACAGCTTGGTGTAGGGGTCGGTCCGCTTCATGCCGTAGGAGGTGCGCTCCTCGAACTGCGGCAGGATGTAGCGGCTCGACGGGCTGGGCACGCTGAGTCGGCCCTGGGACGGGTAGTTCGCGTTCATGTGTGTTGTCTCTCCTGGTCGCCGGGTCAGTCGGTGACCGGGTTGTCGGACGAGCGGCCGGCCTGCTCGGCCCGCGAGAACACGTGGTCGACGAAGCCGTACTCCTTGGCCTCCTCGGCGGTGAACCAGCGGTCGCGGTCGGAGTCGAGGCCGATCTGCTCCGGGGTCTGGCCGGTGTGCTCGGCGATCAGCTCGGCCATCTGCTTCTTGATGTGCAGGAGCTGCTCGGCCTGGATCTTGATGTCGGACGCGGTGCCGCCGATGCCGCCCGAGGGCTGGTGCATCATGACGCGCGCGTGCGGGGTGGCGTAGCGCTTGCCGGGCGTGCCCGCGGACAGGAGGAACTGGCCCATCGAGGCGGCCATGCCCATCGCCACGGTCGCGACGTCGTTGGGGACCCACTGCATGGTGTCGAAGATCGCCATGCCGGCGGTCACCGAGCCACCGGGGCTGTTGATGTAGAGCCAGATGTCCTTGTCGGAGTCCTCCGCGGCGAGGAGGAGCATCTGCGCGCAGATCGCGTTGGCGTTCTCGTCACGCACCTCGGAGCCGAGGAAGATGATCCGCTCCTTGAGGAGGCGGTTGTAGATGCTGTCGTCGAGCCCGAGCCTCTCGCCCGGTCCGGCTGCGACGATCTCGTTGCTGCTCACGCTGGTCTCGCTCCTGCCGTGATCGGTGGTTGTACCTGTCGCTGACCCTAACGCCCGGCCTCGCCCGCACACTCCCCCTGTCGGGCCGTGTTCGCCGTGAGCACAACGACCGTGCGGGCCACGACGGCGTATGCCGGTCAGCCGCGTTGGTGCGCCGGCTCCGCCTCCGCCGTGGTCCCGGTCGCCGCAGGCTCCCGCACGGACTCGAGGAGGAGCTGCACGAGCAGGGCCATCGTGCCGACGGCGAGCAGGGAGCGCAGCACCCCGACGTGGTCACCGAGGAAGCCCAGCGCGGGTGGGCCGGCGATGAAGGCGAGGTAGCCGATGGTGGCGACGACCGACATGCGGGCACCCGCCCGTGCGGGATCGTCGGCGCTGGCGCTCATGCCCACCGGGAAGCCGAGGGAGACACCCACGCCCCAGACCGCGGCACCGACGAAGGCCAGCCAGGGCGACCCGAACACGACGAGCAGCGAGCCCAGGACGGCCAGCGCGAAGGTCACGCGCAGCACGGGGACGCGCCCGTAGGTGTCGAGCCAGCGGGTGCCGAGCAGGCGCCCCACCGTCATGAAGCTGAGGAAGGTCGCGAACGCGAGCACCCCGGCCCACGCGGGCAGGTCGTGGCCCTCGACGAACGCCACGGCGAGCCAGTCGTTGGCGGTGCCCTCGGTGAAGGCGGCGACGAGCGTGACGAGCCCGATGAGGAGGGTGCGCGGCTCGAGCCAGGCCGACCGCGTGCGACCCGCGGAACCGGGCGCGGCGCCCTCGGCGCCGATCTCGGCGGCGTGTGCCTGCGCGCTCTCGGCCTCCTCGAAGGTCCGGGGCAGGAACCGGCGCATGGCCCAGAAGGCCACCGCGGTGACGAGCAGGGCCGAGCCCAGCAGGTGCGGCAGCAGCGGCACCGAGGCCCACGACATGCCCGAGCCCACGAGGGCCGAGACGACGGTGCCGCCGCTGAAGGCGGCGTGGAACTGGGGCATCACCGTCTGGCCCAGGAGGCGCTCGACGGTGGCGCCCTCGAGGTTCATCGCGACGTCCCAGACGCCGACACCGCTGCCGATGAGGAACAGGCCCGCCGCGACGACGGCGCGCGACTCGGCGAGGTCGACCCCGGCCCCGACGACGGCGAAGCCGACGACGCCGATGAGCATGCCCGCCCGGATGGTGGGCACCACCCCGAACCGCTCGGCGAGGCGCCCGGTCGACGGCATGGCCAGCAGCGAGCCGGCCGACATGGCGAAGAGCGTCAGCCCGAGCTGCCCGGCGGTGAGGTCCAGCGCGGCCTTGGCGTCGGCGATCCTCGAGGCCCACGTCGCGAAGGCGACCCCGGCGAGCGCGAAGACGACGAAGACGGCGGTGCGGGCCGCGACGACGCGCTCGCGGGGCAGGGCGGGGGGATTCATGGAGCAGGTCCCTCTCGGGGCGGGTTGGAAGAGATCGAATCGATTCGATAGTCTTCCCGCCATGGCCGGTCCACGTCAAACCCGCAAGGTGACGCTGCGCGACGTCGCCTCGAGGGCCGGGGTGTCGATCAGCACGGCCTCACTCGTCTTCAGCGGACGCGGCCCGGTCGCCGCGGCGACCGCCGACCGCGTCCGTGACGCCGCGAGCGACCTCGGCTACGCCGGGCCGGACCCCCTCGCGAGCTCGCTGCGGCAGGGACGTGCCGGCGCCGTCGCGGTCATCGTCGAGGAGCGGCTGAGGGACGCGTTCCGCGACCCCTTCGCGCTCGCCGTCCTCGACGGGCTGGCCCAGGAGCTCGACGCGATGGGCACGAGCATGCTGCTCGTCGCCGACCACGGGGAGGCGTCGGGCAACCCGGTCGCCGGGCATGCGATCGACGCCGCCGTCTTCGCCCTGTGCGGGCGCTCGGCCAGCCCGCTCGTGGACCACCTGCTGGCGCGCGGTGTGCCGATCATCGGCTCGGGGGCGCCGATCCACCCGGCCGTCAGCCAGGTCGTCGTCGACGAGCACGGCGCGTCCGCCGAGGCGACCCGCCACCTGCTCGACCTCGGCCATCGGCGGCTGGCCCACGTGACGATGCCACTGGGCAGCGCCCGTCCGACGTCCCCGGTCCGGCCCGACGAGCTGGAGCGCGCGGTCTACCCGGATGCGCGTGAGCGGGCCTGCGGCTTCGTCGACACCGCGCCGCCCGGCAGCCTCCTCGTCGAGGCCGAGCGGCCCGACGTCGCCCAGGGCGAGGCCGCAGGGCGGCTCCTGCTCGACGTGCCCGTGGCACAGCGCCCCACCGGGATCGTGGCCCAGTCGGACCTCCTCGCGGCGGGCGTGGTGCGGGCGGCGGAGTCGCTCGGCCTGAGGGTCCCGCAGGACGTGTCGGTCACCGGCTTCGACGCCGTCGACCTGCCGTGGCTGGACCGCACCCTGACGACGATCGTGCAGCCCGGCGAGGCGAAGGGCCGGCTGCTCGGCGAGCTCACCCGCCGTCGCCTCGCCGGGGAGCCGCCCGCGAGCGAGCCGTTCGCGGTCTCGCTGCGGGTCGGCGACACGACGTCAGGACCCGGCTGACACCTCGGCGAGGGTGGCGAGGGTGTCCTCGAGGTCGCTCTGCGTCACGAGCGGGAACGAGACCTTCTGGAGGATGTCCTTGTCGGTGACCTTGCTCCAGTCGTACGTGTGCGTCACGAGCGTCTGGTCGGGGCCCTGCTGCTCGAGGCGCCACACCCACTCCCAGCCGGGAGGCGTCGTGCCGGCGGGGGCGGTCTGCCAGGCGAGGAGGGCGTTCTCGGAGTAGCCGACGACGTGGTTGTCGGTCTGGTAGTCGCCGCCCATGTGGTCGCCCGACATGTTCATCGTGAACACGTCACCGACCTGCTGGATGCGGTTCGACTTCTCGTCGGAGCGGACGAACCCCGAGCCGTCGAGCTGCTGGTGCCGCTCGGGGTTGCTGAGGACGTCGAAGATCGCCCGGGCGGGCGCGTCGATCGTGCGAGAGACGGTGATCTGCGTGTCGGAGGTCATGCCCCCACCCTCATCACGGATCCGCTCCAGGTGCAAGCTCACGGCCCTCGCGACGCACCCCGAGACGCACGTATGCCGTGTGCCCACCTCTGGGGTGAGCACACGGCATACGCGGTGTTCCGGTGGCTGCGCCGGCGGGCGTCAGGCCTTGGCCGACTCCTCGGAGTCCTCGGTCTCGACCTCCGCGGTCTCGAGCTCGGCGGACTCGTCGTCCTCGAGCTCGGGGTCCACGGTCTCGGCCTGCGGCACGAGCTCGTTGAGGTCGATGGTCCTGCCGGCGGTGTCGGTGACGACGGCCTTCTCGAGGACGGCCGCGAGCGCCTTGCGACGCGCGACCTCCTGGACCATCGCGGGCACCTGGCCCTGCTGGTCGATCGCCTGGGCGAACTGGTTCGGGTCCATGCCGTACTGCTGCGCGCTCATGATGAGGTACTCGATCAGCTCGGGCTGCTCGACCGAGATCTCGAGCTTCTCGGCGAGGGCGTCGAGGAGGAACTGGCCCTTGAGCGCCTTGCGGGTGCTCTCGTCGACCTCGGCGCGGTGCACCTCGTCGTCGAGCCGGTTCTCGCCCTCGAGGTGGCTGTTGACCTCGGCCTCGACGATGCCGTCGGGCACGGGGACGTCGGTGGACTCGAGGAGGTGCTCGAGGACCTTGTCGCGGGCCTGGACGCCCTGCTCGAACTTCTTGGCCTGCTCGGCCTGCGTCGCGACGTCGGCGCGCAGCTCCTCGAGCGTGTCGAACTGCGAGGCGAGCTGGGCGAAGTCGTCGTCGAGCTCGGGCAGCTCACGGACCTTGACGGACTGCACGGTGACGGTGCACTCGGCGTCCTGGCCCTCGCGGTCGCCACCGGCCAGCGGCGCGGTGAACGTCTTCGTGTCGCCGGCGCTGACGCCGAGGACGGCGTCGTCGAGGCCGTCGAGCATGTTGCCGGAGCCGACCTCGTAGGTCACGCCCTCGACGTTGTCGACCTCGTCGCCGTCGATGACCGCGGACAGGTCGATCGAGAGGACGTCGCCGGTCTCGACGGCGCGCTCGACCGGGGTCAGGGTGCCGAAGCGCTGACGCAGCGAGGTGAGGCGCTCCTCGATGTCCTCGTCGCTGGCCGTGACCTCGTCGACCTCGACGGCGATGCCCTCGAGCTCGGGCAGCTCGATGTCGGGACGCACGTCGGTCTCCACGGTGAACTCGAGGTCCTGCCCGTCCTCGAGGGGCACGGCGGTGACGTCGACCTCGGGCTGGCCGATGGCGCGGATGCCCTCGGTGTCCACGGCCTCGGAGAAGAAGCGCGGCAGGGCCTCGTTGACGGCCTCCTGCACGACGGCGCCACGGCCGACACGCTGGTCGATGATGCGGGCGGGGACCTTGCCCTGGCGGAAGCCGGGGATCTGGATCTGGGAGCCGATCGTCCGGTACGCCTTGTCGAGGTCGGGCTTGAGCTCGTCGAACGGCACCTCCACGATCAGCTTGACCCGAGTCGGGCTGAGGGTCTCGACGGCACTCTTCACTTCAGGCACTCCACACGTTGGGATTCAGGGACGAATTCGGGCCCCATGCTAACGGCACCGGGCCCGCACCCCCGAATCGCGTGGGGCCGGACGGCCCATTTCGGGCCGGTGACGGTTACGGTCCCGGGAGCGGCCCGACCCGGGCCCCACCCCTGAGGAGAACCCTTGATGTCACGTCGTCTCATCCGTCCCGCGGTCGGCGCCATCGCGCTCACCGCGGCCGCCCTGGCCCTGTCCGCCCCCGCCACGGGAAGCACCGCCTCGGCGCCCTCCCCCGCCGTCGCCGAGTGCGACCCGGCCACCGGCGCCGCCTCGGCCGCGCGCGTGCGTGACGACGCCAAGGGCGCCACGGAGCCGGAGCTCTACAGCAAGAACGAGGCCAACGCCTACGGCGTGCTCAAGGACAGCCCCCTCATGGCCGCCGGCTCGGTCACCATCCCGACCGTCTTCCACGTCGTCTCCAAGGAGGAGCTCTCCGGCGCCGCCGCGACCCGCATGGACACGATGATCGCCGCGCAGATGGACGTCCTCAACGACGCCTTCGCCGGCACGACGGCCGCCGACGCGGCCGACTCGCCGTTCCGCTTCGACCTCGTCAGGACGACCCACACGGTCAACCCGGCGTGGAACACCGTCGTCCCCGGCAAGGTCGAGCGTGACATGAAGCAGGCGCTGCACGAGGGCGACGCCCGGACCCTCAACGTCTACGTCGCCGACATCGGTGGCGGACTGCTCGGCTGGGCCTACTTCCCCAAGGGCTACAACAACGGCCGCGACTTCATCGACGGCGTCGTCATGCTCGACGAGTCCATGCCGGGTGGCACCGCGGGCAAGTACGCGCTCGGCGACACCCTCGTCCACGAGGTCGGTCACTGGATGATGCTCGAGCACACCTTCGCCCACGGCTGCTCGGCCGCCGGCGACTTCGTGGCCGACACCCCCCGTGAGGCCGTCCCGCAGTTCAACTGCCCGACCGGCGCCGACACGTGCACCGCTCCCGGGCTGGACCCGATCCACAACTTCATGGACTACACGCAGGACTCGTGCATGAACATGTTCACGCCCGGTCAGGTGGAGCGCATGAACGACGCCTGGCTCGCCTTCCGCGCCTGAGGCCGGACCACGACGAGGTATGCCGTCCGCTTCCCAGAAGCGGACGGCATACCCCTGTTGCGGAGCGGGTGACGAGAATCGAACTCGCGTAGCTAGTTTGGAAGACTAGGGCTCTACCATTGAGCTACACCCGCGCGCTCGTCGCGACCGACGTGGATCGACCGGCTCGGAGCAGGGGTTAGCCTAGTGGCCGCCTCCGCAGGAACCGAAATCGACGGGCACACGTGTCGTCGGGTCGGCCCGCGCAGGCACAGCCGGGGTATGGCGCAGCTTGGTAGCGCGTCCGCTTTGGGAGCGGAAGGTCGCCAGTTCGAATCTGGCTACCCCGACCAGCAGCACCTGATGGGACCACGCAGCTCATGGTGAGCGGTGCGCGCGTTTGCGACGAAGGAGCAACTGAGCGCGTACCGCTCGCCATGCGCGGAGGTGGTCACCCGCGGGTGAGGGCGAACTCGGAGACGGTCCGTCCGGCGCGCAGTCCCTTGGCCTCGAACCCGTCGGAGGGCCGCCAGTGCGGTCGCTCCCCCTCGACGACGTGCCAGCCACCGTGGTGGGCCACCTGCACGCGGACGTGGGCGGCGTAGACGTCGTGGTCGGTGGCGATGCGCAGGACGCCGCCGGGCTCGAGCCGGTCGGCGAGCAACGTGAGGGTGTGCTGCTGCACGAAGCGTCGCTTGGCGTGCTTGCCCTTGGGCCACGGGTCGGGGAAGAACAGGTGCACGGCCGCCAGCGATCCCGAGGGGATGCGCTCGGTGAGCAGCGGCATCGCGTCGTCGCACTCGACCCAGAGGTTGCGGAGCTCGAGCGGCTCGGCCAGCGCCAGCATGCGGGCGACCCCCGGCACGTGGACCTCCGCGGTGAGGAGGTCGTGCTCGGGGTGCGCGGCGGCGTAGGCGACGGCTGCCGCGCCGTGCCCGGAGCCGATCTCCAACACCACCGGTGCGCTGCGCCCGAACCACGACTCGCGGTCCAGGACCCCTGCCTCGGGCACCGCGTGACGGGGCAGCAGCCGCTCCATGCGCTCCGCTGTCAGCGGCGACGTGCGCCACCGGGGCGTGAAGGTGCGCACCCCGTGACGGGCGACGTGGTCGAGGGTCGAGCGTGGTGAGGACACGCCCACGAGGCTAGCCGCGGTCAGCGGCGGACGATGACGAAGACCGCGCGGTCGTCGGACTCGCCCGACCGGGCCGAGCCGAGGACGGCCTCGGTGAGGGACGCCCCGTGCCGGACCATGGCGTCCGACGCGGCGCCGAGCATGCGGTCGGTGCCCTCGGTGAGGTCGTGGCCGCGGGACTCGATGATCCCGTCGGAGTAGATCATCAGCGCGTCGCCCATGGCGAGCACCCCGCTCGCGCGCGGGAAGTGCACGCCGTTCATGATCCCGAGCACGGGACCACGACCGGCCTCGAGGAGGCTCCACGTGCCGGCGCCGGCGGAGTAGCGGACGGCGGCGGGGTGCCCGGCGTTGCCGACCGAGTAGGCGCCGGTGTCGAGGTTGATGTCGACGTGCACCGCGGTGGCGAAGCCCTCCTCCCACCCCTGTCGGACGAGGTAGCTGTTCGCCGCGTCGAGGAAGGCGGAGGGCGGCAGCGCCCCGAGGAGGGCGCCGAGCGCGCCGGAGAGCAGGAGCGAGCGGGTCCCCGCCTCGCGCCCCTTGCCGCTGACGTCGACGAGGGTCACCTCGAGGTGGCGGCCGCCGTGGGTGCGGTCGGCGACCATGAAGTCGCCCGAGAACCCCTCACCGTTGGCCGACAGGACTGCGGACTCGGCCGTCCACCCCTGCGGCAGGCCGGGGAGCCGCGCCGACTGGGCGATGCGGTCGCGCAGCTCGACGAAGAGGTTCTCGCCGTGGAAGCCGGTGGCGCCCACTCGCGTCCGGGAGGACGCGACGATGACCATCATCACCATGAGCGCGATGACGGCACTCATCACCACGACCCTGGTGGCGGTCGTGAAGGGCAGCCGCGGCACGGCGACGCACAGCCCGACCGTGATGACGGCATACAGGGCGACGAGGCGGCGGATGGGGAGGTACAGACCGCTGAGCAGGATCAGCGGGGTCATCGCCACGGTCGGGAAGCGCCCCGGCCAGCTGAGGATCGCGAGGATGAAGGCGACGGCGACGACCAGCGCGACGCCGAAGGCGATGCGGTCACGGCGAACGCCCGGAGCCAGGGTGTACGCGCGGAAGCGACGCGCGAGCGTGGACGGCCGCCTGCGCGCGAGGACGCTGACGTCCGTAGCCACCAGTCGGTCTCCTGTCTGCGCGGCTGCACCGAATGACACAGTAACCGAGACGGAGCCAAAGTCGATAGCGTTCCGGGTTCGTTCCCGAACCGCGTCACGGCAGGTCAGGCAGCCTTTTCGACCCTTCGTAGGCCGTCACCATGTCGATCCGCCGCTGGTGCCGAGGGTCGCCCGAGAACGGCGTCCCGAGGAATGTCCGGACCATGGCCCGCGCCTCGTCCGGACTGCTCATCCGCGCACCGATCGAGAGGACCTGCGCGTCGTTGTGCTCACGGGCCAGACGGGCCAGCTCCTCGTTGTAGCAGAGGGCGGCGCGCACGCCCGTCACCTTGTTGGCGGCCATCTGCTCGCCGTTGCCGGAGCCGCCGAGCACGATGCCGAACGAGCCCGGGTCGGCCGCCACTCCCTCGGCCGCGCGCAGCACGAAGACCGGGTAGTCGTCCTGCGGGTCGAGCTCGAACGGACCGTGGTCGGTGACCTCGTGGCCCTCGGACTCGAGGAAGGCCACGAGCTCCTGGTGCAGCTCGTATGCCGCGTGGTCGCCGCCGATGTGTACGCGCATGTCTGCCGGTTCTCCTGTGTCGGACGTCGTGGTCGAGGGGGTCGCGGAGGTGTCAGTCGAACTGCGGGCCGACGGTGCGGCTGCGCTTGAGCTCGAAGAAGCCGGGCGTCCCGGCGACGAGCACGCAGCCGTCCCAGAGCCGGCCGGCGGCCTCGCCCCGGGGGGCCGGGCTGACGACGGGGCCGAAGAAGGCCACGCCGTCGACGGCGACGACCGGGGTGCCCACGTCGTCACCGACGAGGTCGAGGGCGCGCTTGGTGGAGGCGCGCAGCTGGGCGTCGTACTCCTCGGAGTGCGCATGCGCGGCGAGCTCGGCGGGAAGTCCGGCGTGCTCGAGGCCGATGCGGATGGCCTCGTCGTAGTCCTCGACGCCCCCCGGGTGGATCGCCGTGCCGATGGCGTCGTAGAGGGGCTTGACGACCTCCGGCCCGTGCAGCTCACCGGCGGCGGTGACGACCCGGACCGGACCCCAGCCGCGGTCCAACATGTCGCGGTAGTCCTGCGGCAGGTCGCGACCCTCGTTGAGGACGGAGAGCGACATCACCGACCAGGTCACGTCGACCGGACGCTGCTGCTGCACCTCTCCCATCCACCGGGAGGTCATCCAGGCCCAGGGGCACAACGGGTCGAACCAGAACTCTGCCTGCGTGCGCTGCTCGTCGGTCATGCCGATCATCGTGCCACTGCGCCGCGGGCGAGCCGACCCGAGGGCGCGTGCGAGGATTTGTCAGGACCACCCGACGACCTCCCTGCCCTCCCACGGATCCCAAGGATGTGCCCCTGTGCCCGGCAAGAACCTCACTCGTCTCGAGGCCGAGGAGCGCTCGTCGCTCGTCGCCGTCGACTCCTACGCCGTCGAGCTGGACCTCACGACCTCGGAGACGACCTTCGCGACGACCAGCACCATCCGCTTCCGCGCCTCCGAGGGCGCGTCGACCTTCGTCGACTTCCTCGGGACGTCGGTGGACGCGGTGACGCTGAACGGCGACGTGGTGCAGCCGGCATACGACGGCACGCGCATCGCGGTCGAGGGTCTGGCGGCGGAGAACGAGCTGCGCATCGAGGCCACCGGCACGTACATGAACACCGGTGAGGGCCTGCACCGCTTCGTGGACCCGGTCGACGACGAGGTCTACCTCTACAGCCAGTTCGAGGTGCCCGACAGCCGGCGCATGTACCCCGTGTTCGAGCAGCCCGACCTCAAGGCGCGCTTCTCCTTCACCGTCACGGCGCCGAGCCACTGGCAGGTGCTGTCCAACTCCCCCACGCCGGAGCCGGAGCCGGCCGGCCGTGACGGCGTCGCGACGTGGCGCTTCTCGCAGACCCCACCGATCTCCAGCTACATCACGGCCCTCGTCGCCGGCCCCTACGACGTCGTGCGCGACAGCCTGACCAGCCGCAAGGGCGAGATCCCGCTCGGCATCTTCTGCCGGAGGTCCCTCACGCAGTTCCTCGACGCGGACAACCTCTTCGACCTCACCAAGAAGGGCTTCGCGTTCTTCGAGGCCGAGTTCGACCAGCCCTACCCGTTCGAGAAGTACGACCAGGTCTTCACGCCCGAGTACAACATGGGCGCGATGGAGAACGCCGGGTGCGTGACCTTCAACGAGATGTACGTCTTCCGGTCCCGGGTCACCGAGTCGATCGTCGAGCGCCGCGCGCTCACCGTGCTGCACGAGCTGGCCCACATGTGGTTCGGCAACCTCGTGACGATGAAGTGGTGGAACGACCTCTGGCTCAACGAGTCCTTCGCCGAGTGGGCGTCGACGACCGCGCAGGCCGAGGCCACCGAGTGGACCGAGGCGTGGACGACCTTCGGCACCCACGAGAAGGACTGGGCCTACCGCCAGGACCAGCTCAGCTCGACCCACCCCATCGTCGCCCCGATCCGGGACCTCGAGGACGTCGAGGTCAACTTCGACGGCATCACCTACGCCAAGGGCGCCTCGGTCCTCAAGCAGCTCGTCGCCTACGTCGGGCGTGAGGCCTTCCGCGACGGGCTGCGCGCCTACTTCGCCAAGCACCAGTGGGGCAACACCACCCTCGCCGACCTCCTCCGTGAGCTCGAGAGCACCTCCGGGCGCGACCTGCACACGTGGAGCACGGCCTGGCTCGAGACCGCCGGCGTCAACACGCTGCGCCCGGTCGTCGAGGTCGACGACCGCGGACGCATCTCGTCCGCGGTGGTCGAGCAGACGTTCGCCGAGGGCTTCGAGACGATCCGTCCGCACCGTCTCGCGATCGGCCTGTATGCCGTGAGCACCGGGGAGGACGGCGCACCTCGCCTCACGCGGACCGACCGTCTCGAGCTCGACCTCACGGGTGCCCGCACCGAGGTCCCCGAGCTCGTCGGGCGCGAGCAGCCCGACCTGCTGCTCGTCAACGACGACGACCTCACCTACGCGAAGATCCGCCTCGACGAGCGCTCGCTCGCGACCGCGCTCGAGCACGTGCGCGGCTTCGAGAGCTCGCTGCCCAAGTCACTGGTCCTCGCCTCGGCGTGGGACATGACGCGCGACGCCGAGATGGGGGCCCGGACGTTCGTGGACCTCGTCCTGGCCGTGCTCCCGGACGAGCACGACTCGACCCTGGTCCGCACGCTCATCGCGCAGCTCTCGACGGCAGTCCACCTCTACACCGCTCCCGCCCACCGGGACGCCGTCCGACGCTCCACGTTGGAGCGCCTGTGGGAGGCGGCGAGGCTGGCCGAGCCCGGCAGCGACGCCCAGCTCCAGCTCGTCACGGCCGCCGCAGGGTTCACGACGACCGGTGACGACACGGCATACCTGCGTGGGCTCCTCGACGGCACCGAGCAGCTCGAGGGCCTGGCCCTCGACACCGACATGCGGTGGACGCTGCTCACCGGGCTCGCCGGAGCGAACGCGCTCGCCGACGGAGAGATCGAGGCCGAGCTGCGCCGCGACGCGACGGCCACCGGACGCGAGCGGGCCGCACGGGCGCACGCCGCGGTTCCGACACCGGAGGCGAAGGAGGCCGCGTGGAAGGCGGCGGTCGAGGACGACGGGCTGTCCAACTCGATGGTCGACGCCTACGGGCTCGGGTTCGGCCGCCTCGGCGACGTCTCGGCGCTCGCGCCGTTCGTCGACCGCTACCACGCCGCCCTCGAGACGCTCGAGGACAAGGGCTCCATGGCGCTCATCGAGTCGATCGTCTCCGGGTTCTACCCCCGCGGCCTGGCCTCGGCCGAGCTGCGCGACGCGACCCAGGCCTGGCTCGACACGCACACCGACGCGCACGACGCCCTGCGCCGCCTCGTGGCCGAGAACCGCGACCCGATCACGCGCGCCCTCGCGGCGCAGGAGCGTGACGCCCGGGCATGACGCGAGTCGACCTCACCACCACGCGGCTGACGGCCGAGCGGGTCCAGGACTGGCTGCTCACCGACGGCCTGCGGATCCTGCTCACCGTCGTCCTGGCGATCGTCGTCCGGTGGCTGCTGCACCGGATCATCACCCGCACGGTCGCGACGATGACCGCCCGCACCAGCGAGCGCCACGACACCACCGACGCCTCGCGGGCCGGGCGGATCTGGGCCGAGGCCACCGGCATGGCGCGGGCCCGCCACCAGCAGCGGATGGCCACGCTGGGGTCGCTGCTGCGCAGCACCGTGACGTTCGTCGTCGCCGCCATCGCGGTGCTGACGATCATGGACCTCGTCGGCATCCCCCTCGCTCCCCTGCTCGCCTCCGCGGGTGTCGGGGGTGTCGCGCTCGGCTTCGGGGCGCAGAGCCTGGTCAAGGACTTCCTGTCGGGGGTCTTCATGATCCTCGAGGACCAGTACGGCGTGGGTGACGTCATCGACACCGGTGAGGCCGTCGGGACGGTGGAGGAGGTGTCGCTGCGGGTGACGCGGCTGCGGGACGCCGACGGGGTGACCTGGTACGTCCGCAACGGCGAGGTCATCCGGATCGGCAACCTCAGCCAGCACCGCGCCACCGCGATCGTCGACGTGCCGGTCGCCTACGACGAGGACGTCACCCGTGTCTCGGCCGTGATCCGCGAGGCGACCGAGGCGATGGCGACCGAGGAGGACTGGGAGGGGCGGGTGCTCGAGCCACCCACGGTCGCGGGTGTCGAGTCGATCCTCGGTCAGACGATGACCATCCGCGTGCTCGCCCAGACCTCGCCCGGTGACAAGGTCGACGTGCAGCGCGCGCTGCGCCAACGCATCAAGTCCGCGCTCGACGCGGCCGGGGTCAAGGCCCCGCCCATGGGACCCTTCGGCGCCTTCGGTGGGTCCGTCGGACCGGGAGGACGGCCATGAGCTTCTACGACGAGGTCGGCGGCGCCGAGACGTTCGAGCGTCTCGTGCACGCCTTCTACCAGGGCGTCGCCGACGACCCCGAGCTGCGGGCGCTCTATCCGGAGGAGGACCTTGGCCCGGCCGAGCGCCGCCTGCGGATGTTCCTCGAGCAGTACTTCGGCGGCCCGCACACCTACAGCGAGGAGCGGGGCCACCCGCGCCTGCGGATGCGGCACGCCCCCTACCCGGTGACGCTGGACATGCGCGACCGGTGGATGCGCCACATGCTCGCGGCGATGGAGACGCTCGACCTCGACGAGGCCCACGCCGAGGCCATGCGCGAGTACTTCCTGCGGGCCGCACACATGCTCGTCAACACCGACGAGCCGGCCACAGCGGCACCCGAGGGTCGACCCACTCTCTGAGGAGGCCGGCCGGGGTGTCGGGGAAACGGGACCACCGTGCACCGCATGGGCCTGAATGCCCGACAGCGGACGAGAGTGCTCCGGCTTGGTCGCGGGCACGGCATACGCAACGATGGGGAGGGTGACCCAGACCACTCCTGACGTCCGAAGCACGACCATCCACCCCGCCGACCCGGCCGACGCACCGTGGTGGCGTGACGCCGTGATCTACCAGATCTACCCGCGGTCGTGGGCGGACTCCGACGGCGACGGCATCGGCGACCTGCCCGGCATCACCGCCCGCCTGCCCTACCTGCGCGACCTCGGCGTCGACGCGGTGTGGCTCTCGCCCTTCTACGTCTCCCCCATGAACGACGCGGGCTACGACGTCGCCGACTACCGCGACATCGACCCGATCTTCGGCTCCCTCGCGGACGCCGACGCCCTCATCGCCGGTGCTCACGACCTGGGCCTGAAGGTGCTCGTCGACCTCGTGCCCAACCACTCCTCCAGCGAGCACGAGTGGTTCAGGGCGGCGGTCGCCAGCCCGCCGGGGAGCCCGGAGCGAGGCCGCTACATCTTCCGCGAGGGCCGCGGTGTCGACGGTTCGCAGCCGCCGAACAACTGGCCGTCGGTCTTCGGCGGCGCCGGCTGGACCCGGGTCACCGAGGCCGACGGGTCGCCCGGCGAGTGGTACCTCCACCTGTTCGACAGCACCCAGCCCGACTACGAGTGGAACAACCCGGAGATCGGCGACGAGTTCGTCTCGATCCTGGAGTTCTGGTGTGACCGCGGCGTCGACGGCTTCCGGGTGGACGTCGCCAACGCGCTCGTCAAGGAGGAGGGGCTGCCCGACTTCGAGGGCCCGCTGCAGGCCTTCGACGCCACGGACCACAACCCCGAGGCGGCGCTGCCGCCGCCCCCCGAGGAACGGGTCGACGACGAGGAGAGCGGCCCGCGCGCACCGATGTGGGACCAGGACGGCGTCCACGAGATCTACCGCCGCTGGCGCACGGTCCTCGAGGCGCAGCCCTCGCCCGAGCGGATCCTGTGCGCCGAGGCGTGGGTCAAGCCGGGGTCCCGCCTCGCCCGCTACGTCCGGCCCGACGAGATGCACCAGGCGTTCAACTTCGAGTTCCTCGACACGCACTGGCGTGCGGGGAGCCTGCGTGCCGTGATCGAGCGCTCCTACCGCGACAACGACGCGGTGGGCGCACCGACGACGTGGGTGCTGTCGAACCACGACGTCGTGCGCCACGCCTCGCGGCTCGGTCTGGACCAGTCGCTCCCCCGCCCGAACGGCATCTCCGCCGACCGGGCCCAGCCGGACGCCGACCTCGGCCTACGCCGGGCCAGGGCCGCGACGATGGTCATGCTGGCCCTGCCGGGGAGCGCCTACGTCTACCAGGGTGAGGAGCTCGGTCTGCCCGAGTCGACCGAGATGCCCCACGAGTTCCGGCAGGACCCGACCTTCCACCGCACCGAGGGCAAGGAGATCGGCCGTGACGGGTGCCGCGTGCCGATGCCGTGGGTCAAGGACGCGCCCTCGCACGGCTTCGGCCCCTCGGACCGGACCTGGCTGCCCCAGCCCGACTCCTACGGCGCGTATGCCGTGGACCAGCAGGTCGGCGTCGAGGGCTCGACGCTCGAGCTCTACCGGTCGCTGCTCGCCGCGCGCCGGGAGGGCCGGCTCGGGCTCGGGTCGGCGTCGTGGCACGAGCTGTCCGGCGACGAGGTCGTCGCCCTGGTCAACAGCGCGGCGGATGGGTCGCGGCGCACCCTCGCGCTCGCCAACCTCGGTCAGGCGCCCGTGGCCCTGCCCGAAGGGGCGCGGGTGACCCACCGGTCGGGCGAGCTCACGCCCGAGGGGCTGGTCCCCACCGACGTGGCTGTGTGGGCGGTGCTCTGAGCCGTGTCCCGCGCTGCTGACTTCGCCTACTTCGACCAGAGCGGGTTCGACGCCGACGCTCCCATCGCCATGGCCCACCGCGGCGGGGCCGGCTATGCGCCCAACGTCGGTCTCGAGAACACCGTCGGCGCGTTCCGCCGGGCCGTCGACATGGGCTACCACTACCTCGAGACCGACGTGCACGCGACGTCGGACGGCGAGCTCGTGGCCTTCCACGACACCCACCTGGGCCGCGTCACCGACGTCGAGGGGGCGATCCTCGACCTGCCGTATGCCGCGGTGCGCGAGGCCCGCATCAACGGGACGGACTCCGTGCCGCTGCTCACCGAGCTGCTCGAGGAGTTCCCCACGACCCGGCTCAACATCGACATCAAGGCCGACTCGGCGCTGGCGCCGACCGTCGACACGATCAAGCGACACGCCGCGACGGCGCGGGTGTGCATCGGGTCGTTCAGCGAGCGGCGGGTACGCGCGGTGCGGCGCGCACTGGGGCCGTCGCTCGCCACCGCGGCCGGCCAGGTGGGGACGGGGTTGCTGCGCTTCGCACCCGCGGTCGTGACACGACTGCTGCACACCCCGGCTCCGGTCCTGCAGATCCCGTCGACGCACCGGGTGCGAGGGCGCGAGATCCCCCTGGTGACGCCGGGCCTCGTCGCGACGGCCCACCGGCTCGGCAAGCAGGTGCACGTGTGGTTCCACGCGGGCAGCAAGGAGGACGCCGAGGAGATGCACCGGTTGCTCGACCTCGGGGTCGACGGCATCGTGACCGACCACATCGACGTGCTGCGGGACGTCCTCGTCGAGCGCGGCCATCCCCTCACGCCCGTGTCCTGACGTGCCTCACGTAGCGTGACCGGGTGAGAGATCGGGGTTCGGCAGGGACGTCGAGTGGGACCGGCTCGGCTGGTGCGTCCGCGCCGTCGGGCCCGTCCGGTGTCGCGGTCGCGCCGCGAGGGCGGGTCGGGCTCTTCGGGCCGGAGTTCGCGGCGCTGACCCTGGCGATCGTCGCCCTCATCACGGTCATCGCCTTCGAGTCCATGGCCGTCTCGACCGCCATGCCGGAGGTTGCGGTCGAGCTCGACGCGGTCCGCTCCTACGGGCTGGCCTTCTCGGTGATGCTGACGCTCCAGCTGCTCGGCATCGTGCTCGCCGGCGTGTGGTGCGACCGGTCCGGATCGCTGCGCGCGCTGCTCGTTGGACAGGTGCTCTTCGCGGTGGGGTGCGGGATCTGTGGTGCGGCCGCGGCGTTCGGGCCCTTCCTCCTCGGCCGCGCGGTGGCCGGCCTCGGGGCGGGTCTGACGTTCGTGGCCGGGTTCGTCGTGGTCGGTCGCGCCTATCCGGAGGCGCTGCGGCCCAAGGTGTTCAGCGTCATCAGCGCTGCCTGGGTGCTGCCCTCGCTGCTCGGTCCGGTGCTGGCCGGCTGGGTGACGAGCACCTGGTCGTGGCGGTGGGTCTTCTGGGTCGTGATCGCTCCCGTCGCGGTGGCCCTCGTCGTCATCGTGCTCCGCCGGGGCCAGATCCGGTCCGCGGACGCGGTGGTGCACTCCTCGGGGCGGGACCACCGTTCACACGTGCGCGCGGCCTGGCTCGGGCTGGGCATCGCCGTCTCGGCCGGCGTCATGCAGTGGGGCACCCACAAGCTCGAGATCGCCTGGTCCATCCGCACGGTCGCCGGCCTGCTCGGACTCCTCGGCATGGCGATCTGCGCGCCGCTCCTGCTTCCGCGCGGCACCTTCACGATGCGCCGTGGGCTGCCTTCCGTGATGGTCAGCCGCTTCTTCCTTCCCTGCGCGTTCTTCGGGACGATCACGTACGTCCCCCTCATGCTGACCGGCGAGCGGGGCTTCACGCTCGCGCGGGCGGGGACGGTGCTCGCGGTCGGGTCGATCGGCTGGTCGCTCGGGTCGTGGGTGCAGGGTCGCGACCGCTTCGCCGGGTCGAGGGACCGCCTCGTCAGCCTGGGCGGGGCGTCCTTGGCGTTGGGTTTGCTCGGAGTCGTCGCGGTGACCCACTTCGAGTGGTGGCCGTGGCTCACGGCCGGGGCTCTCGCGGTGGCCGGGCTCGGGATGGGGCTGGGGACGGCCAGCCTGTCCGTGCTCGCGCTCTCCTTGACCGCGCCCGCCGACCACGGAGCGGCGTCGTCGTCCCTCCAGCTGTCGGACGTCCTGGGGTCGGTGATCGGCATCGCGGCCACCGGGGCCGTGTTCGCCGCTCTGCACACCCGCGCCGGCGAGGACCTGCCCGTCTTCGTCACGATGTGGGTCGGCACGGCCCTCGTCGCCGGCCTCGTCGTCCTCGCGGGCCGGCGCATCCGTACCTGACGGCGGAGACGTCGTCGGCGAACCCTTGGTGCGACCAGCCCGGACGGATGCATGACCATCCGTTTTCGGTGAGAGGTTCCCACCCCAAGCGCAACGTCTGAGCCGCATGGGACTGGAGGGTGCGGAACGATGCGCTGAAGCGAATAGGCTTGCAGCGGAACCGGTTTGCGTCGGTATGCACTGTCGGTGGTGGTCCGTAGTGTCTGCTGCATGGGGACGGCGACGGTGCTGAGCTACGCGGAGTGCGTGCAGCGGTTGCGTGCAGCGCGGGAGGCCGCGGCGGTGATGCCGTCGGTGGTGTGGCAGGCCTCGGGGGCGGAGCTGGCCGAGGGGATGCAGGCCCTGGGTGAGCTGTCCGCGGTCGGGGAGGGCGCCGAGGTCGCGGTCACGGTCGAGGCGCTCGAGCGCGGTGAGCCGGCGCTGCAGTGCCCGCCGGTGTCGGCGCGGGAGTGGGTCGCGGCCCATCATCGCCGGTACGCCGTGGCCGGGGCGTCCCGGCTGGTCCAGGTCGCGCAGGCGTGCCGCGACACCCGCCACACCATCCTGCGGGACGCCGTGTTCTCCGGGCGGGTCGGCGTCGGGACCGCCCAGGCCGCGCTGAAGGAGATGCGGCTGCTGCGCCCGCACCTGCGACCGGAGGCGGTCGACACCGTCTG